>NZ_RCNX01000083.1:0-67129 GCF_004307595.1 Pseudomonas sp. Sample_23
TCCCGGAGCGAAGGAACCCGAGCCTGCGAGGGCCGAACGTAGGAGCAAGCCTTTTCGGTTACCTTTTTGGCGTTTGAAAAAGGTGACTCGCCGTAAGGGCGAAACCGCCAGCCGCCACACCCGCAGCAACGGATATTCACCCACCCCCCCAAGAACACGGTCGGCCCAAAGGCCGCCGAGTTCACCCAGCCTCAACCCGAGGCTTGGGAAACAGAGTATCGAGAGTCTCCAACAACCTCACGTGATAAATCGGCTTGCGAAACAGATCCAGCACCTGCAACCGCAACATATCGCTGACATCCTCCATATCCGCATGCCCCGACATCACAATCACCGGCAAATGCTCCCGCGACGTATGCTCACGCAGCCGCCTGATCAGCGACATGCCCGACTCCTCGGGCATACGCAGATCAGTAATCACCAAAGCAATATCCGGATGCCGGGTCAACAGATGCAACGCCAGCTTCACCGACGTCGCGGTATGACAGGTAAAGCCCTCCCCCTCCAGCAACTCCGCCAACTCCAGCAACGCGTCTTCTTCATCATCAACCAGAAGCAGTTGTTGGCGGGACGACGAAGACGCGTTCATAGGCAATACCTGAATACTGAAAGGTAAATCCAGTGTAGTGCGATATCAGCCAGGTGCAGAGTTCATAAAAATAGAAGGGTGCTTAAGGAGCCGGTGCCGCCGGAAGTGCATTCAAAATGCTGTTGAATATCGCCAGGATCCGATCTCCAATCGGCGTAATGAACGCCACAACCACCACCGCCACCATCGCCACCACAATCGCATACTCGATCGCCGAAGCACCCTCTTCACTGCGGGCAAACGCGCGAGCCTTGGCGATCACATAATCAAAAGTCATACGAAACATAGGTCCACTCCTTCGCGCCTCTGGCGCCGACATCACCACCGCGGCAAGGTTCCACCGTGCCACATGAGCATTGTCAACAAACCCCCGCCCAACAACTGTAAGAACGCATTAATCACAAAGCATTAATCCCAATGTGTCCCGGCCATTTCCTGCTGTTAATTGGCCAGGACTCATACTTTGGTGGGTTATTTGCCTGTCATTAATGGCGCTTTTGCTTGGATCAGCTAGCTTGGAAATAGCGAAATAGTTGCATGTTCATAGCTGCCGATTCAGTCCGCCTTTCGCAAGCAAATGCAATCGGTTGTGCAGCAGGAAAGGGAGAGCCGTCATGAACAGTCGCGTCACCATGGGCCTAGCCGCGTTGCTGTTGCTCGGCGCGGTTTTTGTCGGTTACTGGGGGCTGGTGCTCAGTCGTCAGCCGGCCCCGGTCGCCGAGGCGCCCGTCGCCCCAGCGGTCAGCATTGAACAGACTGTCGCGATTGCCGAAGACCAGACCCGCCAACCGGTGGTGGTACTGCTCCACGATGTAGCGCCGTTCACGCCGTTGACCGCCGCCGATGTGACCGTGGAAAAACTGCGCAGCGCACCGGCCGGCAGCCTGACCAGCATCGAACAAGCAGTCGGCCGCACACCTTGGCGCCACCTCAGCGCCGGCACCTGGCTCAATGACGAAAGCTTCCAGGCTGGCGGTGCGTTGGCGCGGATGATTCGCCGCGACGAGCGCGCGCTCACCGTGGCCGTCGATGAAGTGATCGGTGCCGCCGGGCAGTTGCTGCCGGGGGATTACGTCGATGTGCTGCTGTATCTGCGCGAGGACGCGAGCAATCTGCAGCAGTCGGCGCAGATCGCCGTTCCGGCCCTGCGCGTGCTCGGAATTGGCGATCATTACGGCCTGACCAACGACGGCCAACCGGCATCGCCGAGCCTCAGCGCCGAAGAAAAAATCAAACAGGACCAGCGCCGCATCGCCGCACGCACAGTGGTGCTGGCGGTGCCGGAACAACTGCTCAGCCGCCTGATGCTTGCCACTCAAGTCGGCACCTTGCGTCTCGCGGTGCGCAGCAGCGAAGAACAGCGGCTGGCCAAATACTGGGCCGGCGAAGCGCAATCGCCCGCGCACCTGGATCGCGCCAACAGCCAGCTTTTCCAGTTCACTCAACTCGCCCTGGGCAGCGCGCAAAGAGCACCTGCCACCGCCAGTGCCGGCGCGGCGCCCAGGCCTGCGGTGGAAATCATTCGCGGCAACCAGATCAGCCAACAAACCCCATGACTGCGCAAGGATTCACGTGCATGCAGAGTCGACTCAGACCGACATTGAAACCGGCGCTCCGGGCCTTGCTGTTGTTGGGATTGACGATGAACAGCGCCCTCGCGGCGGTCGGCAACTGCTCGGCACTGCCGCGCCTGCCCTCGGTGATCGAGATCGGTGAAGGCTTCCAACAGGACATGCAGTCCCCGGTGGCAATCACTCGGCTGGCAGTGGGCGATCCGAAAATTGCCGACGTGCATGCCAATGGCGGTTCGTCCTTTTTGCTCACGGGCGTCGGCCCCGGCGCGACCAGCCTGATGGTCTGGACCGCCTGCTCGGCGCAGCCTCAGCAAGCCATGGTCTTCGTCCAGGGCGCGGCAACCACGGCGCTGACCAGCAGCGTGCCGTCGGACGATCCGACCCTGCCGTCGCAAGTGCAGACCGACATTCGCTTCGTCGAAGTCAGCCGCACCAAACTCAAGGAAGCCACGGCGTCGCTGATCGGCACGCGCGGCAATTTCCTGTTCGGCTCGCCCGGCACACTGCCGCCGATTGACGGCGTGCCGCAGCCGCGCCTGCCGGTGGATAACTCGCTGTTCAATTTCTCTTGGGTCGGCGGCAAGACCATGGCGATCATCAACGCCCTGGAAACCAGCGGCTTCGCCTACACCCTGGCGCGACCGAGTCTGGTGGCGTTGAACGGGCAGAGTGCGAGCTTCCTGGCCGGCGGGGAAATCCCGATTCCGGTGCCCAGTTCCGGCAGCGACAGCGTGTCGATCGAGTACAAGGAATTCGGCATCCGCCTGACCCTGACGCCAACCATCATCGGCCGCGACCGCATCGCGCTGAAGGTCGCCCCGGAGGTCAGCGAACTGGATTTTGCCAACGCGGTGAACATCGCCGGCACCACCGTTCCGGCGCTGACCATCCGCCGTACCGACACCAGCGTGTCGCTGGGTGATGGCGAAAGTTTTGTCATCAGCGGTTTGATCAGCACCACCAACAGCTCGCAGGTGAACAAGTTTCCCGGCCTGGGCGACATTCCCATCCTCGGCGCGTTCTTCAAGGGTTCGCAGATCAAACGCGAAGAGCGCGAGCTGCTGATGATCGTCACCCCGCACCTGGTCCAGCCACTGGCGGCGGACGCGCGACTGCCGTCGTTGCCGGGGGAGAAACTGCGCAATTACGACCCGAATTTCTATCGCATGTTCTTCCTCGAGAACGGCAACTTCGACAAGCGCAGCGGGTTGTCGCAATGAACCAGAATCTCAGTCAGACCTTCCTCGCCATCACCCGCAACAGCACCGATCTGGAATGGCTGCAAAGCGCCCTCGCGCCACTCGGCCAGGTCATCAGCGCCGGTGCCGGCAGCCTCGACGAATTGCTCGCACTGGTCGATGTAACGTTCGCCAATCTGGTCTTCGTCGGTCTCGACCGCGAGCACGTCGTCGCGCAGAGCGCGCTGATCGAAGGTGCGCTGGAAGCCAAGCCGATGCTGGCGATTGTTGCGCTCGGTGACGGCATGGACAATCAGCTTGTGCTGAATGCGATGCGCGCCGGTGCGCGGGATTTTGTCGCCTATGGCTCGCGTTCCAGCGAAGTCGCCGGACTGGTGCGGCGCCTGAGTAAGCGTCTGCCGGCCGTTACACCTAGCACCCAGCTCGGCGGCCTCACCGTTCTGTACGGTGTGCAAGGCGCGTCGGACGGCGCCTTGATCGCCAATCACATGGCCATGGTCGTGCAGAAGAGCGGCCAGCAAACCCTGCTGCTCGACCTCGGTCTGCCGCGTGGCGACAGTCTGGCGCTGTTGGGTCTGGAGAGTTCGTTTCACTTCGGCGATGCCCTGCGTCATTTGCGCCGCCTCGACGCCACGCTGATCGACAGCGCTTTCACCAGCGCCGAGCACGGCCTGCGAATTCTTGCTTACGCCAACAGCGACGAGCCGCTGGAATCCACCAGTGCCGCCGAGCTGTACATGCTGCTCAGCGCCCTGCGCCAGCACTTCCAGCACATTGTCGTGAACCTCACCGGGCAGGCCGACAGTGAAGCGTTGCGCACCTTCGTCAGCCATTGCGACAAACTGCTCTGGTACACCGACCAGAACGTCCTCAACTGCCGACGCAATCTTGCCGTGCTCAACCAATGGCGTGAGAAAGGCATGAAACTCGAGCACGGGCGCTTGCTGATCGATCGCTACCTGAGCAACGTCGCGCCGGATGCCGAAACCCTGGGCAAGACCTTCAATCTGGAAGTCATCGCCGTGCTGGCCTTCAGTCCCGACGTGCGCCTGAACGCGAAAAACCAGGGCGTCAGCCTTTTCGAACTGGCGCCCCGGGAAAAACTCACCCAGAGCCTGCGCGCCCTCGGCGAGCGTCTGGCCAAGCGTTCCGAAGGTCTGAGCAAACCGAAAGTCACCTGGTTCGATCGTCTGCGAGGCCACTCATGAGCGCAGAAAAACTCTTTGGCGCGACGCCACGCGGAGCGATCGGCAACAGCGATCACGAAGGCCTGAAACTGGTCCTGCACCGCTACATCATCGACGCCATCGAGGAGTCAGGAAAAAACCTGCTGGAAGGTTCACGCCAGCAACTGGCGCAGTTCGTCACCGACAAGGTCGCCGAATACATCGCGCGTTTGCATCTGGCGATCTCGCGCTACGAAATGGAGCGCCTCGGCGAAGAAATCGTCGACGAACTCACCGGTTTCGGCCCACTGGAAGTCCTGCTGCGCGACCCGTCGGTGACGGAAATTCTGGTCAACGGCCCGCACCGGGTGTTCATCGAGCGCGACGGCGTTTTGCATCAGAGCGATCTGCGTTTTATCGATGCGCATCACGTCGAGCGGGTCATGCAACGCATCCTTGCGCCGCTCGGGCGCCGCCTCGATGAGTCCTCGCCGATGGTCGATGCGCGCCTGCCCGATGGCAGCCGGGTCAACGCGATCATCCCGCCGATCGCCCTCGACGGCCCGTGCCTGTCGATCCGCAAGTTCCGCAAGGACATGCTCAAGAGCACCGACCTGATGGCGATGCAGACCATCGATCTGGCGATTTTCGAGTTCCTGCAGAACGCCGTGGGCAGGCGCTGCAACATCCTGATCAGTGGCGGCACCGGCACCGGCAAGACCACGCTGCTGAACATCCTCAGCCAGTTGATCAACCCGCACGAGCGGCTGGTGACCATCGAAGACGTCGCCGAACTGCAACTCGGCCATCCGCATGTGGTGCGTCTGGAAACCCGTCCGCCGAATGCCGAGGGTCATGGCGAGGTCAAGGCCAGCGACCTGATTCGCAACGCCCTGCGCATGCGTCCCGACCGGATCATTCTTGGCGAGATCCGAGGCGTCGAAGTGGTCGACGTGCTCACCGCGATGAACACCGGCCACGACGGTTCGATGAGCACCGTGCATGCCAACAATGCCCAGGACGCGTTGCTGCGTCTGGAGACGCTGGTCGGCCTGACCGGGCGCTCGATCGCCGAACGCACCTTGCGCCAGATGATCTGCGCCGCCCTCGACGTGATCATTCAACTGACGCGCATGCCCGATGGCCGGCGCTGCGTCAGCGAAGTGGTGGAAGTGGTCGGCATCCGCGAGGACGTCTACGTCACCAACACCCTGTTCCGCCTCGACCGCCGCACGGGGTTCGGCTTTGTCCGCGAAGCGGTCAACCCGGCCGGCGACAAGCTGCGCCAAGACGCTCACCTGGGCTGACGGCGAGGAGCACGCAGATGCTGGGACCGATCATTCTTATCGCCATTTGCCTGATGCTGCTCGGGCTGTCGATCTATCTGTTCCTGCAAGGCCTGCGCAAGACCGCGACGGAAAAAGTCCTCAATCGACTCGCCGCCGGGCAACCGCAATTGGCCGTGGAACAGACGAAATGGGTGGGATTGGAGCGCATGTTTTTGCGTGCCGGCCTCGGTCAGCCGAGCGAGCGTTTCGGTCTGTGGCTGAGCCTGTGGGCGGCGGCCATGGGCCTGGGATTTCTGCTCGGGAGCTGGGTTGGTCTGCTGATCATGTTGCTCGTCCCGCCCGTGGCGTTGCGGCTGTACATCGCCATTCGCTACCGACGGCGGATCCGCCGCATGATCGAGCAACTGCCGCAACTGCTCGACCACACCGTGCGCAGTCTCAAGTCCGGGCGCACGCTGAGCGATGCGGTGCTGGGCGGCATCGAGGCCAGTGAAGATCCCTTGAAAGCGGCCATGGGCCGGGTACAGCGCAACGTGCAACTGGGGGTGAACCTGCCCGATGCGGTCAGCGATTTTGCCGAGCTCTACGAGCAGGACGAATTGCGCATGTTCGCCCTCGGCCTGAAGGTCAATCACCGCTACGGCGGCAACGCCAGCGAGTTGCTGGAGAATCTGATCAAACTGATCCGCGAGCGCGACCAGGGCGCGCGGCAGTTGCGCGCGTTGACGGGGGAAACGCGCATGACCGCTTGGGTGCTCGGTTTGCTGCCGCTGATTCTGGTGAGCTACTTCATGCTGACCAACCCCGGCTACATGCTCGGCATGTGGCACGACGAAAGCGGCCAGACCATGCTGCTCAGCGCCGCCGTGTTGCAGGTGTTGGGCAGTCTGGCGCTGTGGCGCATGTTGCGGAGCGTTTGAGATGGTCTGGCTCGCGGCGTTGTTGTTGCTCCTTGGTTCGCTGTTATTGCTGGGCAATCACCTGCTCACCGAGCGCCGCCGCGTGCGTCAGGTGCATCAGCGCTTGCACGGCCAATTGGTGCGGGAGAACCGTTTCGGCCACTGGCTGCGCGCGCTGGGCAACAGCCGTTTCGGCCGGGGCTCGGTGAGCATCGACAGCGAAACCCAGACCCTGCTCGGCCGCCTCGGCTGGCGCCGCGCCAACGAACGCGCGCTCTTCGCCGCCTGCCAAATCGGCACGCCGCTGCTCGCTGTGGGGCTGGCGATCTTCTTGCAGGAAGTGTTTTTTCCGCAGACCAGCCACCGCTGGATGGCGCCGATGTTCGCTGCGGGCGGCGGCTATTTACTGCCCAAACGCCTGCTCGCCTACGCCGCCGCCCGCCGACAGAAAACCATCGCCGTGGAAATTTCCACGTTCATACCGCTGCTGCGCATCCTCTTCGAATCCGGCATGGCCGTGGAACAAGCGTTGCGCGTGCTCAGCGTCGAAGCGCAGAAACTGCTGCCGAAACTGACCAGCGAACTGCGCCTGATCCTCAGCCGCGTCGACTCCGGTCTGGAGCTGGGGCAGGAGCTGAACAAGACCGCAGTGATGCTCGCGGTGGACGAATTCACCGACACCTGCGTGATCCTCCAGCAACTGATCCACCAGGGCGGCGGTGCGATGAAATCACTGCTGGCGCTCAAGCAATTACTGGACGACCGACGCCTGACCCGGCTGCAGGAATACATCTCGAAAATGTCGGCGAAGATGTCGGTGGTGATGATGCTGTTTCTGTTTCCGGCCCTGCTGATCGTACTGGCCGGCCCGGGCTTCACCGCCATTGCCCGCGCGTTCGCAAACTGACCTTGGCTCATGGAGAGCGTTTGATGAAAGTACTGATAGTCATGGCAAGTCTGTTGCTGCTCAGCGGCTGCGCCACGGATGGCCAGGCGCCGTGGACCTCGCTGCTGTCGCCGTCCAGCTGCAGCAAACTCACGTCGGAGCAGGAACTGTCGCTGAACCTCGCCGATGATCTGGCCAGCGACGGCAAGCTCCACGCCAGCCTCGCCAACCTGCAAAGCCTGCCGGACAACCTCAGCGAAGTGCGCCTGCGCAAAGCCAAGGTCTATCGCCTGCTCGGTCGCAGCGAAGCCGAGCCGCTCTACCGCAGCCTGCTTGGCGGCTGCCTCACCGCCCAGGCCGAACATGGCCTGGGCCAGGTCTACGCCGCCCGTGGCGACAACGGCCAGGCCCAGGCCCACCTGCAACGCGCCGCGCGCCTGGCGCCCACCGACGAGAAAATCCGCAATGACCTCGGCGTGGTCTACCTCAACCAACTGCGCCTCAACGAAGCGAAATTCGAATTCCTCACCGCCATCGAACTGAGCCAGAACAATCAGTTGGCGACGCTGAACATGGTCACCCTGCTGCTCTACCAGAACGACTGGCCGCAAGCAGCAGAGGTCGTCAGCCGCTCGAAACTGACCCCGGAACAATTCACCGAAGCGCAGCAACGCGCGGAAAAACTCAAAGCCCCGACCAACGCCAAAAACACCCCCGGCGACCGCGTCGCCGCCTTCATCGACCCGCTACCGCCGACGCTCGAATAGGAGACAGCCATGACTATCCGCAAAGGCCTGTGCTACCTGACCCTGCTCACCCTGCCCCTCACCGCCCACGCCATCGACACCGGCCCGGCCTCGGCGCAACAACAGGAAACCGAAGGCTGGCTGGTCCTGCAAAGCCGCAACAAAGCCGCCTCGCCCAAACCGCAAAGCGCCACCGCCACCGAACGCGAACTGGCGATGCAGCGTTGGCTGAAGAAATACCAGTACGAGATACCGGATTTTTACGATCCGGATGCGGGCGGGAAGATCGAGAGCAAGAATTAGTTTGGTGGTGCGCTTAAAGGCCCCTTCGCGAGCAAGCTCGCTCCCACAGTCGACCGCGTGCTTTCGGTGGGAGCGAGCCTGCTCGCGAAGAACGATAACGCGGTTTCAGCTCTGCGGATCCACCCGATCCAGCGCCCGATTCACCGCCAACTCCGCCAGCATGACAATCTGCTGAATCGCCAACGCCGTGCTGCGCTGAAACCCGCTCAACTCGCCAGCGAAATTACTCGCCATCGCACTCGCTGACGCCAGCGACTCACAGGCATGCGCCAACAGGCTTTCGGTATCGACATTGGGCACCACCATGAACAGCGTACTGGGCGGATGCGGTTTTGCAGGTTCGGGGCAGAGATAGAAATCGAGCGCGCGTTTTATCGCTTCGCGGTTTTTCACCAGATCGTCGGCGCGCATGGCGTCTTCGAGCGGGGTGGGTCTGGGATCAGTTTGTCCATGAGAACTCCTACTTGGCTGTGACGCCCTCTTCTGTCGTTTCCACACGACAAAAGGTGGCAGCTGTACGCAGGGTGGAAAACCGATAAGTAGGCAACCGGCCAGACCAAAGTCTGCCCACGCACAGCCGCCGCGACACAGTTTGCAGACGAACGAACACGCCGACAACGATTACGGTAGCAATGCAAAGCAACTACTTGAATTTCAGGTTTCCACACCTGACCGCTGAGTTGTCAGCGACAGCCAGAGACTAGTGACCCGACGTCCGACGGACAACCTGAAAACCTTGTGGGAAGGTTCTGGCAAATCAGACACAGATTTAAACAATCAAAACCAAAAGCACCCTCACCCTAGCCCTCTCCCAGAGGGAGAGGGGACCGACCCGAGTTGTTTGGGCGAAGTACACCGACCTGAAATACCGAGTCGAACACAGATTTGAAGCAGATCAAAAGCACCCTCACCCTAGCCCTCTCCCAGAGGGAGAGGGGACCGATCGAGTTGTTTGGGCGAAGTACACCGACCTGAAATACCGAGTCGAACACAGATTTTGAAGCAGATCAAAAGCACCCTCACCCTAGCCCTCTCCCAGAGGAGAGGGGACCGACCGAGTAGTTTGGGTCAGGTATGCCGACCTGAGATACCGAGTCGAATGCAAATTTTGAACAACCCGCAAATCGGCTCCCTCTCCCTCGGGAGAGGGCTGGGGTGAGGGGCGAATCCAGCGCAAAACAAAAGCCAGACACCGCATGCTTTTCACCGCTCAAAACAATGAGCGCAAGCTCGAGTAGCTTTTGATCTTGATCTGGGAGCCCGTCGGCAGGCTGAGTGGAGGGATTGATCCGGGCGTGGGAGCGCAGCGACCGTCTGGCGCAGCCAGACACAGCGCAAGGAGGTGCAGCGAAGCAAACCGGAGCCGCTGCGCCAGGATCGATCCCGGAGCGAAGGAACCCCGAGCCCCAGCGAGCGGGCCGAACGTCAGGGCGAAGACCTTTTGGTTCCTTTGGGCTGGGCCGGCATTCCGGCGTTTGCCAAAAGGGACTCGCCGTAAGGGCGAAACCGCCAGCCGCAACACCCGAAGAAACGGATATTCACCCCAACCACCCAAAGCATTGTCGGCCCAAAAGCCGCCAAGTCAATGCGCCGTAACCCGCTGCCGCCCCGCCGAACTACCAGGAGAAAGCGCCAAAGCCAACTGCGTCCGATTATGCATATGCGTCAACCGCAACACCTGCGACACATACAACTTCACCGTGTTCTCGGTAATCCCCAACTCACAGGCAATCTGATAATTGGTCTGCCCCTTGCCCACCAACCGCGCCACGTCCAACTGCCGGGGCGACAATTGACTGAACACCGCCGGCATCTCCACGGACTCAGGTTCAGCATCACTGACCACGGGCACGGGCGAGCGCCGCACCTTGTCGAGATCCTGATAAAGGTCATCAATCGACTCGGACAAAAACTGCAACTTCTGATTCAAATGCCCCAGATGCAGATTCTTCTGCCGTTCCTGCAAAGCCAGTTCCTGGCGCTGCACACCCTCAAGCAACTCTGCCAGATCGATCGGCTTCTGATAGTAATCGGCAATCCCCGCACGCAACGCCTTGATCACATCCTGCTTGTCAGCGCGCCCGGTGAGCATGATCGCCTCGAACACCCGCTGCTTGCCGGCCAGCCGCTGCAACGCCTGGATCAACTCGATGCCGTCCATGTCCGGCATGTGCAAATCACTCAGCACCAGACCGATGTCCGGGTCCGCCCGGAACAGCTCGATGGCTTCAAGACTCGAGTCGCACGGCACGCAACGGTAGCCACTGCTCTCGAGAAACTCACAGAGTTCTTCGACGATCAGCGGCTGATCATCGACCACGAGGATTTTTACCGAATTAGGCTTGTTCACGAACCACTCCATTTGCTCGGCCAACGCTGACGATTCCTGCACTTTGGTGGCGTATTCGCCTGAATTGAAAGTAGACCCACTTTCCGACTATGTACATAGGACTAGTGGCACCCCGCAATCAGATGATCCAGTACAGCGAAAGCACTACACCTACCCACACGAACGGCGCAAATGGCAGCTTTTTTGACTTGTCCGGGGCCAGATGACGCACATGCTCTCTAACTCCTTGAGCCATATGAGGCCAGACTTTTGGCGCGAGCAGCAGCCACAGCACGCTGGCCACGCCCGCGCCGATAAATGCGCCAAGAACGAATATGCCGTTCGTCGCAAGACCCAGAGCTGTCATTAATTTCACATCGCCGGCGCCCATGCGGCCCAAGAAATACCCCGGCAGCGTCAGCAGCAAAGCGATCAGGCAGGCCCAGCCGCCCTGCCCCGCGTCGGCGCCCAGCCAAGTAGTGCCAGTCGCCAACAACCAGACCAACGCCAGCGCGCCGACGCCTAACGTCAAAGCATTGGAAATTCGCCGCTGCCGGGCATCTTGCGCGGCGCAGATCGCCAGCCAGATCAGAACAAGGGAAATCTGCATCCGCTGAAAGCCGTCCGTTTTGCCTGATTGATTCTATGCTGATACTACGCAGTGACTGTCAGGGTAGACGCACGCATGAAAAACGGCTTTCGCAGGTCGCAAAAAGGTGCGGTGGCGATCGAATTCGCCTTGGTGTTCATCATCTTTTTCGCAGTGTTTTACGGGCTGGTCAGCTACGGCCTGCCCTTCGTGATGATGCAATCGTTCAACCAGGCCACTGCCGAGGCGGTGCGCCGCAGCGTTGCGGTGGACCCGGCCACGCCGAACTATTCGACGGTGGTGGTCAACACCGCCAATGCCGCGCTGACCCAACAACTGCAATGGCTGCCCTCGGCCTTGAATCTGGTGGTCGGCACCGACACCAGTGCGGCGTACGACGCGGGGACTGGCACCCTGACCGTCAGCGTCAATTACCCGGTGAGCAAGCTCAATCAGATCATGCCGTTTCTGGTGCTGCCCGGGATCGGCACGGTGCCCAATCTGCCCACGCACCTGACCGCCAGCTCGAGCCTGCAATTTTGACCGCCGGCGATAAGCTTTTCGGGCGCTTGCTCAAGCGCGCCCCCGTCGCAGCCCACGACTTGCCGGACCACCTCGGCGCGCCGCCGATCGGCCTGCATTTTTATCTGGATGGCAACGGCGATGTGTTGCAAATCGCCGGCCCGCTGCGGCATTTGCTCGCCCAGCACAAACCTCAGGGTCAGCCGCTGCCGCTCAGCGCCTACCTGCTGCCGCACAGTCTGCTGACCATCGAAGGTCAGCCGCGAGACTGGCAAGGGCAATTGCTCGATCTGGATTTCAGAGGCCTGAATGATCAGCCGCTGCACCTGCGCGGCTGGGTGCAGCCGCTGGAGGATGGCTGGCGGTTGCAGATGCTCGACATCGCCGACCTGTTGCTCGAACGTCAGCAAGCGCGCGATCGCGACGCCTGCCAGACCCTCGCCGCGCAGGTCAGCGATCGTCTGCGCACGTGCAGCCTGACGCGCCTGCCGACGGTGCTTGGCGAACAATTGCAGGCCATCGCCCAGCGCTGGCACATCCCCTGCCTCGCCGTGGCGTTGTTCGATGAACAGGCCCAAGGCTGGCAGATTCATCAACAGTTTCGCGGCCACGATGCCCCGCAACTGTGGGAGGACGGCCAGCCGCTGGGCACGCCGCTGGACAGCCTCAACGGCAGCGCGCCGCAACGTCTCGCCGGCCCGCAGGGCCGCTATGAACACTCGCGATTGCAGGCCACGTTCGGCAACGCCAACGGTTTCGCCGTGCCCTACAGCAATGACCAGGGTGTGGTCGCGTGGCTGCTCTGCGGGTTTTATACAGTCGACAACGTGGCGCCATGGCTGACCGATCGCGACTGGCTGAGCCTGGCCGGCGCGCTGGCCGGGCCGCTGCTCAGCCGCTTGCGCGAGCAGCGCCATGTGCAATCGATGGAGCGCCTGGACTCGCTGCAAAACCTGCTCGGCACCGGCTGGTGGGAAATCAGTGCCGAAGAGCAGATTGCACTGGCGCCGACGCTGGCCTCGGCACTGGATCTCAGCGATCGCCTGCTGCCGGTAGAAGACTGGCTGTCGCTGTTTCATCCCGCCGATCGCGCCGAGTTGCGCAGCCGTTTGCGCGCCCTGCAACTGCAAGGAGAAGCGCTGACCCTGAGCGTACGTCTGCACCGCGCGGAGGTCGGCGCAGCGGCGACGTGGTATCGGATTCAGGGCCAGGTCAGCGGCACCGGTGAGCATCGGCGTCTGGTCGGCTTCATGCTCGACATCAGCGACATCCAGAATCAACAACAGCGCGCCGCTGCCGCCCATGCGCGGCTGGATAATCTGATTGCCAGTTCACCGGCGGTGATCTACGTGCAGCGCTATGCAGAAGGCGCACTGGTTCCGGATTTTTTTAGCGCCAGCCTGCAACCCTTGCTGGGCTGGACGCTGGAAGATTGCGACACGACAGCGCTGGTCGAGCGCGTGCATCCCGACGACCGCGAACTGTATTTCCAGCGCAACCGCCAGTTGCTGCGCGAAGGCTCGGTGCGTGCGCGTTATCGCCTGCGCGACAACCGTGGCGAGTATCACTGGCTGCTCGATGAAGCGAAACTGCTGCGCAACGATCTCGGGTTGCCGGTCGAGGCGGTGGGCCTGTGGCTGGACGTCACCGACGCGACGCTTGCCGCCGAGCAGGTGCGGCAAAGCGAAGAGCGTTACCGGATTCTGGTCGAGGACTCGCCGGCGATGATCTGCCGTTATCGCCCGGACCTGACGCTGATCTTTGGCAACCGACCGTTGGCGACTTATCTGGAATGCACCCCGGAACAACTGCCCGGGGTTGATCTGGGTGGCTGGATGTCCGAAGAACAGCGCGGCGCTTTTGTGCAGCGCCTGAGCCAACTGACCCCGCAACAGCCAGTGAGTACAGCGGAAATCAGCCTGCAATTGCCCGGACGCGAACACGCCTGGTGGGTCTGGTCGGATCGCGGCGTGTTCGATGAGCAGGGACAGTTGATCGAAGTGCAAGCGGTGGGCCGCGACAACACCGAGGTGCGCCGCTCGCAACAGCAACTCACCCAAAGCGCGAAAATGGCCACCCTCGGCGAAATGGCCACCGGCCTTGCCCACGAGATCAATCAACCGCTGAACGTGATGCGCATGGCCATCGTCAACGTGCTCAAGCGCCTCGGCAACGGTGAGGTGCAGGTCGATTATCTGACCGACAAACTCAACCGTATCGACGCCCAGGTGCAGCGCGCAGCGAAGGTGGTCGACCACATGCGTGTATTCGGCCGGCGCTCGGAAATCGAACAACAGTTGTTCAACCCGGCCCAAGCCATCGAAGGCACCCTGTCGCTACTGGCCGAAGGCATGCGCGGCAAAGGTGTCGATCTGCGCATCAGTGAGACCGGCTTCGAGGCGCAGGTGCGCGGCTACGTCGATCAGTTGGAGCAGGTGCTGATCAATCTGATGGTCAACGCCCGTGACGCCTTGCTCAGCAAACGCGACAACGACTCAGCGTTCAAACCGTGGATTTCGATCTACGCCGAGCGTGACGAGGAAAGCGTGCGGTTGTGGGTCGAGGACAATGGCGGCGGTATCGATCCGCGTTTGCTGGAGCGGATCTTCGAGCCGTTCTTCACCACCAAGCCGATTGGCGTCGGCACCGGTCTGGGCCTGTCGGTGAGCTACGGCATCATCGCCAACATGGGCGGCCAGTTGAGCGTGCGCAACTCCACGGAGGGCGCGCGGTTCTGCATCGAATTGCCGATTGCCACGGATGATCAGATCACCAGATAGGCCTTGCCGGTCTGCCCGCAGGACATATTGGCGCCCACCTCTGTATTCATCAGGTTGATGCCCAAGCCTTTGAGCAGATTGTTCAACAGCGGATCGAGCAATGGACTGATCAAACCGGTGACCACTGGCAACAAGCGGTTGCTGACGTCGCTGATCAACGAAGCCACCCCGGTGACGATGGCGCCCAGCGGATTGCTGCCCACGGGTTTGTAGACGATCAGGTTGATGCCGGACAGCGTGTTTGCCAGGCTGCCGACGATGTTGCTGGTCGGCGCGGCCGGCAGCAGGCTCGGCGGCAGTTTCAGGTTGGCCGGGGTGGCGAAGGGTGTGGTGCTGGAGAACAGCAGATTCTGCGTGGTCTGCGCGACGCTGGTGTCGAGTTTGAGGGCGATGCCGCCCGCGCCGTACTGGACCCGGGAGGCGGCATCGCAACTGCCGATGCCGAGAATCCTGTGGCAGGTGATGATGCCGAGATCGACCAGCGGCAACGGCGCCACCGTTGGTTCGGCGACTGAAGAGAACGCCGCGACAGGATCGATCTTGCCGAGTTTGAGATCAGCCAGAGAAGTCGTGGTGGCGGCAGTCAGGCTTTTGCTGCCGCTGTCGTCGGTCGGGCAGCGGTAATCGGTGACATAGCTTTTCGCCCCGCCGGCATCCAGCGCGATGTCGATCTGCGGTGAGGGCAGCAGCTTCGGATCGAGCTGTTGGCAACCGGCGCCCAACAGGCAGAACACTGAATTGATTGTGTCCACCAGATTCAGGCTCAACAGCGCATTGAGCGTCGGCGTCAGCGTACCGACCAGGCCCAGCACCGCATTGGTCAGCCCCGTCACCCCCGAGAGCACCGGCAGATTCACCGACAACAGCGTGCGCACCTGCGCAGTGCGCACATAAATTCGGTCCGGTCCCAATGGATCGGCCTTGGCCCGCGCCGGATCGCCAATCGCCGAGAACTGCGGCGGTTCGATCACCTTCACCCGTACCGTGACACCGGCCAGCCCCAGCACGTTGACCGGCAAGGTCGCCGCCACCGCGCTCTTGCTGTTGGCCAGTTGCACTACGCCCTGCACCAATTGCAGCAATTGCAGATTGGCATCCAGCCCCGCCGCCGTAGTGCCGGTTTGCAGCTGCAGGATCTCGCCGAGTCTAACCGGCGCCGCATTGATGGCGGCGACCTGCAACTGGCCCAGCGCGGTGACCACTTGCGCAGTCGCGCCGTTGAGTTGCACCACCGTCGCTGCGGCCTGAATCAACTGCGTCACGGTCGCTTGGGTGTTGAGCAATTGCGTGTAGTTGCCGGCACCGACGTTGAGGTCGATGGCCAACTGATCGAGGTATTTGAGCAGGTTGATATCGGTGTGCAGCAAGCCGTCCCAGCCCACCGCCGTGAGGTTGACGTTGCCGCCGAGCAACCCGGAAAACAGCGGATTGAGGATGTTCGACTGCGCCGTGTCGATGCTGGCGAGGGTGCTGCGAATATTCAGTTGGGCGACGGTCGGCTGCGGTTTCGCGGCAACTGCCGAAGCAATGAGCGTGGTATTGAGGCTGACCGGCGTGGCGCTGAACAACGCCTGCACACCGCCAGCAAAACTGCTGGTGACCGTACGACTGGCGGCGACCTTGACTGCGCTTGATTGCGTGGCATCGACAGTGAAACTGCGCAAACCGCTGGCAGCGGTGGTCAGCGTGCCGCAAGTGGTGACGAGCGTATTGGCGGCATCCACCACGTAACCATTGCGCAGCGCACTTTGCCCGGCATAACTGGCGGCGGTCAGCCCGGGCAGGCAATTGCCGCCGCGACTGACCGCTTCGAGGGCGGCGGTATCGACCACCCGCTGCAATTTGCGCTGTTCCATGTACAGGCGGCCGCTGTCGACCACCAGCAACATCATCACCAGCGCCAGACTCAGGGTGGCTGCCGCCATCAAGCCGATCGCCCCGCGTTGCCGGGCCGGGCCGTTGCCTTGCGATCCTGGCGACATGGCGCACTCCTTTGCCGGCGCAGTGCCGAGCGCTACCTCCGTTGATGAAAAAGAGTGTAGACGCGGTCGGTCGAGAGTGCTGGCGTCGCGCCATTCCTGTCACCACCGCCACTGTGGGAGCGAGCCTGCTCGCGAAAGCGTAGTGCCAGAGGATTCAATGCTGAATGACACACCGCCTTCGCGAGCAGGCTCGCTCCCACAGGAAACGGTTCAGAGCGGTTCAACGCGGTGGATAGTTCGCCAGGATCCGTGCGACGGTCTCGCGAATGGCATTGCTGCGGTCAGCCGGATTCGGGCGGTTGCTGAGCATTTGCTCATCGCTGCCGCGCCAGACCAGTTTGCCGTCCTTGCCGTCGAGCAGGTCGATCTGAATGGTCGCGACCTTGTAGGTGATGTTGCGTGTTTCGTTGTACATCGGTGCGCCCCAGTAGCCGTTCCACGGGCCGCCCCAACCGCCGCCGTAATTGGTTGTCACCTGCTGCTGCCGGTCCTCGACGATCAGGTAGGTCTGCACGCTCAGATCACCTTTGCCGCCGCCGGCAGCCGGGCGCAAACCGCGCTGATCGAGTTGATCGGACACCGCCTGGCGGATGCGCTGTTCGGTGAGGTCGCTTTTGATGCGCGGATCATCGGGGCGATATTGCAGGGCCGGGTCTTTCCAGCTCCAGCTGCGATAAGCGGCAAAGTCGCGGCTGGCGTCGAAATCGTGATTGACCTGATTGGCGGCGCAGGCACTGAGCAGCGCGGCAACAGCGAGTAGAGCGAGACGGCGGAACATGATTTTTCTCCGGGTGAAGACATGAACCTGCTGACACGACGTCAGCTGGGAGGATACGCCGCCATGGCTTTTTCCACAGCCTCGCGGATCGCATCGGCGCGTTCGATCTGATTGCCCTGGGTGCCGGTTTCGGCGCTGGCGCTCCACACTGGCTGACCATTGCCGGCATCGAACAGATCGACCCGCACCACTACGACCTGCTCCTGATAGGTGCGCACGATCGGCACGCTGTTGTACATGCCGTAACCGCGACCATAACGATCATAGCCGCCGTATCCGCCGTAGTAGCCGTAATCATCGCGAACCTGGCGCAAACGGGTTTCCAGACGCAGGTCGGCGCTGACCAGCAGGTCGGCCGGGCGGTTGTCGCGCATCGGCCGCAAGCCACGTTGGTCGAGGGCATTGCTGACCGCCTCGGCCACTTGCGCCGAATCGGCCCACGCCGTGCCCGGCGGCAACTGCCCGTCGCGCCAGGCCCAATTGCGGTAGCGTCCGTAATCCCGCGGCGGCGCCGGGTAGGCGCTGCGGTCGAAGGTGGTGGCGGCTTGCGGCGGTGCCGGCGGCAACGGCCGTGACTGGGCCACGTAGGGGTTGCTGCCTTGGCAAGCGGCCAACCCCAGACTTATCAGCAATAACCCGCATCGAGCTTTCATGTCGCGCTCCGCTCAGATCGGCCGGCAGATCCAGTGCAAGTAACGCCCAAGCCCGGCGAAGCCTGGGTGACGACGGTGCGCGAGTTCCATTTCCAGCAAATCCGCCAGTTCGGCGCGGGCCTGGAATTCCACCGGCATGTAATCATGAAATACCCGTACGCCGCTCTGACTTTCGACCTGCCACATTCCAGCGAGTTGCGTTGCCAATTCCCGAGGGTCGAGAGGCTGCTGCGGGGTCAGGCTCTGCTTCTCGCCGGCCATGACGTTCTTGCGCATTTTCTTGAAATGGCCCTTGAGCAGATTGCGATAAATCAGCGCATCACGGTTGTAGAACGCCAGCGACAGCCAGCCGCCGGGCTTGGTCAGTTGACGCAGCACCGGCAGGATCGCATGGGGTTCGGCGAGCCATTCCAGCACGGCGTGGCACATCACCAGATCATAGGGCTCGGTGAGCTGACCGGGCAGTTCCTGCCACGGCGCCTGAATGAATGTCGCGGTTTGCCCGGCTTCGGCAAAACGCTCGCGTGCGCCTTCCAGCATCGGTTCGGCCGGTTCGGTAAAGGTGACGTCATGGCCGCGCTCGGCCAGCCACAGCGACATGTGCCCCAGGCCCCCGCCGATATCCAGCACGCGCAGCGGACGTTCCGGCAAGGCCTCGCTCAGATCGGCCTGCAACACGGCGAGGCGAATCGCGCCTTTGGCACCGCCGTATATTTTTTCGGCGAAGCGCGTGGCCAACTGATCGAAATGACGGTCGCTCATCAGCTGAACCGCCGTTCGCTGTCGGCGAGCTTGGCGCGCACCACTTCATTCATGTCCAGACCCAGTTCGCTGCACAGCAGCAACAGATACAGAACGATATCGCCGACTTCCTGCCCGGCATGCGCGAGTTTGTCCGCCGGTAACTGGCGTGACTGGTCTTCCGTCAGCCACTGGAAGATTTCCACCAGCTCGGCCATTTCGACGCTGGCGGCCATGGCGAGGTTTTTCGGGCTGTGAAATTGCCGCCAGTCATTGCGGTCGCGAATGGCGTGCAGGCGTTCGGTCAGTTCTACAAGGTTCATCGGGCTCTCCTGAAGACGCATAGCTTCGGGGGGATGCGGGCTGAAGGCAAGCAGCGCAGATGATCAATTGTGGGAGCGAGCCTGCTCGCGAAGGCGGTGGATCATCCAGACCGGATTTGCCTGACACGCCCCCTTCGCGAGCAGGCTCGCTCCCACACATGATCCGGGCAAACCTTCTATCATGCAGGGAACTCGGCCGCCCTCGGTGTGGCCCAAGGCTCAGCTCTTTCATCAGGGATGCACACATGCGTGTAGAAAGCTTTTTCGAATGGCTCGGCCAGGCACTCGGTTCGGTCATCCGCTTTATCGTCGATGGCCTCAGCGGCCTGTTCAATATGCTCAGCAATGCCGGCAGCAACTTTGTCGACGGCCTGGCGCAAACGCTGGGGATGGACACCTCGATCATCAGCATCATCGCCCTGATCGTTGGCCTGATGCTGCTGTGGTCGGCGATCCGGGCGTTCATGAATGCGTCGATCATTGCCGGGATCATCTGGCTGCTGCTGGGGTTGTGGTTGTTGAGCTGGATCATCCATTAACACCACCGCCACCCTGTGGGAGCGAGCCTGCTCGCGAATGGCCGGCACAGCCGAAATCTTCACCGTCGGTCAGTCTTCGCGAGCAAGCTCGCTCCCACATTGAATGGCACGACTCGCTACAATCCCCGCTCCCCCAAGGAGCCTGCATGTCCTCTCTGATTACCGACTGGCGCGACCGCCCGACTCACCGCAAGGTCTGGGCGCTCGCCGCGCCGATGATTCTTTCCAACATCTCCGTGCCGCTGGTGGCGCTGGTCGACAGCACTGTCATCGGCCATCTGCCGCATGCCCATCAACTCGGCGCGGTGGCGGTCGGCGCCAGTCTGTACACCTTTCTTGCCTGGGCGATGGGTTTTCTGCGCATGGGCACCACCGGTTTTGCCGCGCAGGCTGCCGGGCGCAGCGATGGCGCGGCGTTGCGGCAGATTCTCTTGCAGGGCCTGCTGCTGGCGATGGGGCTGGCCGTCGTGCTCGGCACTCTTGGCGTGCCGCTCAGTGGCGTTGCCCTGCACTTCATGCAACCGTCGGCTGAACTGGAGCAACTGACCCGGGAGTTTTTCCACACGCGTCTGTTTGGCCTGCCCGCAGCGCTGGCGACGTATGCGCTGGTCGGCTGGTTCCTCGGCACGCAGAACGCGCGGGCGCCGCTGGCGATTCTGCTGAGCACCAACCTGATCAACATTGTGCTCAATCTGTGGTTTGTCATCGGCCTGGACTGGGGCGTGGCCGGTTCCGCGCGGGCTTCGGTAATCGCCGAATGGAGCGGCGCCCTGCTCGGCCTGTGGCTCACGCGCACGGCATTGCGCGCCTATCCGGGGCAGATCATCTGGTCGGTGCTGAGAGTCTGGCAGAGCTGGCGGCCGCTGCTGGCGGTCAACCGTGACATTTTCATCCGCAGCCTCGCCCTGCAATCGGTGTTTTTCCTCATTACTGTGCAGGGCGCACGGCTCGGCGATGCGACCGTAGCGGCCAACGCGCTGCTGCTCAACGGCCTGCTGCTGACGGCCCATGCACTGGACGGACTGGCGCACGCCGTTGAAGCCTTGTGCGGCCATGCCATCGGCGCGCGGGATCGCCTGGCATTGCGTCGATCGCTGGTGGTGGCCGGCGGCTGGTCGCTGATTGCCAGCCTCGGGTTTGCCGTGCTGTTTCTGCTGGCCGGACACCTGTTCATCGAGATGCAGACCGATATTCAGAGCGTGCGCGAGACAGCGTTCGTCTACCTGCCCTACCTCGCCGTGCTGCCGTTGATTGCGGTGTGGAGCTACCTGCTCGACGGCCTGTTCATCGGCGCCACCCGTGCGCGGGAAATGCGCAACGGCATGCTGCTGACGGTGCTGCTGTTGCTGCCGTTCGCCTGGTTTTTGCAGGCCTTGGGCAATCACGGCCTGTGGATATCTTTTCTGCTGTTCATGGTCTTGCGCAGCGTGACCCTTGGCGCGCAAGCCTTGTGGCTCAAGCGCAGCGATGGCTGGTTCAGCGGCAAGGCTCACTGATCAGAAAAGTCAGTCCGCCGCGCCCCACTGCCGACGCAGAAAGTCGAGCCGTTCCGGCTGCGTCAATCCGGCCGGCGGCATAACCAGCACGGCGCGCGGATTGAGCAGGCGCAGCCACAGCCAGCCATCGAGCACAGCACGATCGCTGAAACCCAGCGCCAGACCTTGTTGCACATGCACAGCGATCGTCTGGTAATCAACCCTCAGAGACTGGCACCAGCGCCAGATGTGCTGCTCAAGCAGACAGGTTTGCAAGCGTTCGCGCTGGCGCCGGGTCAGGCTTTCTTCGATGCCCAAAGGTTCGACGAGCAGGCCGGGATTGCGCAGCTGTTGCCAGCCCTGACTGCCGATGGCGCGGTCCGCCCAGGTGCCACCAAACCAGCGCAACTGGCGGATCGGCCCGAGCCAGCGACTCAGCTGCGTGGCGTCACAGGCGTCGAAGAAATAACTGGCGGTCTGGCGGTTGTAATAGCTGAGCAAGGCCCGATGATTCAAACCGAACGAGACGGTAAGCATGCGCTGCAAGTGGCTGAGCAGCTGCTGCGCCGGTATCTCGCAGCTCAACAACAGGCCGCGCCAGGTGTCCGGGTCGCGCAGGCACAGGGCGGTCAATGCCGGGCTCTCGCGCAAATCGACGAGAACCGGACCGTGCTCACTGACCGGCTGAAATTCGGTGCCGTCGAACAACCGGTGCCGCTGCACATCGGCAAAGCCCTGGCGCAAGGTCAGCAAGGCGCGTGCCGCGTCCGGGGTGTCGAGCAACAGCCATTGCGCCATGGGCTCAAGCGCCGCGCCGCTCATCGTGCGCTGCTCTGATCGAGCGCGGTGAGCAGCCGGCAACTGCACACGGACTCGGCGCAGTGGTTGAAGCTGCCACCGCCCGGCATCAGGCACAGCAACAGCAACGGCTCGCCAGACTGCAACGATTGCTGCAACCCATCGCTCACCAGCAGTTCGGGGAGCGATACCGGTTCATCGTCCTCGACCGCAGCCTCTGGCAACACCGAGGGCTGGAGCACGCCACTGACCACCGGCTGATCGGGATCGCCCTCAAGAAAACTCACCACCACTTCCACGCCATCGGCGAGTGCCGCCGAGGGCAGCTCGTTCAGGTCAGGCGCGAGGGGCAGCCAGCAATGGCTCGGCGCTGCGCCTTCGCCCTGATACAGCCAGTCGAATTGCACCGCGACCGGCCGCGCGCGATCCGGCTGCGGCTCATCGACGCTGACCACCCAGGCACGCTGCAAGCTGTGCATGCGCTGCTTGGACTGCGCAGCGGCGGGCACACAGACGGGTACCCGCGCGGCCGCGAACAGGCGATTGCAATAGGGCGATTCGAGAGATTGATCGGCACGGTGCTCGATGCGGGTCAGCAGCCATGGGCGGTTGCATTCGAGGAAAGGATGGCCGTCCAGCGGCAACCACTGACCACTGCGCAAGGCCGGCAGATCACTGTGGCCTTCGGCATCGGGGCCTCGCTGGCTGGCCTGCGAGTCTTCGCGCAGTCGCCATTGGCGGACGGCTGGAGCTACGCCATGCTGGTCATGCTCGCCCTGATAGTGCGCGACGTCTGCATGGGGCATCCGCGTCGGATCGTCGCCGAACACCAGGCAGTGCCTGTCGCGGTGATGTTCGAAGTAGTAGTGAATGCGCGCCTCTGCGCACAGACGCTGAAGCAGTTGCAGATCGGATTCGCGGTATTGCGTGCAGAAGGTGCGGGCCGGGTAGTCGCTGTGCAACTCGTAACGTCGCTGCAGGCCGACGATGCCATGTTCGCGCAGCACCTGTTCGATGATCTGCGGCACGCAACGGCCGCTGAAGATGCGCTGGCTCAAACGCAGGTCGAGGCAGTCGAGCCTGGGCCCGAGACGTACTCGGCACAAACGCAAGCCATGGCCGTGCTCGTGCTGGACAAGGCTGTGCAATTGCCCGTGCACACCCTGGTCGGGCGCGCCGAAACACAGGAACGCGGAACGGTGCAGCAGGCCGGCGAGATCCAGATGCGGATCGTCGATCACCACATCGATCTCGAAGGCGAAGGGTTCGCTGAGCGCTTCCCTTCCGGTAAAGGCGAGAACTTCGAAGGGGTCGGACAGGCCCGCTACATCGAGACGAAACGACGGCTCGTTGACTGGATCGAACATGGGCGGATCTCTACAGGAGGGGCGGCCGGGGATTCTCGCCGAGAGGCATGGCCGAGTAGAGAGGCGAAGTACAACTTAGGAAATGACCTACGCGAAAAGCAGACCAGATGAGTTTGCTGACCGTGATAGCACAGGCTTTCGGGAAAAAATCAGGAGATGTCCCACCGGGTTGTCCGACTTTTCCACAGCTTGCGGAAAAAAATCGGACAACCCGGGCGGAACGCTATCGGGTCTCAGGAAGACAGATAGGAAGAGCGGGTCAGGCCCAGACGCAAGGCATCGAGGAACTGCGTGCGCTCGCTGGCACTGATGCGGGCACTGGCGCACTTGTCGCGGTAGTGAGTCATCAGTTCTTCCGGCGACAAGTGCACGTAACGCAGCATGTCTTCGATGGTGTCGTGGGTCTCGATACCGGCGTGGTACACGCTGCCATCGGCGTTCTGGTAGATGTTCACCGAGTCGGTGTCACCGAACAGGTTGTGCATGTCACCGAGGATTTCCTGATAGGCGCCGACCAGGAACACGCCCAGCAGGTAATCTTCGCCTTCATTCAACGCGTGCACCGGCAGGCTGGTTTCGATGCTCTGCTCGTCGACGTACTGGTTGATCTTGCCGTCGGAGTCGCAGGTCAGATCCTGCAGCACCGCACGGCGCAGCGGCTCTTCGTCGAGGCGATGCAGCGGGATGATCGGCAACACCTGATCGATCGCCCAGGTGTCCGGCAGGCTCTGGAACACCGAGAAGTTGCAGATGTACTTGTCGGCCAGCTTGTCGTTGAGTTCGTCGAGCACCTGGCGGTGCGAACGCTGACGCGCCTTCAGCGAGTTGTGCAGGCGACGGCACACGGCGAAGTAGCATTGCTCGGCCAGGGCTTTTTCCGCCAGGGTCAGCTTGCCGTCGGCGTACTGCGCGGCGACGTCGCTCATGTAGTGGGTGGCGCGCCAGTAGGTTTCGGTGACCATTTCGATGTCGGTCGGGCCGAGCAGATCGACCAGCCACTGCACGGTTTCCGGCAGGCTTTCCTTGTTCTCGATCAGCGGGATTTCGTCGTTGTGTTTCTCGACGTCGGTGACCTGCACCACCAGCATTGCGTGGTGCGCCGTCAGCGAACGACCACTCTCGGAGAAAATGTGCGGATGCGGCAGGCTCTGCGCGTCGCAGAATTCCTTGAGCATGCCGACCACGACACCGGCGTAGTCGTCCATGTCGTAGTTGATCGAACTGGCGTTGCGCGAGTGGGTACCGTCGTAGTCGACACCGAGGCCGCCGCCGACGTCGATGTGATCGACCGGCAGACCGAGGTTGCGCAATTCGCCGTAGTAACGGATCGCTTCCTTGAAGCCGTGCTGGTAGTCAGCGAGGTTGGCGATCTGCGAACCCATGTGGAAGTGCAGCAGGCGGATGCCCTGATCGAGGCCGGCGCCACGGAAACGCTCGACTACCGACAGCAGCTGTGCCGCCGACAGACCGAATTTGGATTTCTCGCCACCGGTGTCCGCCCATTTCGACGAGGCCAGCGACGACAGGCGCACGCGCAGACCCACCTGCGGCTTGACCTTCAGCGAGGCGGCTTCTTCGATCACCAGACCGACTTCGGATTCTTTCTCGATGACGATGAACACGTTATGGCCGAGCTTCTGGCCCATCAGCGCCAGCCGGATGAACTCGCGGTCCTTGTAACCGTTGCAGACGATGGTGCCGCCCTTCGGCGCCAGCGCCAGCACCGCCAGCAGCTCAGGCTTGGAGCCGGCTTCCAGACCGATGGAAACGTTCTGGGTGGCGATGATGTTCTCGATCACCGCTTCCTGCTGGTTGACCTTGATCGGGTACAGCGCGGTGTATTTGCTCTGGTATTCCAGGCGCTCGATGTTCGAATCGAAAGCACCGGTCAACTGACGGACACGGTCTTGCAGGATGTCGGGGAACCGCACCAGCAGCGGCAAGGACAAACCGCTCTTGCGCAGTTGGTCGACTTGTTCGAACAGATCGATAGGCGAGCTGCTCGGGCCGTTCGGACGTACTTCGACGCGACCGGCTTCATTGATCGCGAAATACCCGGCCCCCCAATGGCGAATCCCGTAAACGCTGCGGCTGTCCGCAACTGTCCATTGGCTGCCATCGTCTTTACGTGTGCGTCGTACGGACATCGAAGTCCCCTATAAAGAAGTCAGAGTGCGTCGCCTGACGTTCAGGCCGGCGCAGTCTAAAGAATGAAAATGACGGTTCGTCAGTGCGGCGGTAGACCGCACTGACTGCGTGGAGTTTAGAAACCGGTCATGAACAGGCTCTGTGAAAACCATGGCGACGACGCCGGATCCGAGAACACTCGAAGCCGGATCAAGCCGCCGGAGGGTTTCACAGAGGCTGCTAGCCGCCGGACTTCTTCGCTTTGAAACCGTGCTTGATCAGCTCTGCCAAGAGTAGCTCGACGTGATCGCCCTGGATTTCGATGATGCCGTCCTTCAACGCCCCGCCGGTGCCACAACGTTTCTTCAACGTCGTCGCCAGCTCCTTGAGCGCGTCTTCGGCCAGAGGCACGCCGGTGATGGTGGTCACCGTCTTGCCGCCACGGCCCTTGCTTTCGCGACGCACGCGGGCAATGCCGTCACCGGCCGGGATCACGGTTTGTTTGCAGATACAGGCGTCCACCGGCTTGCTGCATTCCGGGCAATGACGACCTGCGTCGGTGGAAAATACCAGGCCGCCCAGGGCGGCGAAGGATGCGGCTTTCTTGGCCACCGGCAATCCTCTCGGGAGGACAAAGACTGATCGCAACCTTGGGCAAGGTCAGCGACCGCGAAGCCCCACTCAGGCAGGGGCAGCGCTACTGCATCGGCGCTTTTTGGGAAGCGTTCGGTGCAGTTTGAAAAGGTCGCGCAGTGTAACGGCAAAAATCGCGATTGCTAAGTGCCAATCGGCGCCAATTCATGTGTTCTTTGCGACGTTGCTTTGCTGCGCCTTGAGATAGCGCTTCAGCGCGGCCAGAGAGTCCGGGCAATAAGGCTTTTCGCTGATTTCGCGCATGACCTGTTCGACAGGGATGAATCGCGCTTCGAGGACTTCTTCCGGCTGCAATTTCAGCGGCCCGTCCCACACGGCGGAAAACGCCGAACACCACAGGCGGTTGCCGGTGTCTTCGAAGTAGAAGTGATCGTGAGCGGTGAGTTCAACGCCGCTGACGCCCAGCTCTTCCGCAAGCTCGCGCGCCGCCGACTCGGCATAACTTTCGTCGGCCTGAACCATGCCGCCTGCGGCAACATCCCAGTAACCGGGGTAAATCGCCTTGCTCAACGTGCGCCGGTGCACGCACAGCTCACCGGCGGAATTGAACAGCATGATGTAGGTGCCACGGCCAATCAGCCCGCGCTCGCGCAAATCGGAGCGCACCAGCGCGCCGAGCAAGTTGTCCTGCTCGTCGACCCAGGCGATCTGTTCGGCGTCCGAGGCGGCGCGATGGGCCGCCTCTCTTGTGCTCTGGCTCACCTATCAGCCCTGATTGAGCAGTTGACGCAAATCGATCACCGCAGCGTTGGCCCGGGAAATGTAGTTGGCCATGACCAGCGAGTGGTTGGCCAACACGCCGAAACCGCTGCCATTGAGGATCATCGGGCTCCACACCGGCTCTTGCGAAGCCTCCAGCTCACGGATGATCTGGCGCACGCTGACGGTGGCGTTCTTCTTCGCCAGCACATCGGCGAAGTCGACCTCGATGGCACGCAGCAGATGCGACAGCGCCCAGGCCTGACCGCGTGCTTCGTAGAACACGTTGTCGATTTGCATCCACGGGGTTTCCACGACTTCTTCGTCAACCTGCGGCACTTCGCCGACTGCCGGAACTTCGGTCTTCAGCGCGGTATTGAGCTTGACCCGACCGACACTGGCCGACAGGCGTTGCGACAGCGAACCGAGACGGGTACCGACATCGCCCAGCCAGTTGTTGAGGTTGTCGGCGCGGGCGTAGAACAGCGCGTTTTTCTGATTCGGATCCGACAAGCGCGACTGATAACGGCTCAGGGAGTTGATGCCTTCCTGGTATTCCGACTCGCTGGACGGCAGCACCCAGCTCTTGTTGTCGAAGTTGAAGCGTGGTTCGGCCTTGGCCAGATCGGCGTCTTCGGCCGACTGCGATTGCGAACGGGCAAAATCCTTGCGCAGGGCGCGGGTCAGGTCACGCACCTGCACCAGCACGCCATATTCCCAGCTCGGCGTGTTGTCCATCCACAGACCCGGCGGGAAACGGTCATTGGAAATGTAACCGCCCGGCTTGTTGAGCAAGGTGCCGGCAACGGTCTTCAGGGTCTCGACCGTGGTGTAGCCGACCACCATTTGCTTGCCTTCTTTCTCGGCAGCGACCTGGGCGTTCTGCGCCACCGGAAACAGCTCCGGTTCCTGGCTCCAGTACCAGCCCAGCGCGATGGTGACCAGCAAGTAAAGACCGACCACTGTGGCCAGCGCCCGGCTGAACAGCAGCCCGCCGACATAGCTGCGGGTGGCCGACTTGGGCTCGGCGGCACGTTCAGGCGCGCTGCCCGCGCGGTTTTTCCAGTCCAGCATGGCGATATCCTTTCAATCACTTGGGTTCAACGGTTCGACCACAACCATACAACAACGTGCCAAGGCCGGGCACCCGTCGCTAACGATAAGCCGCAAATGGTGCGGCCCGATGACGCTTCGCGACACACTAAGGGATTCCCTGATACGGCAACGCCAGCAACGCAGTGAACTCTGATCTGGATTCGGCCCGAGCAGCGATGTACAAATTCCCGACTGTTCTGCCCTGCCCTTCAAGGCAAGCGTCCGGATTTCGGGCATCTGACTGACCTGCAGGTGCATGAGAAAACCACCCGGTCAGAAACTGAATCGTGTCGTCCAGCAGATTATTGACGTACGACACTCGTCTAAGGGAAAAGAGGTGCTAGCATAGAGCCACCAGTCGATCTCAGCATGCACCCTAACTAGTAGTCAGGATATGACCGAGCCAGAAGACCCCAGCCGTGAGCGTCTCAAGCACCACTTTGCCCAGCGGGTAATTCATCAGGCACGTCAGATTCTTGAGATATGGCAGCGCCTGCAACGCAGTGAGTGGTCCACCGTCGATCTCGCCGAACTGAGCGAGGCGAATCTGCGTCTGCTGCGTTTTGCCGAGCGTTTCGAACAGCCTGAACACACTCAGTTGGCGCACCACATCAGCCAGTCGTTGCAAGCGGTGGATGCCAACCGTGGGCGCCTCAGCAGCGGCCTGATCACTGATCTGAATCGCTTGATGCAGCGCCTTTCGCGCACCGGCCTGCGCCATGGCGACCAGCTCGACCAGACGTTCCTGCCGCCGCTGCGCAAGCCGATCTACGTAATGTTGCAGGATCACGACCGCGCCGAACGCCTGGCCAAGCAGCTCGAATTCTTTGGCCTCAGCGCGCAGGCACTGGACAGTGTCGCGGCGTTTCGCTCGTCGATGGTCGAGCGCTTGCCCGCGGCGATTGTCATGGACGTGGATTTCAGTGGCCCCGGCATCGGCCTGAAACTCGCCGCCGAAGCTCAGGTCGGCCTCGAAGAACCGCTGCCGCTGCTGTTCTTCAGCCTGCACGAAACCGACACCCCGACCCGCCTCGCCGCCGTGCGCGCCGGTGGCCAGGAATTTCTCACCGGCACGCTCGAAGCCTCGAGCCTGCTGGAAAAAATCGAAGTGCTGACCTGCGTCGCCCAGTACGAGCCCTATAAAGTGCTGATCATCGACGACTCGCGCGCCCAGGCCTTGCACACCGAGCGCCTGCTCAACAGCGCCGGGATTGTCACCCGCACCCTGATCGAACCGATTCAGGCAATGGCCGAACTGGCGGATTTCCAGCCGGACCTGATCATCCTCGACATGTACATGCCGGCCTGCACCGGCACCGAGCTGGCCAAAGTCATCCGTCACAATGACCGCTACGTCAGCGTGCCAATCATTTACCTGTCGGCCGAGGATGATCTGGACAAGCAGCTCGACGCCATGAGCGAGGGCGGCGATGACTTCCTGACCAAGCCGATCAAACCGCGGCACCTGATCACCACTGTGCGCAACCGCGCCGCTCGGGCGCGCAACCTCAAAGCACGGATGGTCCGCGACAGCCTCACCGGCCTGTACAACCACACGCACATCCTGCAATTGCTCGAAGACTGCTCGTTCCGCGCCCGCCGCGAGAACAAACCGCTGAGCTTTGCCATGCTCGACATCGACCACTTTAAACGCGTCAACGACAGCCATGGCCACCCGATGGGTGACCGGGTGATCAAGAGCCTGGCGCTGTTTCTCAAGCAGCGGTTGCGCAAGACCGATTTTATTGGCCGATACGGCGGCGAAGAGTTCGCCATCGTCATGCCCGACACCGATATCGACGCGGCGCACAAAGTCCTCGACGAGATTCGCCAGCGCTTCGCCGAAATTCATTACCCGGCGCAGCCGCAGGACCTCTGGTGCACGTTCAGCGCCGGCGTAGTAGAAATGTGCGATGACTCCGACAGCCTGATGATGGCCAGCCAGGCCGATGAGGCGCTGTATCGCGCCAAGGGTGCAGGACGCAATCGGGTGCAGACCGCGCGCCAGTCAAAGCAAAGTGCCACTTTTTCATCGGAATCCACTGAATCGGTCATAACCCTGTAATAGAACCGCAATAAATTCAGGCGCTTACCATTCCTGCCGTTGGTAGCCGTCATGCGCCTGAAGTTGCTCACCAATCTCAACACTCTGCTGCTGGTCGCCGTCTGCGTGGCCCTTGGCGCCACGCTGTGGTGGTCACAAAAAGCCCTCGAACGCCCCTATCTGTTGATGGAGCGTTACCTGGGGCTGTCGCAACAATTTCAGAATGAAGTGGCGCGCAACGTCGAGGATTATCTGGCCAGCGGTGACGCGCTGCGCCTGAGCAGCGCCGCCCAGGCTATCGACAGCGTGCACAAGCAACTGGGTGAGCTGCCCCCGACGCTGGCCGACGCCGTGCAGCCAAGCCTGTCGAGCCTTGATGAGTTCAGCAAAACCGACCTGCTCGCCGCCGGCAAACTGGCCGGCGATCCGCAGGCGCTGCTGTTGCAGGCCGAACGCGAACTCAGCGCCAGCCTCGACCAGCTCAACACCTACGCCAATGGCAACGCCGCCTACCTCGCGCCACTGCTTGCCGCATCGCAGCATCTGGGCAAACTGTCGCTGGCGCGGGACAAACTGGTCAGCAGCGGGCGCAGTGAACTGGCTGCCGATGTCGAGCGCGAAGTGAGCAACATGCGCGCCCAGGCCGAAGCCATTGATGCCCTGCCCTTGCTCGGTGTGGTCGCCAGCAACGAATCGAGCAGTGACGATTTCGCCGCGTTGATGGGCATCGAAAACACCGACAAAGCCGCCGCTGAAGATGCCGGTATCGCCCTTAAGCGCGAACTGAACAGCTTGCTTGGCCGCTATCCGGCGGAACTGGCGCGCACCCGCGAACAGATCCAGAAACGCGCCGATCTCAGCGCCGCCACCCACGAAAAAATCGCCAGCGTGCAGCACGCCATCGCCGGTCTCGAACCGGTGGTACGCGCGCAACACGGGCAGATCCAGGGCGAAGTGCGCCTGATGCAAGGAGTGATGATTGGCCTGATTCTGCTGATCGCCCTGCTCATCGACACCTTGCAGCGGCGCCTCGCCCGCACCCTGACCAACCTCGCCCCGGCATTGTCGACTTGGGCCGAGGGCGATTTCAGTCGCGACATCCAACTGGGCAAGACCAATCGCGAATTGCACGATATCGAAGCGTCGCTCAACCGCTTGCGCGCCTATCTGGTGGACCTGGTCGGCACCATTCGCGGCAACGCCGAGCAAGTCGCAGGCAGCAGCCGCACCCTCGCCGAACTGAGCAATGACTTGCACAGCGGCGCCGAGCATCAGGCCGGCGATACCGCGCTAATTCGCGACTCGCTGGGTGAACTCGAGGCGACCATTCAGCAAGTGGCCGGCGATGCCCGGCAGGCTGCGGACGCCAGCCGTCATGCCGGACTGGCCGTCGAGCATGGCCAGACGGTGATCGGCCAGAGCCTGACCGGGCTGCATGCGCTGGTCGGTGAAGTTCAAGGCAATGCGCAGATGATCGAACATCTGGCCGAAGAGTCGGCAACCATTGGCGGCGTGCTGACGGTGATTCGTTCGATTGCTGACCAGACCAATCTGCTCGCCCTGAACGCCGCGATCGAGGCGGCCCGCGCCGGGGAGATGGGCCGTGGTTTTGCCGTGGTCGCCGAGGAAGTGCGCTCGCTGGCACAACGCACCGCCGGGGCCACAGCAGAAATCCAGACGCTGATCGCCGGCCTGCAGACCGCCGCGCGACAATCGGTCGAAGGCATGCGCGTGCAGGTCGAACACGCCGAAGCCACGGCCAGTCAGGCGCAAGCGGCCGACGGTGCATTGGACAAAATCGTCGGCGCGATCCAGACCATCGCCGACACCGCCGTGCGCATCGCTGATGTCACTGCGCAGCAAAGTGGCGCGGTCAGCGAGATCCGCGATCACAGCGAGCGCATTCATCAATTGGGTGGGGATAACCTGCTGCGCATCGGCCAGGGGCGTGAACAGGGCGAGAACCTGTTGATTCTCGGCGGCCAACTGCACACAGCCGTCCAGGCCTTTCGCGTCTGACACACCGCCTTCGCGAGCAGGCTCTCCCACATTGGAATGCATACCCCTGTGGGAGCGAGCCTGCTCGCGGAGGCGGCGGCCCTGTCATTACAAGTGACCGGATCCTGATCCTCGGTCACAAATTTCGCGCAAACATCGCCCATCGTGCCGCCTATTGCATGGAACTGGACAGTCACAAAGGCTTTGCGGCATAGTCGCCGGATTCTGACGACTGCTCATTGATAACAAGGACAACGCAGATGGCAACGCTATTGGTGCTGCACGGCCCCAACCTGAACCTGCTCGGCACCCGGGAACCGGGGACCTACGGGTCGACGACCCTGGCGCAGATCAATCAGGATCTGGAGCGGCGCGCCCGCGAAGCCGGACATCATCTGCTGCATCTGCAAAGCAACGCCGAGTACGAATTGATCGATCGCATCCACGCTGCGCGCGGTGAAGGCGTGGACTTCATTCTGATCAATCCGGCGGCTTTTACGCACACAAGTGTCGCATTACGTGACGCGCTGCTGGGAGTGAGCATCCCATTCATCGAAGTGCATTTGTCCAACGTGCACAAGCGCGAACCTTTCCGCCATCACTCCTACTTCTCCGATGTAGCGGTAGGAGTGATCTGCGGCCTTGGCGCCAGCGGTTACCGACTGGCCCTGGAGGCCGCACTAGAGCAGCTTGAACACCAAGCTATACGCCCCTGACCGACCCTTGGGAGTTGATGATTCATGGATATCCGTAAAGTTAAGAAACTGATCGAATTGCTGGAAGAGTCCGGCATCGACGAGCTCGAGATCAAGGAAGGCGAAGAGTCCGTACGCATCAGCCGTCACAGCAAGACCCCGGCGCAGCAGTACTACGCGCCAGCCCCGATGCAGGCTCCGGCCGCTGCCCCTGCTGCCGCGCCAGTCGCTGCCGCTGCTCCGGCCGCCGCTGCTGCACCGGCGCTGAACGGCACCGTGGCCCGTTCGCCGATGGTCGGCACCTTCTACCGTAAATCTTCGCCAACCTCGCCAGCCTTCGTTGAAGTCGGCCAGACCGTGAAGAAAGGCGACACCCTGTGCATCGTCGAAGCCATGAAGATGATGAACCACATCGAAGCTGAAACCAGCGGTGTGATCGAATCCATCCTCGTCGAAGACGGCCAGCCGGTTGAGTACGACCAACCGCTGTTCACCATCGTTTGAACCGCGGAGAGCCTTTGATGACTGCGAAGTTGGAAAAAGTTCTGATCGCTAACCGCGGTGAGATCGCCCTGCGGATTCTGCGTGCCTGCAAAGAGATGGGCATCAAGACCGTCGCCGTTTACTCCAAGGCCGACAAAGAGCTGATGCACCTGGGTCTGGCAGACGAATCCGTCTGCATCGGCCCGGCGTCCGCCGCTCAGTCTTACCTGCACATTCCGGCCATCATCGCTGCCGCAGAAGTGACCGGCGCTACCGCCATTCACCCAGGCTACGGTTTCCTCGCGGAAAACGCCGATTTTGCCGAGCAGGTCGAGAACTCCGGCTTCGCCTTCATCGGCCCGAAAGCCGACACCATTCGCCTGATGGGCGACAAGGTATCGGCCAAGCACGCGATGATCGAAGCAGGCGTACCGACCGTTCCGGGTTCTGACGGCCCGCTGCCGGAAGACGAAGAAACGGCGCTGCGCATCGGTCGTGAAGTCGGCTACCCGGTGATCATCAAGGCCGCCGGCGGCGGTGGTGGTCGCGGCATGCGTGTGGTGCACAAGGAAGAAGACCTGATCGCCTCGGCGAAACTGACCCGCTCCGAAGCAGGTGCGGCGTTCGGCAACCCGATGGTCTATCTGGAAAAATTCCTCACCAACCCGCGCCACGTCGAAGTGCAGGTACTGTCCGACGGCCAGGGCCACGCCATCCACCTGGGCGACCGCGACTGCTCGCTGCAGCGTCGGCACCAGAAGGTTCTCGAAGAAGCACCGGCACCGGGCATCGACGAGAAGGCGCGCCAGGAAGTATTGGCTCGCTGCGTCAAGGCATGCATCGACATCGGCTACCGTGGCGCCGGTACTTTCGAGTTCCTCTACGAGAACGGCCGTTTCTACTTCATCGAAATGAACACCCGTGTTCAGGTGGAGCACCCGGTTTCGGAGATGGTCACCGGTATCGACATCGTCAAGGAGATGCTCAGCATCGCCGCTGGCAACAAGCTGTCGTTCACTCAGGATGACGTGGTCATCCGCGGTCACTCGCTGGAGTGCCGGATCAACGCTGAAGATCCGAAGACCTTCATGCCGAGCCCGGGCACGGTCAAGCATTTCCACGCCCCAGGCGGCAACGGCGTTCGCGTCGATTCGCACCTGTACAGCGGTTATGCCGTACCTCCGAACTACGACTCGCTGATCGGCAAGCTGATCACTTACGGCGCAACCCGCGACGAAGCCATGGCACGCATGCGCAATGCCCTGGACGAAATCGTGGTCGACGGGATCAAGACCAACATCCCGCTGCACCGTGACCTGGTTCGTGACGAAGGCTTCTGCAAGGGCGGTGTGAACATTCACTACCTCGAGCACAAGCTGGCCAAACAGTCGTAAGGCTGAAGCGGCATGAAAAACCCGATCCCTGCGGATCGGGTTTTTTATGCCTGCAACAAACCCATCAGAGCATTACCGTGGAGAACGCCTGCTGCTCGACCATTGCGGCAGATGCCCGCAGGCCGGCATCATCGACCACCGCTCCTGCGGCGTTTTCATGTAACGGCCTGCGGGTGAACCGTCTCGTAAAGTGTCGGGCACGTACCGAGAGCCCGTCCTTGGCATAGCTCGATCTGGCGATAAGCGGGTCGTACAGCCTGCCAATCTGACCAGAGGAATGCTTGAACACTCTCGAGACTCCATTGTTCAGATTCAGCACCACGCCATAGCTGTTGCCCAGGCACGACGAGTACGACCAGTAATCCCAGGTCGGCTGCAGGCCCTGTTCGCGCAACACGCGCCTGACCGGACCGCCGATGTCAGCGCCCGCCGACAGCCAGTCGCCACCTACCAGCGTGGCGCGAATGTTCTGCGGTGCGCCCCCCAGACGCTCCAGCACCTGCGTGACACTTCGCTCGATCAACGGGCGAATATTGTGATCAAAATGAATGACCGCCCCCACCCTTGTCGTCGGGTTATACAGCGAGGCGATGACGCAACTCTGCGCATTCAACGAAAACAGATAGTTATCTGGCGATCCGGGACGAAAATGCGCCACCACCGCTTCGCCCTGCAGCGCGCCGCGGTTCAGCACGGGCTCGACACCTCCAGGAAAAGCATCATTCAAATCGCTCACGCGCCCAAGGTTGCGCACGTTGCCACCTGTGAGCCCTACCCTGGCGTGTGTCCACTTGCCCCCCGGAGCAAGCCGAATCGGTTGCTGATAGATGGCGGTCGGGCGACGGGCATCGACCAGGCTCAGCCCACCAAAATGCGGATTTTCCCTGACCAGGAAATACTTGCCCTTGTTGCGAATGTAATAGGCCGGTTGCGGCTGCGCAGCGCTGGGCGGACTGCGCCATGTGCCGAAAAAGACGCCTTCTTCGGTCACCCTTTGCAAACGCTCGGGCGCCTTGCTGACGGCCTGCCTGGCATGGAAGCGTACTTCCCGGATCGCCGGCAGTGCTTCCCTGCGCAGCGGAGCCACGGTGTTCAGACGCTCTGACAACAACGAAACCGGCCGCATGGTGTGCTTCAGACTTCTGGCCGCACCGCCCAGCCACTTGATCGCACTGCCGGCGCCGACCATAGCGAACAACGCGCCCCACGACGCCTCCAGCCAGTGGCCGAGCGCGCCATCGACGTCACCCTCCAGATGCGCAGCGACCGCCTGACCGGCGCTGACGGCGATGAACACGACATCGAGCAGCAAGGCAAACGGAGGGAACACCATGCAAAACGGTGCAGCTGCAAACATCAGCCCCTTGACCACTTGGCGTTCGATCATTTGCGCGCGGCTGGTGGTGATGTCCTGCACATCCGTGACCGCGCGCTCGATGTACGCATTGAACTCGCTGCGCGCGTCAATGAGGCGCTGCGCTTCGTACAGCGTATCGACGCGTTGTTTTTTTGCTGCTATCGCATACAGGGTGCGCGACACGATGCTGCGCGCGGCAACCGGCGTACGCGCCATCAAGTAGTCATGCAAAGCGCCGGCGATGTCGCCGAACAGTGACTGATACGCACGCACCACAATGCCGTCGGGCGCATCAGGCGTGTACAGCCACCAGGACGGCTCGGGGTTGAACGAGGTCAGGACATAAACCCCGAGCACGACGTGATGTCGCACGGTGAACCTGAACACGCCGTCACTTTCAACCATGCTCGCGCCCGGAAAATGCGTATCCGGCGCTGGCACCTGGCTCAACAGAGAGACCTGACGGACCAGCGCTGAATACACCGCGTCGCTCAATCGCGCCTGACTTCTGGCCACGCGCAAATCCCGGTCCATCTTTGACAGCAGCACGTTGCGGTAGGCAAAACGACGCGGTTCGTAGGCAGCATCACGCGGGTCGAGATATTTGCCACGGATCTCGCTGGCGTATTTTTCACCCAGCCACGCCCGGCGCAGATACAGCGCCAGATCGGCGCTGCGCACCTGGCTCAGATCCTGGCCGACCGACGATCGCACGCCTTTTTTCGGATGTTCGATGCCGGAGTTGTCATCGTAGCCGTGAATGGCCAGGTCGAGCAGCGTGGCCACCTGCTGCTTCCTGCGGTCGGCGACGCCAGGGTTGTAATCGATCAACACGGTGGCCGGATCGACCGGTTCCAGCACGTTCTTGCTGCGCATATAGGGCGTGATCGCTGCGGCAACCGTGCGCCTGGCGAAATCGACAAAAACCTCGAAACCGCCCAGCAGCTCGTTGAACACCTGCTGATGAACGATCAGTTCCTGATTCAGACTGCTGATGCGCCGGCGAGCCTCGAGCCCGAGCGTCGTGTACCAGCGCAGCGAGTTGTCCTGCTCGACCCGCTGCAGGTTGTTTGCCAGGCCCATTTTTGCAGCGGCTTCGACGCATTCGGTGAACGGCAGGGGCGCTCGGCGAAGGTCACTCTGCATGCCCCAGAGAGCGGGGCTGGCCGCAGCGGCCAACAGATAATCCCGTGCAGGGTGATGTGCAGCCGGCGAAAGTTGCTGCAACAGATACTCGCGACCGGATTCGCTCTGTGTCCAGCTCCATACTTCGCCGGTCAACGCCGCGATCGAAGGTAACCGGACCCACTCCTGACCGTCCGGCTTGTTGGGCGCGTACAGCACCAGGTTATTCACCGCTTGCTCAGTCTCTGCCTGGTAGAACACCAGAAGATCGGCGCATTGCATGCCGTTGGGCAGTGTCAATGCGGCCACTTGCAACGGTTTCTTTGTGGTTTGCCCAGACCACATCTGCTCGAGACGCTCATGGTCGGAATCCGACAGATGAGCTGCGCAGCGCGCGACGAATGCGCTCTGCCGAAGCCGTGCGGCAAACCAGTCGACAAGTGCCTTTTGCACTTCCGTGCGCTGGTACTGCTCGGCGAGGGCTCGCAGGTAGTCCGCCGGATAATCCTGTTCCGCCAGCATGTCGGCAATGAATGTCGGCTTCATTGACTGGTTGCGCAATGGCGCAGGACTGCTGATCTCCAGTACCGCTGCGAAGTCCTGCCCGATCGGCCCGCATGCCAGCAGGTCACTGAGGCTGCGATTGTGGGTCGGCTCACCGACCGCCGAGCGCCATCTGAGCCGCACGTCGATCCGGTCCGGTTCAACCGTCATGTCGAGCTTGAGCTGAATGTATTCGATGGCCTGCTGGCGGGCAAAGCCGCGCAACGAGCCGTAGCCCAGCAGCAGGTCATCGAGTGCTGCCTGGGCCAGTGAGGTCTGCTCCTGATAATCACGCAACAAGGCGCGATCCGGCTCCTTCAGCGCCTTCATCCATGACGGCAGTTGCGCAAAGGAATGCGCCTCGAGAATCTTTTTCTCTGCACCGGTTGCCAGGGCGGTCAATCGGTACCGACGCGTGCTGCGGGCCTGCACCCGGTCGATTTTGCTGCGCAATTGATCCAGTGTCAGACCAGCCAGTTGGTCACGGCGCAACAGCAACTCGATGTCTTTGATATAGCGCCGCAGCTTGCGTTTGATCAGGCGATCGAACAACGCCTCCCGCCCTTTTGTCGCCCAATGTTCTCGCAGGTATTTCTTGTACTGGTCGAGGAAGTGCAACGAAACGCTATCCACCGTCCGGATCACATGCTCATGACGGCTGGACGGCAAACCGGGATCGGCGCCCCCAGGCCAGCGAAATGGAGCGTCCTGGAGCGCCAGGAACATGACTGGCCGGCCGTCGATAAGCTTTTGCAGAATGGCGTCAAGCAGGGCAACCACAAAGCCCGGGGCGAAATGACCGTCCGGGTAATGCCTGCGCAGTTCAGTCAATGCGAAATGCTCCAGCGCCTCGAGCAACGTCATCTGGCTGTTCAAGCGCTTGTCGATCATCACCTGCCAGCGCGTGATGCGCAGCAGGATCTCCTGCACCGACCCCGTAGACGCAGCGGCTATCGGTGGTTTTTCTTCTACAGTTCCTTGTTGATCCGCCATGTCGTCCAGCCTTTTGTTGCGTAGAGATGAGCGCTCACTCTATTTGCCGACAAAAGTGCTCAGGCCATACATATGTATATCGCGGGCTCGAATGTGTAACAGCCAAGCGGTGTGTCCACTTTGCCGGCGACCTGGCGTAAACTGCGCGCTTTTGCAGCTTCGGGCTGCCCCACAGATTTTCAAAGGTGCCCGCCATGCCTTGGCTGCAAGTCCGTCTCGCCATCACCCCGGAACAAGCCGAAACCTACGAGGACGCATTCCTCGAAGTCGGCGCCGTGTCGGTGACTTTCATGGACGCCGAAGACCAGCCGATCTTCGAACCGGAACTCAACACCACGCCGCTGTGGTCGCACACCCACTTGCTGGCGCTGTTCGAAGGCGGTACCGAACCGGAACCGGTGCTGGCCCATCTGGAATTGCTGACCGGCAGCCCGTTGCCCGAACATCACAGCGAAGTGATCGAAGACCAGGACTGGGAACGCAGCTGGATGGACGGTTTCGAGCCGATGCGTTTCGGCCAGCGCCTGTGGATCGTGCCGAGCTGGCACGCCGCACCCGAGCCTGACGCAGTCAATCTGCTGCTGGACCCGGGCCTGGCGTTCGGCACCGGCACCCACCCGACCACCGCACTGTGCCTGGAATGGCTCGACGGTCAAGATCTGAAAGACTGCCACGTGCTGGATTTCGGCTGTGGCTCGGGGATTCTGGCGATTGCCGCCCTGCTGCTCGGCGCCAAGGAAGCCGTGGGCACCGACATCGACGTGCAAGCGCTGGAAGCCTCGCGCGACAACGCCGGGCGCAACAACATTGCCGATGAGCTGTTCCCGCTGTACCTGCCCGAGGATCTGCCGCCGGTTCCGGCCGACGTGCTGGTGGCCAATATTCTCGCCGGCCCGCTGGTGTCGCTGGCACCGCAGCTGTCCAGCCTGGTCAAGAGCGGTGGGCGCCTGGCGCTGTCGGGCATTCTCGCCGAGCAGGGCGAAGAAGTAGCGGCAGCTTATGCGCAGGACTTCGAGCTCGACCCGATCGCCAATCGCGACGGCTGGGTGCGCATCACCGGGCGTCGGCGCTAAAATGACCGCTTGCCTGAACCGGATCGCCGCATGACCGACAGTTTCGTCACCCAATGCCCGCATTGCCAGACCAGTTTCCGCGTCAACCATGCTCAGTTGAGCGTGGCGCGCGGCGTGGTTCGTTGCGGCTCCTGCCTGCAAGTGTTCAATGCCGCCAAGCAGCTGCTCGAGCAACATTCTGGCAAGGACACGGTGACGCCGCTCGCACCAGCGCTGCCTGAAACGCCCGCGCCTGTCAGCGATTCTGCGGTCGTCGAACAGATCCCCGCGCCGCGCGCCATCAGCCAGAAGCAATGGAGCGCGTCGGAACTGGATCTGGACAGCCTCGATCTGGACGAAGAACTCGCCCGCCTCGAACAGCGCGAAATCCAGCCGGCCGCCGAATTCGGCCGTACCCGCGAAGAATCCTTGAGCGCCCGGCGCGACAGCCAGGAACCGGACGAAGGCACATGGCCCGACAGCCTGTTCAGCGAGCCTGCCGATGAGCGCAGCGCAGCGCCGGATGTCGAACCAGATATCGAGCCGGATATCGACGGCGTCGAAACCCTCGAACCCGAGCGCACCGAACCCTCGTTATCACTGGAACCGGTGGATCTGGATGACGAGCCGCCGATCCCGCAACTGCGCCTGCACGATCCGATTGACCCGACCGCCCGCCGCGAACGCTTCTCGGCCAGCGACGACAGCGATGACGACGATCTGCCATTGATCACCTCGCCGCGCAAAAAACGCGAACGGGCCGAGCCCGGCGTGCGCGCCGAGGTCCTGCAGGATCTGACCGACGACCCGCTGCAACTGGACTGGCAGCAACGCCGCTCGCCCTGGGGCCGGCGCCTGCTCTGGCTGGTGCTGGTGGTATTGGCCGCCGCCGGCCTTGCCGCTCAGTACGTTGCCTATCACTTCGAGGAACTGGCGCGGCAGGATCAATACCGACCGTGGTTCCAGCAGATCTGCCCGCAGATCGGCTGCACCGTGCCGTCCAAGGTCGATATCGGCAAAATCAAGAGCAGCAACCTGGTGGTGCGCAGCCATCCCGAGTTCAGCGGGGCACTGGTGGTCGATGCGATCATTTACAACCGAGCGACGTTTTCCCAGCCGTTCCCCTTGCTCGAACTGCGCTTCGCCGACCTCAACGGTCATTTGATCGCCAGTCGTCGCTTCAAAGCCGGCGAGTACCTGAGCGGCGATCTCGAGGGCCTCGCGGAAATGCCGCCGCAGACGCCGATCCACATCGCCCTGGATATTCTCGATCCGGGGCCGAAAGCGGTGAATTACAGCCTGAACTTCCACTCACCGGAATGAACCGCTTCAGCGTTTCCCGATTGACGGCATTTTTCTGACTGATCGCAGCCGACCAAACCGTTGGCGATAACAGAATAACTGTTCAGATTTTGTTCAATTCAGCCTTTAACCAGTCATCGAGAGCGGGTATCATGCCCACCCTTTTTCGAACTCTCATGATCCGGCCCCACTTCAGGGAAGTCCTATGTCGGCGGTACGCATCGGCCCATATACATTGCAGAACGGTTTGATTCTCGCCCCGATGGCGGGCGTCACCGACCAGCCCTTTCGTCAGCTGTGCAAGCGTCTGGGCGCAGGGCTTGTAGTCTCGGAAATGGTCACCAGCGACATGAGCCTGTGGAATACCCGCAAGTCGCGCATGCGCATGATCCACGAAGGCGATCCCGAGCCGCGCTCGGTGCAGATCGCCGGTGGCGACGCGCAGATGCTGGCCGATGCGGCACGGGCCAACGTCGAGTTGGGCGCACAGATTATCGATATCAACATGGGTTGCCCGGCAAAGAAGGTCTGCAACAAGGCCGCCGGCTCCGCGTTGCTGAAAGACGAAGCACTGGTGACCGAGATCCTGCAGGCCGTAGTGGCCGCGGTTGATGTGCCGGTCACCCTGAAGATCCGCACCGGCTGGGATCGCGAGAACAAGAACGGTCTGAACGTGGCGAAGATCGCCGAACAGGCCGGGATCACAGCGCTGGCCGTACATGGCCGTACGCGCGCCGATCTGTACACAGGGGAAGCCGAGTACGACACGATTGCCGCGATCAAGCAGGCGGTGTCGATCCCGGTGTTTGCCAATGGCGATATCGATTCGCCGGAAAAGGCCCGATACGTGCTTGATGCGACCGGTGCCGATGGCCTGCTGATAGGCCGGGCCGCTCAAGGGCGGCCATGGATTTTTCGCGAGATCGATCACTTCCTGCGCACCGGCGAGAAATTGCCCGCGCCGGAACTGAGCGAAGTGGAACGCATCCTGCTGGAGCATCTGGCTGCCCTTCACGCCTTCTATGGCGACGTGATGGGCGTGCGCATTGCCCGCAAGCATGTGGGCTGGTATCTCGCAACCTTGCCGGGCGCCAGGGAGTTTCGCGCCCGTTTCAATCGTTTGGATGGTACGGAAACACAATGCGCCGACGTTCGGGAGTTCTTCGCCGAGCGTTACAAGAGCCTGACAGGGGACGAAGAAGGGGTGGCCGCATGACGATGATGACCGAGACTTTAGTGAGTGGAACAACACCCGTGAGCGACAACGTGAATTTGAAACAGCACCTCAACACGCCGAGCGAAGAAGGCCAGACCCTTCGCGGGAGTGTCGAGAAGGCGCTGCACAATTATTTCGCCCACCTTGAGGGCGCGTCCGTCACGGATGTGTACAACCTGGTGCTGTCCGAAGTCGAGGCGCCCCTGCTCGAAAGCGTGATGAACTACGTCAAGGGCAACCAGACCAAGGCCAGTGAGCTGCTGGGACTGAACCGCGGCACGCTGCGCAAGAAACTCAAGCAGTACGATCTGCTGTAAGCATTCAATCAAACCAGAAAGGCGCCCGCGTAAAAAACGGTCGCCTTTTTTGCTGACTTCCTTTGCTTTTGATGGAAATTGAGATGACCGACCAGACTACCCGCCTGCCGATCCGCCGCGCCTTGATCAGCGTTTCCGACAAGACCGGGATCCTCGAATTCGCCAAGGAGCTCGAAGCTCTGGGCGTCGAGATCCTCTCCACCGGCGGAACGTTCAAGCTGCTGCGTGACAACGGCGTTGCCGCAGTGGAAGTCGCGGATTACACCGGTTTCGCCGAGATGATGGACGGTCGGGTGAAAACCCTGCACCCGAAAATCCACGGCGGCATCCTCGGTCGTCGCGGTATCGACGACGTGATCATGAACGAGCACGGCATCAAGCCGATCGATCTGGTAGCGGTCAACCTGTACCCGTTCGAAGCAACCATCAACAAGCCAGGCTGCGACCTGCCGACCGCCATCGAGAACATCGATATCGGCGGGCCGACCATGGTCCGTTCGGCAGCGAAAAACCACAAAGACGTGGCCATCGTGGTGAATGCCAGCGATTACGCCAACGTCCTGGAAAACCTCAAGGCCGGCGGCCTGACCTACGCTCAGCGTTTTGACCTGATGCTCAAGGCCTTCGAACACACCGCCGCCTACGACGGCATGATCGCCAACTACATGGGCACCGTGAACCAGGCCGCTGAAACCTTGAGCACTGAAGGTCGCAGCGAATTCCCGCGCACCTTCAACAGCCAGTTCATCAAGGCTCAGGAAATGCGCTACGGCGAGAACCCGCACCAGAGCGCGGCGTTCTACGTGGAAGCCAGGCCGGCCGAAGTCGGCATCGCCACCGCGACCCAGCTGCAAGGCAAAGAACTGTCCTACAACAACGTCGCCGACACCGACGCGGCGCTGGAATGCGTGAAGAGCTTCGTCAAGCCAGCCTGCGTGATCGTCAAGCACGCCAACCCGTGCGGCGTGGCGGTCAGCCCGGACGCTGAAGGCGGCATCCGTCAGGCTTACGAACTGGCCTACGCCACCGACACCGAGTCGGCGTTCGGCGGCATCATCGCCTTCAACCGTGAACTGGATGCCGAGACCGCCAAAGCGATCGTCGAGCGCCAGTTCGTTGAAGTGATCATTGCCCCATCGGTCAGCGAAGAAGCTCGTGCCATTGTTGCCGCGAAAGCCAACGTACGCCTGCTGGCCTGCGGCGAATGGTCGGCTGAGCGCGCCGCTGCCTGGGATTACAAGCGCGTCAACGGTGGCCTGCTGGTGCAGAGCCGCGATATCGGCATGATCAGCGCCGATGACCTGAAAGTGGTGACCAAACGCGCGCCGACCGAACAGGAAATCCACGACCTGATCTTCGCCTGGAAAGTCGCCAAGTACGTCAAATCCAACGCCATCGTCTACGCCAAGAATCGCCAGACCATCGGTGTCGGCGCCGGCCAGATGAGCCGCGTCAACTCGGCCCGCATCGCCGCGATCAAGGCTGAGCACGCCGGTTTGCAGGTCGCCGGTTCGGTCATGGCGTCCGATGCATTCTTCCCGTTCCGCGACGGCCTCGACAACGCGGCCAAGGTTGGCATCACTGCGGTGATCCAGCCGGGCGGTTCGATGCGTGACAACGAAGTGATTGCTGCTGCTGATGAAGCCGGCATCGCAATGGTATTCACCGGCATGCGCCACTTCCGTCACTGATTATTTTGCTTGATCGTACCCACGCTCTGCGTGGGCACGCAGCCCGGGACGCTCCGCGTCCCTCGGACGCGGAGCGTCCGTAGAGGCATTCCCACGCGGAGCGTGGGAACGATCAGCCCCCACAGAATTAGCGTCATCCGAGGTTTTTGAAATGAATGTTTTGATCATTGGCAGCGGTGGCCGTGAACACGCTCTGGCCTGGAAAGTGGCTCAGGATCCGCGTGTGCAGAAGGTTTTCGTTGCACCGGGCAACGCTGGCACTGCCATTGAAGCCAAGTGCGAGAACGTTGCCATCGACGTGTTGGCGCTGGAGCAACTGGCCGACTTCGCTGAAAAGAACGTTTCCCTGACCATCGTCGGCCCGGAAGTGCCGCTGGTGGCTGGCGTCGTCGATCTGTTCCGCTCCCGTGGCCTGGACTGCTTCGGTCCGACCGCCGGTGCTGCGCAACTGGAAGGCTCGAAAGCCTTCACCAAGGATTTCCTCGCGCGCCACAAGATCCCGACCGCCGATTACCAGAACTTCACCGAGATCGAGCCGGCCCTGGCTTATCTGCGTGAGAAAGGCGCGCCGATCGTGATCAAGGCCGATGGCCTGGCTGCTGGCAAAGGCGTAATCGTCGCCATGACCCTGGCCGAAGCCGAAGACGCCGTGCGTGACATGCTCGCGGGGAACTCGTTTGGCGACGCCGGTTCACGTGTGGTGATCGAAGAATTCCTCGACGGCGAAGAAGCTTCGTTTATCGTCATGGTCGACGGCAAGAACGTGCTGCCGATGGCCACCAGCCAGGACCACAAACGCGTCGGCGACGGCGACAGCGGCCCGAACACCGGTGGCATGGGTGCCTACTCCCCTGCCCCGGTGGTCACCGCCGACGTGCATCAGCGCGTGATGGATCAGGTGATCTGGCCGACCGTGCGCGGCATGGCCGACGAAGGTAACGTCTACACTGGTTTCCTCTATGCCGGTCTGATGATCGACAAGGCCGGTAACCCGAAAGTCATCGAGTTCAACTGCCGCTTCGGCGATCCGGAAACCCAACCGGTGATGCTGCGTCTGCAATCGAGCCTGGTGTTGCTGGTTGAAGCCGCATTGGCGCAAGCGCTGGACAAGATCGAAGCACAGTGGGATCCGCGTCCGAGCGTTGGCATCGTTCTGGCTGCTGGCGGCTACCCGGGCGACTACGCCAAAGGCGCAGCGATCAACGGTCTGGACGCGGCGGCAGCTCTGGAAGGCAAAGTCTTCCACGCCGGCACCGCGCTGAAAGACGGACAGGTCGTAACTGCCGGTGGTCGTGTACTGTGTGCCACTGCCATGGGCGCCACCGTCGGCGAAGCTCAGCAGCAGGCCTACAAACTGGCCGCTGCCATCGACTGGGAAGGCTGCTTCTACCGCAAGGACATCGGCTACCGCGCCATTGCCCGTGAACGCGGCGAAACCCAGGAGTAAGCGATCCATCAGGCCCGGCGCGGGATGCCATTCCTCGCCGGGCTGTTCGGTCGTCGCGCATCGTTATATTCTGGCATCAACCTACGAAGGGATTTCGCCGTGCGCTGGCTCAGGATTGCCATAAGCTTCACCGTCACGCTGATGACCTTGCTCTGCATGCTCCCGGCCCAGGCCGCGCAAGGCAGTGGCTGGTCGGTATTGCTTGACGATCAGGGCATCCTGCAACTGAGCGACATCCGCTCCGCTCGCTACACCAATCAATTCAGCCCCATCGAGCTTGACCGCCTGACCGCGGCCGAACCCGACGGCGCCCTGTGGCTGCGCTTCAAACTGGCGCCGGGCAAGCACGAACAAGTGCTGCGCATCTTTGCCCCCGACCTGTCCCAACTCAATCTCTACGTGCTCGACGGCGACCGGCTGATCGAGCAACGCAATACCGGCAACGAACGACCGCAGGCCGAACATCCGTTGCCGAGCAGCGATTTCATGCTGCCGCTGCCCCAGGCTGACAAGCCGCTGGACGTCTACGTACGCATGGTTTCCGGCCATCAGCTGCGCCCGCACATCACCCTGCAAGCGGCAATCGAAGGCGCCGCCGATCAGAAGCAGACGCTGATTTTCGGCCTGCTGTTCGGCTGCCTCGCCATGCTCCTGCTGCACAACCTGGTGCGCTACGCCTACTCGCGCTCGCGCAGCAGTCTGTGGCTGGCGATCTGTGAGGGCCTGCTGGGGCTGAGTCTGTTCCTGTTGCTCAACCTCGCCGGTCCGTGGCTGCCGAACTGGCAAGCCATTCAGACGCCGGGCGCTTATCTGGCATTGCTGCTGACGGCTCCAGCCGGGTTGATGTTCGCCCTGCGCTTCTTTGCGCCACTGGGCCAGCACGCGCTGAACAAACTGCTGTGGGGCGACATTCTGTTGATCGTCACGTGCAGCCTGTTGCTGCTGTTCGTCAACACCTTGCCGCTGAACATCATCACCTACGCACTGGTCGCACTGGCCGGCCTGAGCATGTTGCTGGTGGGCTTCTATCACTGGCAAAAAGGCTATCGCCCGGCGCGTCTGTTCGTCGCCGCCATGGTCGTGTTCAACATCGGCACGCTGGTTATCCTGCCGGCGCTGCTGGGGCTGACACTGGTCACGCCGCAAGGCCTGATCATGACGCTGATGGTGTTCATCTGCATCAGTGGCCTGCTGATGAGCATTGCCTTGGGCGAGCGACAGCGCAGCATCACCGAAAGCCGTTTCAGCATCAGCCGCGACCTCGCGGCAAGCAACGCCGAAATCAACGCCAAAGCCGAATTCCTCGCCAAGATCAGCCACGAAATCCGCACACCGATGAACGGTGTACTGGGCATGACCGAGCTGCTGCTGGGCACGCCGCTGTCGGTCAAGCAACGCGATTATGTGCAGACCATCCACAGCGCCGGCAACGAACTGCTGACGCTGATCAACGAGATCCTCGACATCTCCAAGCTCGAATCCGGGCAGATCGAACTCGATGACGTGCAGTTCGACCTCAACGCCCTGATCGATGATTGTCTGAGCATCTACCGGGCCAAGGCCGAGCAACAGAACGTCGAGCTGATCAGTTTCATCCAGCCGCAAGTGCCACGGGTGATCAGCGGCGATCCGACGCGCCTGCGCCAGACCTTGCTGAGCCTGCTGGAAAACGCCCTGAAGAAAACCGAAGAAGGCGAAGTGCTGATCGTCGTTGCACTGGACGAGCGCAGCAGCAAACCGCGCCTGCGCATTGCCGTGCAGGACAGCGGCGTGCCGATGGAGCCGGAAGAGCGCGAGGCGCTTCTGCACGCCGAATTGCACAGCAAGCACTTCCTCTCGGCCAATCGCCTGGGCGGCAATCTCGGCCTGGTGATTGCGCGCCAACTGATTCGTCTGATGCAAGGCGAGTTCGGCATCAAGAGCGGCGCCACTCAGGGCAGCACTTTGTGGCTGACCTTGCCGCTGGACCCGGATCGCCTCGAACATCCGACCTCCGATCTGGACAGTCCGCTGCAAGGCGCACGGGTACTGGTAGTCGACGATAACGACACCTGTCGCAAAGTGCTGGTACAGCAATGCAGCGCCTGGGGCCTGAATGTCAGCGCCGTGCCGTCGGGCAAGGAAGCGCTGGCGCTGCTGCGCACCAAGGCGCACCTGCGCGATTACTTCGACGTGGTTCTGCTCGACCAGAACATGCCCGGCATGACCGGCATGCAACTGGCCGCGAAGATCAAGGAAGACCCGAGCTTGAACCACGACATTCTGCTGATCATGCTCACCGGCATCAGCAACGCGCCGAGCAAGATCATTGCGCGCAATTCCGGGATCAAACGGATTCTGGCCAAACCGGTGGCCGGTTATACGCTCAAGACCACGCTGGCGGACGAACTCAATCAGCGCAACAAGGGCCAGGTGGTGTTCCAGCCGCAGGTCGTTACGGCGGCCACAGCGGCCAAGGTGCCGAGCGACTTCCGCATCCTCGTCGCCGAAGACAACACCATTTCGACCAAAGTGATTCGCGGCATGCTCGGCAAGCTCAATCTGCAACCGGACACCGCGAGCAATGGCGAAGAAGCGCTGCAAGCGATGAAGGCCCAGCGTTACGACCTGGTGCTGATGGACTGCGAAATGCCGATCCTCGATGGCTTCTCCGCGACGCAGCAACTGCGCGCCTGGGAAGTCAGCAATCAGCGCATCCGCACACCGATCGTCGCCCTCACCGCGCACATTCTCGCCGAACATAAAGAACGCGCCCGCCAGGCCGGCATGGACGGGCACATGTCCAAACCGGTGGAGCTGTCGCAACTGCGTGAACTGATCGAGCATTGGGTCGCCGAACGCGATCAGCAGAACCGGGCCACGACCCAGCCGTCGTAAACCGACAGATTGTCCGGTGCCTGATAGACTCCCCCCGACTCCATCGCCAGTGAGCTTGCATCATGCTCCATGTGTTGTTCAGCGTTTATCTGAAGATGCTGGTGCTCTACAGCCCGTTCTTCGTGTTGTCCTGCTTTATCAGCCTGACCCGTGGCTATTCGCGCAAGGAACAGCGGCGTCTGGCGTGGAAGGTCGCCCTCGCCACACTGATTTCCAGTGTTCTGCTGTATTTGTTTGGGCGGGTGATTTTCGATGTCTTCGGCATCACCGTGGACGCCTTCCGCATCGGTGCCGGCAGCGTGTTGTTCATTTCCGCGCTGGGCATGGCTCAGGGCAAACCGGCGGTGCAGGCCGATAACGTGCAGCAGGATGTGACCATCGTGCCGCTGACCATTCCGCTGACGGTCGGCCCCGGCACCATCGGCGCCTTGCTGGTAATGGGCGTCAGCCAGCCGCACTGGGACGACAAGCTCACCGCAATCATGAGTATTGCGCTCGCCAGTTTCACTGTCGGTGTGGTGCTGTACCTGTCCAATCGCATCGAGCGGATTCTCGGCGATCAGGGCTTGCAGATTGTCAGCCGCTTGATGGGATTGTTCGTTTGCGCGCTGGCAGCGCAAATCATCTTTACCGGTGTGAAGGGTTATCTGGTGCCTTGAGCATTGTCGCAGTGCAACCGCCACAACAAACGCCGCGTACGGTCACCGTTCGCGGCGTTTTGTTGTGCATGGCGGCCTCAGCGCAGCGCTGCGATCACCGCTGTCAGGCTGACCGTTGCCTCGACACCGCGCGCAGTGGCAAAGGCTTGCAGCCCTTGAGCCAGCGTCAAGGTATGTGGCCGCCCGGCGATGGGCAGCATCAGTAGCAGTGGGCGTTGTCCGTCGAAATTGCGCACGATCAGACTGTGCCCGGAGTCCGGATCGGTCAGTACCACATCGTCATCGACCCGTGACATCCACCAATGCCCGCACTCGTCCAGATCCAGATCCAGCAGGCAAGGTTCTGCCGTTTCAGCATCCGAAGCCTGTCGCCCATCGACCACGATGCAGTCCAGGCGCTGGAAGGACGCTTGCGACAGCCGATAACCCGAGGTCTGCGCACCGAAAGTCAGCAGCAGCCTGGCAACGTCATCGGGCAACAATGTTTCGATTTCTGTGATGTCATCACCTACCTCAAGCACCATGACCTCGGCGTCGCGATGGGCATAACTGCCGGGCAGCCAGACGCCGTCGTTCGGGCCGGCGCTGAAAATCAACTGGTCGACCGGGTCGAACAGCATCGGCTGCTTCGACCCGCGCGTACCGAGAAATGCCGACCACTGCCCGTCGCTGCGTCCGGCCAGATCGAACAGCCGATCAAGTTGCGGCAGGTAATACAGATAGCGTCCGGTTGCACTTGCCACTTGTATGACAGGCGCGTGGGCATGCCCGTGCAACAATGCTCGCAGGCGTGCACGTAACTGTTCATCGCTCTGACCCGGCACATGAGACCAGCGATTTTCCACGCCAACGATCATTGCCGGCTGGTTATCCAGCAATTGCAGATGCACCCCGTCGAGGGTCTGCGCGACCAGCCCTTCACCTTGGCGTCGCACCTCAGCAAAAGTCCATGACGTCCAGACCTTTTCAGGCCTGCCGAGCGCCTCCGATTTCAGCAAACGATGGTCCTCGGCAAACACTCCCCGCAGTGCTTCGATCGCCATCAGCGGCTGGCGATAAAGTTGTCCGGTGCTGATTTCAAGCAACCAGACCGCGCTGTTATCCGGGGTCAGACCGAGCAGCGCCAGCTCCTTGCCCTGACCGATATCGGCCACAGCGATTCTGCCATCGACACACCATGCCGCCAGGAAAGCCTGACCTGCCACATCACGTAAACCGAAGATCGGCAACGGCAGCAACGGCGCTTTCGTGGCCAGCGCGGGCAATGCGCTCAACCAATCGGGATGTCGCTGCAGCCAACGCGGCCCGACACCGGCGAACCGCAGAATCGACGGCTTATCGGCCTGATCGAGCCACGCCTCATCGCTTCTGTGGGCAAGGGAAGGTACCCCGTACTGAAACACAATCGCGTCGTCGATCGCTGCCGCTGCCGGCACGTCGACGATATCGATTTCGAACAGTCGGCCGTCGTCCTTGGTGGCGATGAAACGCTGATTGGTCTGAGTGACCTCCACCACATCGTGTTCGATCACCACATTCTGCCAATGCCCGACCCGGGGTTCGATGCCGCGACTGATCGTCCGCTCCTGCGGGCTATAGAACAGCACCGCGTTGTTTTCCGAGCTGGACGGCACCAGCATCAACAAGTCCTCGGGCCAGGACCGGTCCTGCCCGGCCTGAGTGCACTTGCCCGTCGCCTTGTTCAGCCAGGCCCGGTCGCGCAGCTGCAACCCGGCATAGCCTTCCACGACAATGAACGGAGCATAAGACCAGCCGCTGCTGCTGGCGGCCGTGTCTGGCGATTCGCGCCTGAACGGGGCATCGATTTGTCGAAGCGCTTCGCGCGGTTCGAACCGATAATCCTCTGCCGCAAAAGTGATCTTGCAAGCCGTCAGCTCCACCTTCTGAGCGGTAATCCGATACTCGATGGTGGTAGTGCCATGCAACGCTTCTGCCGTCAGCCTCTGCACAATCCGCAGCGCACCATCGGCTTGTTGTTGGCAGCCAATGATCGTCGATCCCATACGCGGATTTTTCAGACGGTAGCGATGCTGGACGGTGCCGGTCAGCACATCGACCCGCCACAGCGATGGATGATCGGGATGGTAGAACCACGCATGGCGGGCGCTGACGCCTGCCAGAACCACGCCCTCGTTGACCTCCTGCGGCAGGTTACGTGCGAACAGCACCCGGTCCCGCGCAGTGTCGTAATAGCCGGTGGTCACCACTGGTTGGCCCGGCGAATTGAACGGCACTCTGAAGTTACGTAACGGCAAATACGCTGCGGTCAATTGCCCGCTGGTGACCTGAGCGCGCAGATAGCGCAGAACCGGCGCCGGGATGCCGCTGGCTGTCATGTCGGCGCTGCGCAGCTGATCCGCAGCTTCGTTTTCGTAGTCGAGAACAACACCGATCAGATGCAGGCTGAGGCCTGTCCAGTCGATCCGGAACAGCCCCTCGGCCAGCTCGATGACACCGTCGAAACGATTCAACATCACGCCATCGACCAGCATGTCAGGTGCGCTGTCGATGCTGTCCCGTGGCTTTTCCCGAAAACTGACCTGCTCGACCCGGGCCCAGGACGCTTGCACCGTCCACGTCACCCGTTCCCAGCCCTGCGCTTGTTCGAAATTCACCGCCAGCAGCCCTGGCACCAACCGAATCCGGTACTGCCCCTGCGGCGCGGTGATCCGGTAGGCAATCTTCTCGCGCCACTCTGGTGGCAGGTCCGGAACCACCAGTTGGCTGACCTCAGCGCTCAACTGCACCTTGATCGTCGTGGCCATGAAGACCGGATGCAGCTTGTAAAGGATGTGTGGCGCAAACGGCGTGCTGAACAGGTAAAACACCCGGTTACCGAGCGCGTCATATTCCAGCTGATGTGCCAGACGGTCATGCAACCGCGGATAGCGGGTCGTGGAAAAAGGCACGGCCCCGGCGCTGCCGAGCTGATATTCGTAGCCGTAGTAACAGACGGGTGAACAGGGCAGCACCAGCGCCTCGGGCAAGGTCCCCCAGACGCTGCCGACAGCAGGCCGTTGAAAGGCTCTGGGGATGTTGATCGCGGCATGTCGCCTGGCTGGATCATCGTCGTACTGCGGCAGCTCCAGCGCACTGCCTTTCCAGGGGTAAAACTTCTGCCCCTCGAACGCCACCCTCCTGCTGTGCAGATCCACCTCGGTTATCACGGCCAGAGCGGGGAACTGCAAGACCGCACCAGCGCGTTCGTAAGATTGCTGATAAGCGTCGTGAATCTGCGAGAGGTGCTCGCCGATGGCCGCAGCCTTGTCCATGATCTGCCCGAGATTGCTGGCAATCGCGGTGACCCCGATACCCACGCCCAGTAGCGGCACAGCCAGCGCTGCGGCGAACGCGGCCACCGTTCCGCCCGCTGCCAGGGCGACAAGATCCAGACCCAGCGCCGCCGTGTTGAACGCCAGGGACGTGGAGAACCGCGCTCGCTGCTCATGATTCTCTGCCTGCGTCAGGTTGTAGATGTCGAAGCCGATATTGGCCACGGAAAATGCCACGCCAACGCCCGTGGCGGCCTGTCCTGCCAGGCGTGCGGCGAATGAGCCCTGCTGCAACGCCCGCTCGGCCGCTGCTACCTGACGCACCAGTTGGACGATCTGCGCAGCATCGCTGGCGACACCAAAGCCCAGCTGTGCATAACTGACGTACACCTGGATCTGCAGAGCAACGGTCAGCGCCGGCACGGTATCGCCAGCGCGGTAATCGCGCTGGCGCATCTCACTGATCAGCGTCTGGATCGCAAAGGCGAAACTCAGCCGGCTGCCACCGTCGTGGTCAGCCGTCTGCCCGGGCCTGGCCGCACCGCCCTGCACGAGTCGTTCGACGTATTGCCTGATTTTCTGAAAGCGCGAATCGCGGGTGATCACCGTCAGGGTGTTTTGCGCATTGCGCGGATCGATCAGGGTAATGCTGTGGCCGCCGTCGGCTTTGTTGCCGAGGGTATCGAGCAACGGCACGTAATCACCCGCCACCTTGTGCTCAAGGCGCAAGCGCTCGGTCGCCTGCTCGAACTCGCTGGCCCAGTAGCGTGCGTCCAGTTGCGCGAGACTGGCGCCCAGTCGAGCGTTTTCGCCAAGAGATCGGGTACGGGCCAGCGCTTGCTTGTGCCAGATCGACGCTCCCTGCGGATCGGCCAGTGCAGCGTTGTGCAGAAAACTGTCCACGCGCAGATCCGATGACAGCCTGCGTTCGGCGATCGCCGAGGTGTCCAGTTCGATCACGTTGAATGGCGCATTGGCCGCATCGCCCAGACCGTAAAGCTTCGCCAGCGCGTTATCGTCTGCGCTCAGATAATGCTCTACGCCACGCTGCAACTGCGCACCATCGGCAAACCCATAGAGAGCAAAGTTGGGGTCGTAGAAGCGATAGGCCGCGTGCTCACCGGTTCGCACTTTGGCCAGCAGCAGGGCGTGGTCGCCGGTGTCGAGCAGCAGCACCGCAGGTGCCGCACTGGCGTCCAGCGCGGCGATGATGCTGTCCATGCGCTGCACGCCGCGAGCGCTGCCGACCTCGCCGGTGGGCAAGGCGCGCAGTTCGTCCAGCGCACTGCGCAACGCCCGCGAGCCAAGTTCGTCGGGACTCGCGCTGGCGCTGGCGACATGCCCGACCAACGCCCGCTCCGCCGGCTCGCCAGTTGCAACGGCGGCGCCCATCAGCAGCACCAGCGGATAACAGCGACGCCCCGGGTCGCCTGCGTTGTGCTGCAACAGATCCTGCGGCAACTGCTTGACCGACACCGCGCCAGCCTTGAAAAAGACGTCACGCACCTGGCCGCTGCGCTGCAAGATCTGCGTGCGGAACTCCTGCCGGGCGCTGCGCTTGATCTGGCCGATACGCTCGCCCCACTGGCGCAGCGTCAGCGGCTCGGACATGGCTTGCACCTTGAGTTCGCGGGTCGTCGATGTGGCCGTCGGCAGGTCGCGTTCCAGCCCGTTCTCGAACGCCGCCGAGCGGCGCTGGCGCACGGCTTTTTCAATCGCATCGTAGCGCGCGAAAGTGCCGTCGCGGTCGGTGGCGATGGCCAGGTCGCGCACCTGTTGCCAGGTATCGGCGAACCCGCCATCGTCCACGCTCGTCGCGCCGAAAATGCCGCCGAGCACGACCCGCATTGTGGGGCTCAGTTGCTCCAGCGGCAGCGTTCCGTGGGCGATGCGGCTGAACAGTTCGTTGAGATGGCTGACGGAATCCGCGCCACGGGAGGTCGGCACCACGACAGGTCCTTGCGCCAGCACCTGTTGGCGGGTGTCGAAGTCGATGACCACGGTTTGATCGAAGGTAACCTCCCCGCTCAGCTTGTCTCGCATCGCTCGAATGAACGGCTCGCCCAGATCATCCATCAAACGTTGCAGCACCGCGGTCAACAGCACCGGTTTGCCCTCGACAACGGGCCAGCCGCGCTCGAAGGTCAGGCTTCGATCACTGAGCAGGTCGGACAAGCGTCCGGCATAACGGGATTTCAGCTTGCCCTCGGCCCACCGGGCGTGTTCCATCTCCAGCCAGTCCTTTTCCGTGCCCCTGACGATCCAGCCGGAAATGGTTTCCTCTTCGGTATTGACGTTGTAGCCCTCGCGCAAACGCTGTTGCGCCAGCACCTGACGAGTGAAAAACGGATCGCAATTGGCTTCAATGTATTCATGCAATCCGGCGAGGGCCGCGCCGGGGCCGGTGAGCGTTACCGTGCCTCCCGCGTCATTACGAATGCCGTCCTGGTAATAGGTGACAACCGCTTTAAGCAATTGGTAGGCATAAGCTTCATTCCAGTTGGTGAAGTTCGACCTGACCAACATCTCTTCGATGACTGCCGCAGCGACCGTGGTCAGGGTTTCACTGTCGGCCCACCCGGATCCCGAGTTGGCCATGCGTCTTTCAACTTCAGTAAGCACGTCGTAATTAAGCCGAATCACTTGCATGATCGACATCGTCATGCCGCTGCCCGGCTGGGCGATGAAATGTGCATTCATTTCTTCGCCGATTTGCAGCCCCATGCGAAAGCCGTTCTCGCCGGCCTCCACGGTTTGCGGCGGCACGAACAGTTCAAGCGGGTCCGGTTTGCTGCGAGCAAAATCCTCGAGAAGTTGTTTATGTTGTTCTGGGAGACTGCCGGTTCTGTCGGGGTAATGCTGCGGATCGCGTCCAGGCATCAACTGCGGGTTGTTGTTCAACAGAAGTTGCAGAACACCGATCTTTTGCGTCTGACTGTAATCGCTGATATCGACACCGCCCAATTTATCGAGCAGTGGCGGCAGATAATCCATGTCGGTATAACGCCCGCCTTCAAGAAGTTCTGCCTGCAAGCGCACCACATCGCTCGCTGCGGCAAAGTTGCCGCGCATCGACACTTCGCGGCGGTAAACGTCCGCCAGCAAGTCATCGGCAAAGGCGTGAGATACATCGCGTAATTGCAGATCCGCGCCAACCATCGCCAGATGGCTGTCGAGGCAGCGCTGACGAAAAGCCCGCAGCGTCGCGCGGTCCTTGCCATAAGCACGCACCATCAGATCGATGCGCGCTTGATCGGCTCGCCCATTCCACTTCGGCTGGCTGAGGTAGTCGAACATCTGCTGTTTCAACACCCGTGCGCGGTCTTCAATCATCGTCGCCAGTTGCCCGGCATGCTTGAGTGCAGCGCCACCGGACGCCATCGCATCAGCCCTGGCACTGTCGAGAATGACCCGGTTCATCTCGAAAGCCAGCAACGCATCGCTGTCGTACCAAAGGTTGAAGCGGTAACCCTCCGCCGCCATCACCTGACGCCAGATATTCATGTAATCGCGCTGATTGACCCCGACTTCGCTGCCGCCAACCCAAACGAAATGGATAACCTTCGGAACCGGCCGGGTCAGCCCCGACAACATTTCCACGGTCGTCGAAAGCCGTGACAGATAATGTTGCAGCCCGCGCGCAATGTCATCGACAGCCACCGGGACAGGGGTTTTCTTGCGTTTGAGCAGCGCTGCAAGTTGCTCTTGAAACAGGCTCGCCAGGGTCAACAACGACACCGGATCGGTCGTTTGACTGGCTTGCTGGTAACAGTCGTTCAGCGCTTGGTACTGCGCCGAGGCAGAGAACTCCCGTAACGCCCTGGAGATCACCGAATACTCTTGCGCAGATACGAACGCTCGCCCGAACGAATAATCGTTTTTCAAAGCCATTGCACACTCCTTGTTTATTAAATGGCTCATTGACCGCGCACACTTTCGCGCCGCTGCAGAGCGGTAGATTGATTTGAACGACACTCGACAAGTGCTGTGAACACAGCACCCTAGTGGGCGAATACGCGCCACACAAACAACAAGGAATACAAAGCTTGTCCCCGGCAATATCTGATAACACCGCAGCAGTACGCTGTAACGGCAGCGAAATAATTAGCGGACCGGCGCGACCGTCGGGCATAAAAAATGGCCCTGCCCTGTGGGACATGACCATTGTTTATTGCTGGTGGAAAACAATTGAAACTTCAATCGGACTTACAACCGCTCAAACTTTCCCGTCGCTGAGAATTGCATGAGCGGAGGGTTTTTCAGGACAGCGGTTTTTCACCATACCAACGCGGCGTGTACACCCATTCACCGCCCCCGGCACGGGCGAAGGTGCAGGTGGTCGAAGAGCCGATCAACACCATGGTGCGCATGTCCACCTGTTCCGGTGTCAATGCGCTCAGGGTCGTGGTGCGCAGCGTCTGCCCCGGCCGGCCGATGTCCCGACCGAGCACCACCGGTGTTTCAGGCGAGCGGTGCTGCGCAACAATCTCCAGCGCCCGGCCCAACTGCCACGGGCGCGCCCGGGAAATCGGGTTGTAGAACGCCAGGGCCAGATCCGCTTCGGCGGCCAGATCCAGACGTTTCTCGATGATCGCCCACGGCTTGAGGTTGTCCGACAGCGACATCACGCAGAAGTCGTGGCCCAGCGGCGCACCGGCCTGAGCCGCAGTGGCCAGCGAGGCGGAAACGCCGGGGAGGATTTCCAGATCAACGCTGTGCCACGCCGGATCGTCCGATTCGTGCAGGGCTTCGAGCACCGCAGCGGCCATGGCGAATACCCCCGGGTCGCCCGAGGAAACCACGATCACCGAGCGGCCTGCGGCGGCGAGCCTGAAGGCATGGCGGGCACGCTGCATTTCTTCGCGATTGTCGGTGCAGTGCTGCACCTGATCGTCGCGGAACGGGCCGGCCATGCGCACGTAGGTTTCGTAGCCAAGCACATCGGTGGCGCGGGCCAGTTCGGCTTTCACCGCTGGCACCATCAGTTCGGCGGCGCCGGGGCCAAGGCCAATGACCGCGAGGCGACCACGCGGGCGGCCGATCTGCGCGACGTCCAGCGGTTGCTCGGCAATCGCGATCGCCAGATGTTCTGCGCTGATCACCTTCGCCGCAGGCACTGCAACCCGGGCCAACGTCTGAAGATCGTTTTGCGCCGCGACGAAGCGCAGCGGCACGCCCAACTCGAGCGCAGCTTCGCGCAAATTCGATGCGGCCATTTCAGCGTCTGCTGCCACCAGACACGCCAGTGCCGGCACGGCGACGCTGGCCTGTTGCAACGCAGTGCGAATGGCGTTCGGCAGATCCGCCACCTCAGCACTCACCGCCACCGCCACACTGCGCGGGTAGATCAGCAATTCATCGGCACTGGCCACCCGCTGCGCACTGCTCACATGAATCGACCGCTGCGCCTGCGGATCCTGCGGCAACTGCGCCTGATCCAGCCATGGCGCCGCGCCTTCGATGCGCACGCTGTGCCCGGCGAGCAGGTCGGAAACGAAGCGTTTGCCCGACTCCAGATCCGCCAGTGCATAGCCGCTCGGCGGATTGAGCAGGCAGGTGCCAAAGCGCAATTCGCCGCTGGTGGTGATCGCCGGCGCCACTTGCAACGCCGCCGCGATCTCCCGGGCCATGACATTGACCCCACCGAGGCCACCGAGCAACGGCACCACCGCGCTGCCGTCTTCGGCCACCGCCAGCACAGCGGGTTCGGCGCCTTTCTCCAGCAACAGCGGCGCCAGTGTGCGAATGACAATGCCGGCCGCGCAAAGGGCAATGATCGGCGTGTCCTGTTGGTACAACGCGCGCAGGGTCGCGCCGAATTCCTCATAGCGGCTGTCGGCGCCTTCAACCCGTCCGGCAAGGCCATGGATTTGCGCCGCCGGATAGACCTGTTGAATGCGCCGCGCCGTGGCGAGGCTGCCCTGGCCGAGGATGACGATGGCGGGAGTCGCTTGGCTCATCAACCTTGCCACCGTTCGCCCGGGACGATGATCAGCGAGAAGTACGGCGAGGACATCGGCTCGACCTGATCCATCGGCACGATCTTCTGATTGGCCATGGTCGCGCGCTCGACATACAGCGCGCGCTCGGCGAGACCGAGTTCTTCCAGCACCTGACGCACCTTGGGAAAGTTGCGTCCCAGTTTCATGATCACCGCCGCATCGGCATCGGCCAGACGCCGCTTCAATTCTTCCTGGGGCAGCACGCCGGAAAGCACCGACAGGCTCTGATTGCGATACACCAGCGGCGCGCCGAGCACCGAAGCGCCGCCGAGCATCGAGCACACGCCGGGCACGACTTCGGCCTCATAACGGCTGGCGAGGCGGTCATGCAGGTACATGTAGGAGCCGTAGAAGAACGGGTCGCCTTCGCAGATCACCGCCACATCGCGGCCGGCATCCAGATGTTCGGCGACCGCCACAGCGGCTTCGTCGTAGAAATCGCTGATGACCTGTTCATAGGACAGCGGCGCCGGCAACGCCTCGGTGGTCACCGGATAGACCAGCGGCAGCAGATTCTGCGCCTCGACCAGATGCGCCTCGATGATGCCGAACGCATTGCCCTTCTTGCCCTTGGCCACGAAATACGCGACCACTGGCGATTCGCGCAGCAGGCGCAAGGCTTTGACGGTGATCAGTTCCGGATCACCGGGGCCGACACCGAGGCCGATCAGACGTCCTTTGGCCTCCATCATTCGATCTCCGTGGCGAGGGCATTGACGGCGGCGGCGGCCATGGCACTGCCGCCCAGGCGACCCTGCATGATCACGAACGGCACGCCGCGACTGTCGGCGGCCAGTGCCGCTTTCGACTCGGCAGCACCGACGAAGCCGACCGGGAAGCCAAGGATCAGTGCCGGTTTTGGCGCGCCGGCGTCGAGCATTTCCAACAAGTAGAACAGCGCGGTCGGTGCGTTGCCGATCACCACCACACTGCCTTCAAGGTGCGGGCGCCACAGTTCCAGCGCGGCGGCCGAGCGGGTGTTGCCCAGCTCACGGGCAAGCTCAGGCACGCTGTCGTCGCGCAAAGTGCAGATCACTTGGTTATTGGCCGGCAGACGCGCGCGGGTCACGCCTTCGGAGACCATCCGTGCGTCGCAGAGAATCGGCGCACCGGCCGCCAGAGCATCGCGCCCGGCCTTGCCCGCGCCCTCGGAAAATTGCAGACCGTCGACGGCCTCGACCATGCCGCAGGCGTGGATCACCCGCACCGCGAGTTTCTCCAGATCGGCGGGAATGCGCGCCAGATTGGCCTCGCGGCGAATGATCGCGAAGGAGTTGCGATAGATCTCCTGACCGTCGCGGATGTAATCAAGCATCAAGGGGGCTCCGGGAGCGGGCGTCGAGCAGGGTCGCGACCGCTTCAATAGTAAGGTTGCAGGCGTGCAGCGTGCCGAATCCGGGCTGTGCTGCATCGCGAAAATAGAGGTCGTAATGACCGGGGGCGACGGCCAGCAGCGTGGCTGGCGCGCAATGGGCGGCGGCGCAGGAGCGCGAGCAGCCCGACAGGTGCACGCTGAGCCCTGCGGGCAGCAAAGGTGCCAGTTGCCGGGCATCCTGCTTGGTGTCGGCAAGGCCTTTGCCGCAGCCATCGGCGCCGGTGCAGGCGATCAGCCTTGTCAGCGGTTCGGCGTCGGTCGTCAGCAGGCCCAACGCCCGCAACTGCTCAAGCACGTTGTCGGTATCCGTGGCTTTCACGTTCGGCAGCAGCAGGCTCTGCCACGGCGTGAAGCGCAGACTGCCATCGCCAGACTGTCGGGCCAGTTGCGCCGCGCCACGCAGCATCGCCGGATCGAGACGGCTCAGTGGCGGCACCGCGACGACGTAGCAGCGGCCTTGCGTGTTCTGCTGATGAGCGCCGATGTGCAGCGCGTCTGCCGACGCCGGGCGCTGCCAATTGCTGATTGCCTTGAGCGATACGCGCTCGCGCAACGATTCGAGAAACGCGAGCCTGGGCAACTCATCGAGCAGATGGCGCATCCGTGTTTGCTCTGGCCGGGCCAGGTCGAGGAACAGTTCCAGCGCGGCGACCACCAGCGCGTGAGCGTTGTCCTGAGTCACAGCGCCGAGAGGGCGATCGGTCGGGCAACCGGCCAGACCGAATGCCCAGAGGATTTCGCCGTCACGCTCGAATGCCGACAGCCACAGATCATGCGGATGCTCGAGCATTGCCAGTGCTTCGCCGCCATCGAGCTGCACGGCGAACTTGGCGCTCAACTCATGGAAGCGCGGATGGCTTTGCAAGGTGTCGAGGATTTGCCCTGCGAGCGGGCGCGTGTCGATCAGCATCTGCCGATCGATGCCGGCGGCCGGGCTGAGCATCAGATTGCGCACATCGTCGCCGGCAGCGTTCTTTGGCCCGAGGCCAGCGGCCAGCAAGCGCTCGATCAGCGCCGCCGATTGCGCACCGATGCCGCGAATCTGCAGGTTGCCGCGATTGGTCGCTTCGATCGCACCGCTCGCAAACGCTTCGGCGGCAGCGGCCACCGCATCGGCCTGATCAGCACTGATCGAACCGCCATCGAGCTTGATCCGACAGATACCGCCGTCCAGTGCCTGGACGATACGCAGCAACCCCGGGCAGGCCGAGGGGCGTAAGGCGGTGGACATCGGGCGTTCGTTCAAGGGGCTGACCGGTTGTGTGGCAGAAGCGCTTCGCGGGCGAAGGCGCGGTATTATGCCTGCTTTGCCCACCGGTATGAAAAGTCTGCCCTCTGTCTCGACCGGTGGGGCAGGCAGGCTTCAGTTGTTGCCTCTGCCGCGCTCTCAGGTCAGGGCGATAATCTGCTTTTCGAGCCGCTCACCCAATAACGCAATAATCCTGGCTCTCGAGAAACAGTAATCATCGGCATCTATAAGAGCCTTGTAGCAATCAACAGCAAGGTTGCCCACGATCTGCTCAGCATTGAAGCGTCGCTCAAGCACATTGCCCGGAACAGGCTCTTTGACGGCAAACGAAATGACGACCATCGTAAGCGTCGATTCCGCAGATACGCTGCCAAGCATGAAGCGAATCGACTTGCCCTCTTGCAGAATATTTCGCTGAAGCAACTCAAGGGCCGCACCGTTGCTCTCCAGTTGCGAGGTCAGATTGGCAATTACCTGTTGGTTCAAAACTGCCGGCGCCCATCCTTGCAAGAGTTCTTGAGTCAACTCCAGCAGAGTAAAAGTATCGGGCGTAGTGACCGGCGCGCTGATAACCGGATCGTCGAAAAACAAAGCACCGGTGACTTTCAAAGCCGTTTTATTGGCGTCATTCCATGCATCGCATTCAACAGCATCGGGAACTTTATGCGAGGCGACCGTTTGTGAATAAAGCAGCGCATCGAGACTATCGTCAATGTCAGATGCCGACAGCTCTTTACTCACCAGCACTAATGCCCCTGCACATACGAAAACCTTCGAAATCGCGAACATTTGCATCTCCCACAAAAAAAACCAGAGGCTTGCGCCTCTGGCATTAATCACTTTCAGACCGATTGGCCAAATTCGTAGCTGAGCGCTTTCTCACGCTGCTCAGTCAGAGCCTTGACAATCAACGGTTCTACCATTGCATAGTCTTCCTCATCCATATACATCGTGGCGCCGGCGTTATAAATCTCCACAGCAGATGTAGCCCACTCTACAAACAGTACTTTGGTAGGTTGAGCCGAAGCCAGATATTGCACAGCAGCGATTGCCAGGGTGATACCACCTTCATCATCCTGCGAAGCCGCACTCATGCAAAAGTTGCCACCTTCGGCTTTCTTCGAGTTGTTCTCGAACAGCGTCAGGGCCTGTGGTTCATTTTTCAGCGCATCCATGGTCGCATCTGCCACAGTGGACAATAATTTAAGGGCTGCCTGGCCCTGTCCTACTGCTGCACTAACAGCGGTATGCAGAACAGACAGGACAACATTATCCATGGTCAGTTTTTGCGAAGTAGCGGTATATCGATTATAAGGCTGGCTGAAAGCAAACCAGCCAGCCAGTTTCATCAATCGCATAAACTCGTTATAGCGCTGTTCCTTTTGGCTGGAGGCCGGATACTTGAGCAAGGCAACCAGATCGGCATACATGTAGGTGTTTTTAACGATTCGCTTGCTGCGCTTGGACATGCTTGCATCAAAGCCTGCAATACCCGAGCCCATGATTGCAGCATTCAGTTCATCTTTATCAATCGGCAAGCTACTGCCAACACTTGCCGAACGCGAGCGCAGCACTGGCTGCGAAGCGATAAAGTCATTGGTTTGCGCAATCAAACTAAACCGCTCAACAGCGGAGATTACATCTTTATTCAGCTCAGTCATAAATGGATTCCTTTCTTGGTTAAAACACCGACTTGGTGTGGAAAACAAATTAATCACAGCGCCGGAGTTAATCAAATCGAAAATCCATGCATTTAATTTCAGACCATCATACAAACCAGCAAACAAAGCTCCCCAACTAACATCAAGCGCCCTGAGCCAACTCAATTTCACGCGCGCGCATATCAAGCACTGCAGCAGCCAACTGAAGCCGATTTTCATTTATCGCGGCAGACCTGATCAAAAAGCGCCTGGAGCGGATATCAAGCTCCGAACCCGTATGTTGAATAGTCCAGAACAAATAGGTAGAGGACCACTTCGCATCAAGCAAGCGAACATTACTGACGACAATCTCCAACTCCCTATTGAAATTGTATTGAGCAGGAGAAAAACGAAAATCGCTCCACTCCCGAGCGCCACCTCTAAATACATCTATTGCATCTGAATGTGTCTCAAGCATATGGAACGCTTCCTTCATTAGCCCGACTTTCTCCCGACTTAGTTGTTGCGACAAGGATCGCGCCCAGACGTCCAGCGCATTGCCGGTAAAGTTCTTGTCAACATGGATTACCGGAGCCTGCTCCAGGCTCCAGCCGACAGACCAAAGCACCCCAGAATAATATTCGAACCAAGCAGCTGGTTCACTGTTTCTGTTATGACGCAAATCGGCTCTGTATTCTGCCCAGCGCATACTGTCTTTGACGAATCGTTTGTCTTCCGGCGTCAACCCGGAAAAGAAGGACAACAGATTATTCCCCATCACTGTCGCACTGCCTTGGTTGGGCAGTGCCGAGATACTGTTCAAAACATCGCTCATTTCAATTATCCATTCGATTATTCAACTTACTAAAAAAGTACCTTCCAGATATTCACAAGTACTTCCAGCGGAACGCCGATTCAATACTTGCGAAGAACTCGAAAAATCACAAAAAACAATGTAAACATTCAATGTCGGCGCTCCTGAAAAAAGGACAGCAGCCAGTTATCGATTGTCGCGTTATCATGTCGCCCGCTTCGCTGGACGCAGGATCTGGAGTATGAAATGGGCGATTGGCTGACCGTTGTGGGTATTGGTGAAGACGGCTTCAAGGGCCTGGGCAAGAATGCCCGGCGTGCTCTGCTGGGCGCTTCGCGGATCGTCGGCGGCCAGCGTCAGCTGGACCTGCTGCCGCCGTGCATCGGCGGCGAGCGGCAATTGTGGCCGAGTCCGTTTTCCCTCGCGCCAGTGCTCGAGTCGCGTGGCGAGCCGGTCTGCGTGCTGGCCAGCGGTGATCCGATGTTTTACGGCGTCGGTGCCAGTCTGGCGCGTCATGTGCCGAGCGCCGAGATGGCGATCATCCCCGCCCCTTCGTCCTGCGCATTGGCGGCGGCGCGCCTGGGCTGGCCGTTGCAAGAGGTGACGGTTGTGTCGCTGGTGGCGCGTCCGCTGGCGGCGCTCAATGCGCATCTGTTCAGCGGCGTGCGTCTGTTGCTGCTGAGCAATGACGGCAGCAGCCCGGCAGCCGCTGCGCAATTGCTGTGCGAGCGTGGTTTCGGCGCAAGTCGCATGACTGTTCTGGAACATCTGGGCGGCGACGCCGAACGACGTATCGAACGCAGCGCCAGGGAATGGGGCGATGCGGCGGTCGCCGACCTCAACGTCGTCGCTGTCGAGTGCCTGGCCGACCCCGGTGTTACCGGCCTGTCGCGCCTCGCCGGCTTGCCCGATTCGGCGTTCCGTCACGACGGCCAGTTGACCAAGCGCGACGTGCGCGCCATCACCCTCGCCCGCCTGGCGCCGAAGCCCGGCGAACTGCTCTGGGATGTCGGCGCCGGCAGCGGCTCGATCGGCATCGAGTGGATGCGTGCGCACCCGAGCTGTCGTGCCATGGCGGTCGAGGCCGACGAGGGCCGTCAGCAATTGATCGAACACAACCGCGATGCGCTGGGCGTACCCGGCCTGCAACTGATTCGTGGCAAGGCGCCGCAAGCACTGGATAACCTCGAACGGCCGGACGCTGTTTTTATCGGCGGCGGCGTCACCCGTGAGGGTGTATTCGAAACCTGCTGGGACCGGCTCAAGCCCGGCGGCCGATTGGTGGCCAACGCCGTGACCCTGCAAAGCGAAGTCACCCTGATGCATTGGCGCGAACAATACGGCGGTGAGCTGACGCGCATCCATGTCGCCCAGGCGCAGCCGCTCGGCGAGTTCGACACTTGGCGTCAGGCGTTGCCGATCACCCTGCTGGAACTGGTCAAACCCCTCGATGCGTGACGAAACCGCCGAACAACCCGCGCCCCTGCGCAGCGGCCTCACCACCGGCAGCTGCGCCACCGCCACCAGCCTCGCCGCCGCGCGCCTGTTGCTCACCGGCATCGCTGCCGACGCGGTGCACATCACTTTGCCCAAGGGCAAACAGGTGCAGATGCGCCTGGAGTTCTGCCGACTGAGCGAAGACGGCGCCGAAGCCGGGACGATCAAGGATGCCGGCGATGACCCTGACGTCACCCACGGTGCCCTGCTTTATTCACAGGTGCGACTGTGCGCCGAACCGGGAATTCGCTTCAACGCCGGTGTCGGCGTCGGCACGGTGACCCGACCGGGTCTGGTATTGGCCGTCGGCGAGCCGGCGATCAATCCGGTGCCACGCAAAATGATCAGTGATCACCTGGCCTTGCTCGCCGCCGAAACCGCCTACGGTGGCGGCTTCGAGGTCACGGTCAATGTCGAGGGCGGCGCAGAACTGGCGCTGAAAACCATGAATCCACGGCTGGGCATTCTTGGCGGCCTGTCGATCCTCGGTACCAGCGGCATCGTCCGGCCATTTTCCTGCGCCGCTTACATCGCCTCGATTCATCAGGGCATCGACGTAGCGAAAACCAACGGTTATCTGCACATCGCCGCGTGCACCGGCAACGCCAGCGAAGACACCATGCGCCGGGTCTATGACCTGCCGGAAATCGCCCTGATCGAAATGGGTGACTTTGTCGGCGCGGTGCTCAAGCATCTGCGCAAAGTACCTGTGGATAAACTCAGCCTGTGCGGCGGCTTCGGCAAGATCAGCAAACTCGCCGCCGGGCATATGGATCTGCACTCACGGCATTCGAGCATCGACTTGCCGCAACTGGCCGAGTGGGCGGCGGCGATTGGCGCGGATGCGGCATTGCAACAAGGCATTCGCGAAGCCAATACCAGCCAACAAGCCCTGGCCATGGCCAGTGCGGCGGGCATTGCTTTGGGGGATGAGGTTTGTCGCCATGCGCTGGATTTCGCTCGCAGCGTAGTGCCGGCGCAGGTCCAGGTCGAGGTGTTTGCCATTGATCGTCAGGGCGGGGTTGTCGGGCACGCCGGAGGTTTCGTATGAAGCGGGTCTTGCTGCTCGGCGGTGTCACTGAGGCGCTGGCGATTGCCCGCACGCTCGGCCCACAACATATCTACAGCCTCGCCGGCGTTGGCCGGGTGCCGAGCGATTTGCGCTGCCAGGTTCGGGTCGGCGGCTACGGCGGCGCTGAGGGTCTGGCGCAGTTCATCGCCGATGAAGGCGTCGATCTGCTGCTCGACGCCACGCACCCTTACGCCGCACAAATCAGCGCCAACGCCGCCCGCGCGGCACAGCTTGCCGGCATTCCCTGCTGGGCCTTGCGCCGCCCCGCCTGGCAGCCGCAAGCAGGCGATGACTGGCGCGAGGTCAGTGACTGGGCCGAACTGATCACAGCGCTGCAACCGTTCCACCGCCCGCTGTTCACCCTCGGCCGTGAACCGCTGCAACACCTCGACGAAATCCCCGCCCACCAGTTCTGGACCCTGCGCGCCCTCGACGTCTATCCCGGCAACATGCGCTGCGAAGTGATCGGCGCACGCGGCCCGTTTTTGCTGGAAGACGAGCGAGCGCTATTCGAGCGCCGACAGATCGATGTATTGATCAGCAAGAACAGCGGCAGCACCGCCACCGAGCCGAAGCTCGAAGTGGCGCGCGAGCGCGGCGTGCCGGTGCTGGTGTTGAAGCGCCCGGGGTTGCCGGGGGTTGATCAGGAGTTTGAATCAGTCGCTGAAGTCCTCGCTGCCCTTTCCCACTGAATCGGCACGGCCCTTTGTGGGAGCGAGCCTGCTCGCGAATACGTCCGCACCGGCAGCCCATCAGTGCCTGACAAATCGCTTTCGCGAGCAGGCTCGCTCCCACAGGAACCGTGGATGTTGCTGATATCTGTGCACACTCACAAAATTTGTGGGAGCGGGCTTGCCCGCGAAGGCGTCAGGTCTGGCACTGCAAATTCAAG
>NZ_RCNX01000083.1:67229-97983 GCF_004307595.1 Pseudomonas sp. Sample_23
TTTGTGGGAGCGGGCTTGCCCGCGAAGGCGTCAGGTCTGGCACTGCAAATTCAAGTAGCTACACTCCTTTAACAGCTCACTGCGACACCAAACCGCACGACGCTTTTTTACTTATCGGCCCTGATCAGGCTAAATGGGCCGCGCCTGATCGCCCACCCAACGGACCTGTCCCATGAACCGACGCCGGTTAGCATTTGCCTGGATCGCCTGCTTTGCAGTGCTGTTCAACATGCTCGCCATGCCGCTGAGCGGGGCGATGGCGCAGGCGGCCAGTTCACCGGCCGAGCAGATACTCTGGAGCAGTTTCTGCACCGGCAGCGGCATGAAGATGGTGGCGATCGACATCGGTGCCACGGATCAGAAGGCCCCGCAGAACGACAGCCATTCGAACATGCAGCACTGCTGGTGTTGCTCAGGTGGGGCGCCATTGCTGGCGCTGCCGGGGCATTCGCCGCAGCTGTATTTCGCGCAATTTGAAAGCAACCGCAGCGTTGCGCCCGCCTCCCTGCAAGCCCCGACGCCGCGCCAGCAATGGCCGAGTCTCAATCCCCGTGCTTCCCCTCTGGTCTGATTTGTTCGCGCCACAAATCCGCGTTTCAAATCGTTCTGGAGAACTGCCATGTTGAAGAAACTCTTCGTCCTCGCTGCGCTGTTGTTGCCAGCGTGCTTCGCCCATGCCCATGAATACAAGGCAGGTGCGCTGGAAATCGCCCACCCGTGGTCGCAGGAACTGCCGCCGAATGCGCCGACCGTCGCCGCCTACTTCATCATCCACAACACCGGCAAAAGCGCCGATCGCCTGCTCAGCGTCGACTCGCCCATCGCTGCACAAGCGCAGTTGCACGAGCACGTGATGCAGGGCGATCTGATGAAGATGCAGCAAGTACCGAGCGTGGAAATCCCCGCCGGCGGCACCGTGACCTTCGCGCCGATGGCTTACCACGTGATGCTGCTCAACCCGAGCGATCGCAGCCTGCTCAGCGACGGCAAGCGTTTCCCGATGACCCTGCATTTCGAAAAGGCCGGTGACGTCAGCGTTGAAGTCGCCGTGCAGAAGAAAGCGCCGGAATCCGCTCAGGGCCACGTCCACGCTCAGTAACCGACCCGGCTGACTTCGCCCATGCGTCCGTTGCGCGCCAGGCCCGTCCCGCATCATCGTCAGACTCAAGCGCTGACGCGTGGCAGCTGGATCGCCCTGTTCGCCATGCTGATGATTTTCATCGGTCCACTGATTTCTCAGTCGATGCCGATGGATCAACACGCCTCGACGTCGATGCCAATGAGCATGGACATGTCGATGGACATGCCCGGCATGGATCACAGCGGCCATGCAGCCCAGCCTGCGGCCGAGCATTGCCCGCCGCAATCTTCGCACCACGTGCTGTGGGAAAAATGCGGCTATTGCAGCCTGCTGTTCAATTGCCCGGCACTGACCGGCGGCGGCGATTTCGTCGCTTTCAACATCCCGCCACCGAACACCTTCAGCCCACCCTCGCCGCGTCTGGGCCATGCCCGCCAACCCTTCTTCCCCGGCGCCCGCACCCGCGCCCCGCCCATCGCCACGTAAACACGCACCTCTGATTGCACACGGTTGAGAAGACAGCTCCAGGCTGCCGGCCGTGGTGTTTACGACTGTTCGATGGAAATTGTCATGTCCAGGTTTACTGCTGTCCTCTGCGCGGAATCTGCCCGCGCGCACTTTGCCCTGAATGAATCGCGGATTCGTTGCAGGCACGCGATTGCCGTCCTTTGCGGCGTACTGCTGACACCGCTGGCGCTGGCTGATGATCACACCGGCCACGGAAATGAACTGAGCCCGACGGTGATCACTGCCATCGCCCCGAGCTCACCACTGACGATCGTCACCAACCCCAAGGATCCGCGCCAACCGGTGCCGGCCAGTGACGGTGGCGATTACCTGAAGACCATTCCCGGCTTCGCTCTGGTGCGCAATGGCGGCACCAACGGCGATCCGGTGCTGCGCGGGATGTTTGGTTCGCGCCTGAATATCCTCACCAACGGCAGCATGATGCTCGGCGCATGCCCTGGCCGGATGGACGCGCCGACTTCGTATATTTCACCGGAAACCTACGACAAACTCACGGTGATCAAAGGCCCGCAAACCGTCCTGTGGGGTCCGGGCGCATCGGCCGGTACGGTGCTGTTCGACCGTGAGCCGGAGAACTTCGGCGAACTCGGCACTCGCGTCAACGCCAGCATCCTGGCTGGCTCGCATGGGCGTTTCGACAAGGTTGTCGACGCGGCTGCCGGCGGTCCGTTGGGCTACGTGCGCGTCATCGGCAACACTGCGCATTCCGACGATTACCGCGATGGCAACAACGACATCGTCGCCTCGCGTTACGACAAGTGGAACGGCGATGTCGCACTGGGCTGGACGCCGGATGCCGACACCTTGATCGAACTCACCGCCGGCAAGGGCGACGGCGAGGCGCGGTATGCCGGGCGCGGCATGGACGGTTCGCAATTCCTGCGCGAAAGCCTCGGCCTGCGTTTCGAGAAATCCAACATCAGCGAGGTGCTGGAAAAACTTGAGGCACAGGTCTACTACAACTACGCCGACCATGTGATGGATAACTACACCCTGCGCACCCCGTCCGGCACCGGGATGATGGCAGGGCCCATGGCGTCCAACGTCGACCGTCGGACCCTCGGCGCGCGGCTCAAGGCGACCTGGCGCTGGGCCGATGTTCAGCTGATCACCGGCCTCGACGCACAGACCAACGAGCACCGCCAGCGCAGTGCAATGGGCGTCGATACCTACAAGCAGCTGCCGTACAGCAAGGACGCCGATTTCCACAATTACGGCGTGTTCAGCGAAATGACCTGGTACGCCGCCGAGCGTGATCGCTTGATCACTGGCGCACGGGTGGATCGCGCCTCGGCCAAGGATTACCGGCAGACCACCGGGTCGGGGATGATGTCCCGCCCCAACCCGACCGCCGACGACACCCGCGCCGACACCCTGCCCAGCGGCTTCATCCGTTACGAGCATGACCTCGCCGACAGCCCGACCACGCTCTACGCCGGCCTCGGTCACGCGCAACGCTTTCCGGATTACTGGGAGTTGTTTTCACCCAAGTCCGGCCCGGCAGGATCGGTCAACGCGTTCGACTCGATCAAACCGGAAAAGACCACGCAGTTCGACTTCGGCGTGAACTACAGGAGCGCCGACCTCGAAGCCTGGGCCTCGGGTTACATCGGTGTGGTACGCGATTACATCCTGTTCGACTACACGCCGGGAATGATGGGCATGAGCACCTCGCGCGCCGAAAACATCGACGCGCGGATCATGGGTGGCGAACTCGGTGCTGCCTACAACCTCACCGACAACTGGAAAGCCGATGCGACCCTGGCCTATGCCTGGGGCAAGAACAGCAGCGACGGCTCGGCCCTGCCGCAGATGCCGCCGCTGGATGCGCGCTTCGGCCTGACCTACAGCGAGGCCAAGTGGAGCGCCGGCGCACTCTGGCGAGTGGTCGCCGCGCAGCACCGCATCGACGCGAACAAGGGCAACGTGGTCGGCAAGGATTACGCCCAGAGCTCGGGCTTCGGCGTGTTCTCGCTCAACGGCGCGTACCGCATCAACCAGCACTGGAAGGTCAGCAGCGGCGTCGACAACCTGTTCGGCAAAGCCTACGCCGAGCACCTGAACCTGGCTGGCAACGCCGGGTTCGGTTACCCGGCCAATGACCCACAGGCAATTAATGAACCGGGGCGCACGCTCTGGACCAAAGTGGATATGAGTTTCTGACACCAACACCTACCCATGTGGGAGCGAGCCTGCTCGCGAAGACGGCGCCACGGTCGGCATTGATATCGACTGAACAACCGCTTCGCGAGCAGGCTCGCTCCCACAGGTAAACAGACAACGAAAAGAACCAAGCCAAGCGGAGCACACGTGATGCAAAAGCCTCAACCCAATTTCTACAACCTGGCCTGGCGCTGGCATTTCTATGCCGGGCTGTTCGTCGCGCCGTTCATGGTGATGCTGGCCCTGACCGGGATCATTTATCTGTTCAAACCGCAGCTCGATTCGCTGATGTACAGCAGCCTGCTCGAAGTACCGGTCGGGCACCACACGGTGCCGGCCGATGACCTGCTGCAACGGGTGAAAGCTGCCTATCCGCAAGGCCAGGTCACTCAGTACCTGCCGCCGGTGAATGCCGAACGCAGCGCGCAATTCGTGGTGAAAAACGCTGGTCACGAACTCAACGTATTCGTCGATCCGTACCACGGTGACATCCTCGGCGAGCAGGATGCCAAGCAGAATCTGCAAGCCATCGCCCGTGCGATCCACGGCGAATTGATGATCGGCACGGTCGGCGATCGGCTGATCGAAATGGCCGCTGGCTGGGGCGTGGTGCTGGTGGTCTCGGGGCTGTTCCTGTGGTGGCCGCGCGGTCAGGCGGCGGGCATTCTATGGCCGCGTTTGAACAGCCGCGGTCGAGTGTTGTGGCGCGATCTGCATGCGGTCACCGGTTTCTGGGGTGCGACATTGCTGTTGGTGATGTTGCTCAGCGGCATGACCTGGACCGGTTTCTGGGGCAAGCAATACGCGCAGGTGTGGAACGTGTTTCCAGCCGCCATGTGGGACAACGTGCCGACCTCCGACATCGAGGCACGCAGCCTCAACAGCGCGACCCGCCAGACCGTGCCGTGGGCGATGGAAAACACACCGATGCCGATGTCCGGCGACCACGCCGAACACATGAATCACGGCAATGCCCATGCCGGCCCCGCAGCACCCGAAGTCAGCCTGCAGGATGTGCAGAACATCGCCAGTGAGCGCAAGGTCGAGCCCGGCTACAGCATCACCCTGCCGACTACCGCCACCGGAGTGTTCACCATTGCCGTATTCGCCGATGACCCGCGCAACGACGCCACCCTGCATATCGATCAGTACACCGGCAAGGTCCTCGCCGATGTGCGTTTCGAGCACTACGGCACCGTTGCTCGCGCCACGGAAATCGGCGTGATGCTGCACGAAGGCAAGATGTTCGGCACCTTCAACCAGATCGTCGTGCTGCTGATCTGCCTGATGATTCTGCTGAGCGCCGTCAGCGGCGTGGTGATCTGGTGGAAACGCCGCCCCGAAGGCAAGTTCGGCGTGCCGCCGTTGCGCCATGATTTGCCGACATGGAAAACCGGCGTGGCGATCATGCTGGTGCTGGCGGTGGTGTTTCCGTTGGTGGGGGCTTCGCTGCTGTTCGTGTGGTTGCTTGACCGGTTCGTCTTGCCACGAGTCGCCCGGCGCACCGTCGATCTACCGCGCTGATAGTGTGGCGCGGGCTCAGTGGCCCGCGCTCGACTCGGCATTCGAATTACAACTCATCTCTGATCCGCACGGCACCTTCGGCCGCCGGCTGTTGCCGACGGATTCGCCAACCACTGCCCAGGTGCCCGGTATGGCGCCAATACGCGCCTGCCACCAACACCTGAAATTCGCCCAATTGCAGGAGTCGCGAGACAAATTGCCCAGGCGTGAGGCGGCTGACCCATTGCCCGTTTTCATAAACGACCGAACGGGTCAGCAGCAGATCCCGTTCTGCGGCTGAGTACACTGGCGTGTATTTGAGCAACTCATGGCCGGGCGTGGAGTAGTAATACCCACGAATATCGAAACCTTGGTTTTTCAACTCGTGGGTGTGTGCATACACCAGCGCGGGTTCGGCGAAATTACTGCGGATCTGTTCGTTGTCAGCGACCAGCAAGGTATTGCCCGACAGGCTGAATTGATGACTGGCCACGACGGCATAACCGTCAGGGAAGCGCGGTGCCGGTCGGCGCCAGTCGGTCGCAGGGTCCTCGGCAGTACGGAAAAGACGCAGACGAAGATTCTCCTCGTTGGCGAACCACGCAACAGGCTCCAGCGGGACAAAGCGCTGGCCGGAGTTTTCCCCGAGAACCGCGCCCTCATAACCGGTCCGACCGAGTATTTCATTGTCGGTCCGTTGCTGGGCATAGCGGGCAGCATCGTCGGGATGCTGGAAGATCGGTCCCAGCGCCGGAACCGGATGATTTTGCCAGTGGCGCTCACGAGATATCTCGGCCAGACCCGGTTGCCAGCCCTCCTCGACCCGACCACGGCGAGACCAGCAGGCGCTGGTTTCAATGACATGCAGGTCACCGGCTCGCGCCATCCGATTTACGTATTCGACAAGGCTGAAAGTGCCCTTGCTGTTGTTGCGTTGATCAATCGCCGCCTGCTCCATTGACACAAAAGCGTTGGGGCGCAATTCCACTTGCCCGAACCGGTCGAAGAATGTGCCGGGCTCGAACGCGTGCAGTTGCAGCCTCAGCAGCGCTCCGTCGGCGCAGGAGAAGTAGATCGGCTTGTAACCCTGTGGCGTACTGGCCCGTCGACACGCCTGCTGGACTTCGCTGGGCATGATCAGCACATGCCGGATATCCGTGGATCGTGCGCCAAGCGGCGGCAGGACGGCGCGCAGATAAATCGAATCCAGCAGAAAGCCTGATGGCAGTCGCCCGTGCTCGAAGATCCGATCCAGCGCCAGCGCAGACCGTTGTGCAGTCAGCGGCAGACTGGCAAGAAACACACCGCCGACCGAGCGCAGGATGACACCGAAAGTCTGCGTATCGCGGCTCACCGCCAGCTCATGGACATATCGAGCGGCCGCATCCGCCTGAAGGAATAAAGGGCTGCACACCGCCGCAGTAGCGGCTTTGCTGTAATCCGTCACGATCTGCAGGTCGGCGGAGAACGGCACCCAGCGCGATACTTGCCTGGGCAGGCCCCACAGGTCACTGCCGGTGACGACCTGCAAATAACCCGTTCTGGCGAGCGAGTCGATCCAGTCGATCGGTTTCAATTCACCGCTGTAAAGGCGCTGCTTGATGGTCTCGCCATCCAGTGATGCGGGCAGGCTATTGCTTGCCGTCAGGGCAATCGACAGATCGGCGCGCAGACGCTCCCACAACCCAGGCTGATAGCGAATCGTCGCACCGTCCGGCGCAAACAGGTATTCATCCCAGACCACAGGCTTGCGCGTGAATGCCGAGTACAAGGTATCGACCGACAGCATGTTCAAGTAGATCTGTTTGTCGATGGCCGAAAACGCTACCGACAGCTCCCTCGGGACTCTGGAGCGGTAACGCGCAACGATCCGGCAATTTTCTGGAAACAGTCCGGCAGCGCGAGTCTCGTCGGCGATGATCTCGCTACTGTCGAAATTTTCGCGTGTCACTTCAATCGGCAAGGCAGCGACGTAGAGGCCGTCGGAGCGTTTCAGAATGACACCGCCATAGAGCTTGTCGGTGCTCTGCGGCAACAGCGATCGGGCATGCACTGCCGCATCGTCGGCACTGTGAAAAACCGGCCCCAGGGCGCGTCGCTGCAGATTTGCGTAAGGCTGCCAGGTTTTCTTGACCAAACCCGGCCGGTCCCAGCACAGACTCGTACGCAGCACGTCAAGTTGACCACTGTCGACCACGGTGTGCACGAAGTCGGATGGCAACAGCCTTTGCGCAGCGAGATCGTCCTTGAGCGTTTGCAGCGTCGTCTGCGAGCTGTCGTCGTAGAACAACTTGCTGGAGCTGTTGAACACATACCTGAGCAGAGCACCATCACCAGTGGCGATATACAAAGTTCTGTGGCGGCCAGTGGCGACGACCGGGCGCCGCTCGGAGAGATACATGGCAACGGTCAGCGTCTCTGGCGTGACGAAGTAATGCGCGAGCCAGTCCTGGGGATGGCGCAAGGTTTCCCCGATTCGCTGGTGCATGTAATACACGGCATGCAGGTCGAAGCCATCCGGGTACTGATACCAGGGAGCTGTCGTGCTGGAACTGAACACCGACTCCTGACGAAACAGATTAGTGCCGCTATCGCTGACGGGTATCAGCTCGCTGGCGATGTATTCCTCCCGCTCCACGTGCTTGAGAATGAAGCCGAACCAGGTTTTCTTCTCGTGGTGCAAATGCACGTCAGTACTGGATTGACTCAGTGCTGCCTCGTCCGCCGAGGAAAACACCGCACCAAAGAAAATCCTCGCAGGACGCTTCCACGGCATTGTCGTGGCGCCAGGCGCAGGTACTTGCGTTGGCGGATATGGCTGCAAAGAGAGATCTGGCAATGACGGTTTCGGTAACGTCGGCAGCGGCGGCTCAGACTCGCCTGGTTCAGCCACTGACGCTACTGGCAGGCTCCAGTCAGCGCCGATTTGCCCGCGATAGCCCCACAGTGCGTGATCGATCAGATTGAACAAGACGCCGGCCTGCGCCTGTTCACGCACAAAGGCCTGTGGCCGTTCAGTGCCGTTGCGCAGCGCACTGGCAAGCTCGCCCGGGTGCTTGCCAGTGCCGAGGCGTCTGGCCAGCTCCCTGGCGACGATGGTGGTGTAGGGCTGGAACCTGATCAGGCTGTCACCGGCACCAGAGCAATACAGAGCGATCCCGTCGACCAGGGTCTGCCGCAGCTCGTCAACGTTGAGCATCTGCACATCCAGCAGAGCCTCGGCACGGGTCCAGCGCAGATACCGGATATGCACCGGGTCAAGTTGCGAAAGCGCAACGTGAGCGACATAACGCGCATGCATGGTGTGGTCGTCTGGAAACACCGGCCGACCGTGATTGTCCAGAGGATAAAGCCGCCCCTGGCTGAGCGTATCGATATCCCCGGGCAAGGGTTCGGTCACCACGAAACGCTTGTCGCTACGCTGAAAAACATACCCCGCGTACTGCTGATCACGGCGAATGCCCACGAGCTCATGGGCATGGCGAACCGCATCATCGGCCGCCAGAAAAGCCCGGCTCAATCGCGGCCAGGGAAAGTTGGCGAAGGGCTGCCATTGCAGACCCACCGGCCCCAGATGCGCCCACAACGCACTGCCGCGCACGACCTCCAGGGTCCCGGCCAGTACCAGCATCGAAACAAATGCGCGGGTATCCAGTGTGCCGGCCAACAGCCTTGCCTGCACACCATTGTCACTGACCGTGCCGTCCGACTGCGTAACGCTCAGTGCCGCTTCGATCGAATCGCCGCTGAAGCGGTACTTCAACATCGCATGATCCTGCGCCCGCATGTACAGCGACAACGCACGCCCCGCTTGCGCCAGATGTTGGCTGCGGGCATTCGCTTCGATAGCCCAGGCGATCTCCCGGGGCGTGAAGAAGTTCTCGTAGAGCCACGGCTGGCCAGGTGGAAACTGCGCAGGGTCGGGTCGCGAGGCAAAGTAAAAGCCCTCCAGCAAATACCCCTTGGGCAGCTGCAATTGCCCTTGGGCATCAACCGGAAATATTCGCTCAGGATCCCATGCAGCCAGTCCGGCCGGGCGCGCATGGGTGGCGACATACTCCTCGCCAGTCAACTTCTTCAACAGCAGACCCGCTGCGTGCGCGCCTCTGGATTTCAACGCGGCCAGCACGGCGCGTTCGGCATTGACGCAGACACGGGTCATCAGCGGCAGTTCGGTGACTGCACCCTTTGAAAACGACGCGCCGGCCTTCCAGTCCGCAGGTACGCGCCCCACCGAGTAACCCCAGTCGGCATTCGAAACAATGACTTTGAGTTCACCCACGGTCGCCAGCTTGTTGATCACCGCCATCACGTCATAGGCCCCCGCCGGATGGCCCGACGGCCCGCCGGACTGCTGCCAGAGAAAGTAGTCGCGCTCCTCGGGCGAGCCGCTCGAGACGTATTTGAGCAAGCTGCCATCCGGGCCTGAAAGGTAAGCGCTGCGGAAAAAATCCCGCGCCGACACATCGCCAATGAAATCGCCGCCTGAATAGAAACTCATGAACAGCCGAAGCAGTGTTTCATCCTGACGCCGATTGCCATTGCGGAACTCGGCATGGATCGGCGGATGGCTGTGAACGCTGGCGACGCACCGGTAGCCCAGCGGATGAAGCATGCCGCCAAGGACATCGGTCTGCACAATTGTGCCGAAGTCAAAACCCGTGGCTTGCCCGGCGATGGGTGAAGTGGCGAGCAATTTCCCGTCCGGACGCAGCAGGATCACGCTGCCGTACTCTTTGTCCGGGTTCAGTGGAATCCGCGTGTGCACCCAATAGGCGGCGTCCTCTTCAGTCAGAAAGGCCGGGCTCAGTGGCGGCAGCTTGAACGTTGCTGAAGAACTTGCGGTACGACCGGATCGGCCTGAGACATGACTCATAAAAACCTGCGCTGAGAATCGGGATGAGCGCGTGAGTGTGGGCCGTCGGTTTTCACCTGCTGTGGTACATGTTTATCGTTTCTGTATCCGCATCTGCGCGATAGCTGCGCCCCAATCTGGCGCAACTGAACGCACCACCGCCCGACTACCGTCCCCTCCTGGTGCACGCCCACAGCGCGCAAGCGCTCTGGCACGACATTTTCTTGCCTGAACGCGACCGGGCACAGCCTTTGCAAAACACATCTTCAGTCGTCCGCATCTGCCAACCAGAAAAAATCGAATGTTCATGGAGATCGCACAATGAAGCGTCGCAGTTTGATCAAGGCTTTCACACTCACGGCATCCATTGCCGCGATGGGCATGACCTGGACTGTCCAGGCCGCCGAGACCATCAAGGTCGGGATTCTGCATTCGTTGTCCGGGACCATGGCGATCTCCGAAACGTCGCTCAAGGACATGGCGCTGATGACCATCGACGAGATCAACGCCAAGGGCGGCGTGAACGGCAAGATGCTCGAGCCGGTGGTGGTCGATCCCGCTTCCAACTGGCCGCTGTTCGCCGAAAAGGGCCGACAGCTGCTGACCCAGGACAAGGTCGCGGTGGTGTTCGGCTGCTGGACCTCGGTTTCGCGTAAATCGGTATTGCCGGTGTTCGAAGAGCTCAACGGTCTGCTGTTCTATCCGGTGCAGTACGAAGGCGAAGAGATGTCGCCGAACGTCTTCTACACCGGCGCCGCGCCGAACCAGCAAGCGATCCCCGCCGTTGAATACCTGATGAGCGAAGAAGGCGGCAGCGCCAAGCGCTACTTCCTGCTCGGCACCGACTACGTCTACCCGCGCACCACCAACAAGATCCTGCGCGCGTTCCTGCACTCCAAAGGCGTGGCCGACAAGGACATCGAAGAGGTCTACACGCCGTTCGGTCACAGTGATTACCAGACCATCGTTGCCAACATCAAAAAATTCTCCGCCGGCGGCAAGACTGCCGTCATCTCGACCGTCAATGGCGACTCCAACGTGCCGTTCTACAAAGAGCTGGCCAACCAGGGCCTGAAGGCTACCGACGTACCGGTGGTGGCGTTCTCGGTCGGCGAAGAAGAACTGCGCGGCATCGACACCAAACCGCTGGTGGGCAACCTCGCGGCGTGGAACTACTTCGAGTCGGTGGAGAATCCTGCGAACAAGAAATTCGTCGCAGACTGGAAAGCCTATGCGAAGAAACACAATCTGCCGGGCGCCGATAAAGCCGTGACCAACGACCCGATGGAGGCCACCTACGTCGGCATCCACATGTGGGCGCAGGCGGTCGAGAAAGCCAAATCCACTGACGTCGACAAAGTGCGCGAAGCACTGGCCGGGCAGACCTTTGCTGCGCCGTCCGGTTACACGTTGACCATGGACAAGACCAATCACCACCTGCACAAGCCAGTGATGATCGGCGAAATCCAGAGCGACGGGCAGTTCAACGTCGTGTGGCAGACCGAAGGCCCGATCCGCGCGCAACCATGGAGCCCGTACATTCAGGGCAACGACAAGAAGCCGGATTATGCGGTGAAGAGCAACTGAGGCGAATTCGGTTTTTGAGGCGAGCATGAGACGTCCCCCTCACCCCAGCCCTCTCCCTCAGGGAGAGGTGGAAAGGGAGCCGATCTTCATGCTCTTCAAACCCTGAGTTCGACTCAAGTTCGCAGGTCGCAGCACATCGTCCAGACACCTCGGTCAGTCCCCTCTCCCTCCGGGAGAGGGTTAGGGTGAGGGGGCGGTTGAACAGGACACCACTAATGCCCACTGCCATACACCGCGTACTTCTAGCCATCGCACTGTTGCTGCCACTCCTGGCCCACGCTGGCGATGCGGAAGACTTCGTCGCGGCCAATCCAATGCAACAGGCCAAACTGCTGGAAGCCTGGGCCGCGCAGCCCGATCCGGCGCGTATCGAATTGCTCAACGCCCTGCAACAAGGCGAGCTGACGATCGACGGCCAAGCGAAAACCCTGCGCCTGAACAATCGCCTGCGGGGTCTGATCGACACCGCGATGGCCAGCCATCAATTGCTCGCCGCCGACGCGAAAATCCGCCTGAGCGCCGCGCAGCAATTGCAAAAAAGCGCGAAACCCGCGCAGCTGAAATTTCTCGACCGGCAACTCGCTGGGGAAAAAGATGAAAGCGTGCATGCCGCCCTGAGCCTGGCGCTGGCCAATCTGCAACTGGTCGACAGCGACCCGGCGGTGCGCCTTGCAGCGGTGCGGTTGCTCGGTGAAACCGGCGATCCGCTGGCACGCACACGTCTTGAAGGCCTGCTTGAACCGGGCGTGGAAAGCGATGCCGGCGTGCGCACCGCCGCTGAAACCAGCCTCGCTCAGGTCAAGCGCAAATTGCTGATCGGCGAAGTGCTCGGCCAGGCCTTCAGCGGCATGTCGCTGGGCTCGATTCTGCTGCTTGCCGCCCTCGGCCTGGCGATCACCTTCGGTTTGCTCGGGGTGATCAACATGGCTCACGGCGAGATGCTCATGCTCGGCGCCTACTCGACCTATGTCGTGCAGTTGATGTTCCAGCGTTACGCGCCGCAGGCCATCGAGTTCTATCCGCTGATCGCGCTGCCGGTGGCGTTTTTCGTCACCGCCGCCATTGGCATGGCGCTGGAGCGCACGGTGATTCGCCATCTCTATGGTCGGCCGCTGGAAACCCTGCTCGCGACCTGGGGCATCAGCCTGATGCTGATTCAGCTTGTGCGTTTGTTGTTCGGGGCGCAGAACGTTGAAGTGGCCAACCCGGCGTGGCTGTCCGGCGGCATCCAAGTGCTGCCCAATCTGGTGCTGCCGTACAACCGCATCGTCATCATCGCTTTCGCATTGTTCGTGGTGGTGCTGACCTGGCTGCTGCTGAACAAGACCCGCCTCGGCCTCAACGTGCGCGCCGTTACCCAGAACCGCAACATGGCCGCCTGCTGCGGCGTGCCAACCGGGCGCGTGGACATGCTCGCCTTCGGCCTCGGCTCGGGCATCGCCGGATTGGGCGGCGTGGCGCTGAGCCAGATCGGCAACGTCGGTCCCGATCTTGGCCAGAGCTACATCATCGACTCGTTCCTGGTGGTGGTGCTCGGCGGCGTCGGCCAACTGGCCGGTAGCGTGCTCGCGGCGTTTGGCCTGGGCATCGCCAACAAGATTCTCGAACCGCAGATCGGTGCGGTGCTCGGCAAGATCCTGATCCTCGCGCTGATCATTCTGTTCATTCAGAAACGTCCGCAAGGCCTCTTCGCACTGAAAGGACGGGTGATCGACTGATGAACCAGCCTCTGTTAGTCACGGCCACACAAAAGGCCGGGCCGAAAGTCACGCTCGCGGTCGGCGGGGTGATCCTCGCGCTGCTGATCGTTCTGCCGCTGCTCTCGTTGTTGTCGCCAGACAATGCCCTGCACGTCTCGGCCTACACGCTGACCCTGGTCGGCAAAATCCTCTGCTACGCCATCGTCGCCCTGGCGCTGGATCTGGTCTGGGGTTACGCCGGCCTGCTGTCGCTGGGCCACGGTCTGTTCTTCGCCCTCGGCGGGTACGCGATGGGCATGTACCTGATGCGGCAGGCGGCCGGCGATGGCTTGCCAGCGTTCATGACTTTCCTGTCGTGGAGCGAATTGCCCTGGTACTGGACCGGCACCAGCAGCTTTATCTGGGCCATGTGTCTGGTGGTGCTGGCGCCGGGTCTGCTGGCGCTGGTGTTCGGCTTTTTCGCCTTCCGTTCGCGGATCAAGGGCGTGTATTTCTCGATCATGACCCAGGCCCTGACCTTCGCCGGCATGCTCCTGTTTTTCCGCAACGAGACCGGGTTTGGCGGCAACAACGGCTTTACAAACTTCCGCACGATCCTCGGCTTCGGCATCACCGAACCGGGCACCCGCGCGGTGCTGTTTCTGGCCACGGTGATGCTGCTGGTGGCGAGCCTGTTCATCGGCTGGCGCCTGGCACAAAGCAAGTTCGGCCGGGTGCTGACGGCGTTGCGCGATGCGGAAAACCGTTTGATGTTCTGCGGCTACGACCCGCGCGGTTTCAAGCTGTTCGTCTGGGTGCTGAGTGCGGTGCTGTGCGGTCTCGCCGGAGCGCTGTACGTGCCGCAAGTCGGCATCATCAACCCCAGCGAAATGTCGCCGACCAACTCGATCGAAGCGGCGGTGTGGGTCGCCCTCGGCGGGCGCGGCACGCTGATCGGGCCGCTGCTCGGCGCCGGCGTGGTCAACGGCATGAAGAGCTGGTTCACCGTGGCCTTCCCGGAATACTGGCTGTTCTTCCTCGGCGCGCTGTTCATCGTCGTGACGTTGTACCTGCCCAAGGGCGTGATCGGTCTGCTGAAGAAACGAGGTGAACAATGAGAGTCACAGCGAGTGCTGAATTCATGCTGGAGCCGGCGTTTTTCCCCGTGGAACCGAACAAGGACGAAGGCACCAGCCGCGACTCGATCGGCCTCGGCCAGCGCGTCGGCCCGGGCCTCGATACGCGCCACGGCACCATCCTGACCCTGGAAGACATCAGCGTCAGCTTCGATGGCTTCCGTGCCTTGAACAATCTCAACCTGTACATCGGCGTCGGCGAACTGCGCTGCATCATCGGCCCCAACGGCGCGGGCAAGACCACGCTGATGGACGTGATCACCGGCAAGACCCGGCCCAGCCACGGCAAGGCCTGGTTCGGTGAAACCCTCGACCTGACGCAGATGAGCGAAGTGCAGATTGCCCAGTCCGGCATCGGCCGCAAGTTTCAGAAACCGACGGTATTCGAAGCCTTGAGCGTGTTTGAAAACCTGGAGCTGGCGCAGAAGACCGACAAGTCGGTGTGGGCCAGTTTGCGTGCGCGCTTGAGTGGCGAGCAGAAGGATCGCATCTGCGAAGTGCTCGAGACGATTCGCCTGACCACCTCGGTCAATCGCCAGGCCGGGTTGTTGTCCCACGGCCAGAAGCAGTTTCTCGAGATCGGCATGTTGCTGATGCAGGACCCGCAATTGCTCCTGCTCGACGAACCGGTGGCGGGCATGACCGACGCCGAAACCGAGTTCACCGCCGAGCTGTTCAAATCGCTGGCCGGCAAGCATTCGCTGATGGTGGTCGAGCACGACATGGGCTTTGTCGGCTCGATTGCCGACCACGTCACGGTGCTGCATCAGGGCAGCGTGCTGGCCGAGGGCTCGCTTGAGCAAGTGCAGGAAAACGAGCGGGTGATCGAGGTCTACCTCGGCCGCTGAAGACCTAGATCGTTCCCACGCTCTGCGTGGGAATGCCGCCATGGACGCTCTGCGTCCGCCGTTATGTGACGCGGAGCGTCACGGGATGCGTTCCCACGCAGAGCGTGGGAACGATCACCGGGGGAGAATTTGGACATGCTGCAAGTCGACAAGCTGCATCAGTACTACGGCGGTAGCCACATCCTGCGCGGCCTGAGCTTTGACGTGAAAGTCGGCGAAGTGACCTGCCTGCTCGGCCGTAACGGCGTGGGCAAGACCACCCTGCTCAAATGCCTGATGGGCCTGCTGCCGGCCAAGGAAGGTGCGGTGAACTGGGAAGGCAAACCGATCACCACGTTCAAACCGCATCAACGTGTGCATGCCGGTATCGCCTACGTGCCGCAGGGCCGTGAGATCTTCGGGCGCCTGACGGTAGAAGAAAATCTGCTGATGGGCCTGTCACGCTTTCCAGGCTCAGAAGCCAAAGAAGTTCCAGGTTTCATCTACGAACTGTTCCCGGTGCTGCTACAAATGAAGCAGCGCCGTGGCGGCGATCTGTCCGGTGGTCAGCAACAGCAACTGGCGATCGGCCGCGCATTGGCCAGCCGCCCGCGCCTGCTGATTCTTGATGAGCCGACCGAAGGCATTCAACCGTCGGTGATCAAGGAAATCGGCGCGGTGATCAAGCAGCTCGCGGCGCGCGGTGACATGGCGATTCTGCTGGTCGAGCAGTTCTACGATTTCGCCGCCGAACTGGCCGATCAATACCTGGTGATGTCGCGGGGCGAGATCGTCCAGCAGGGTCGCGGTGAAAATATGGAGGCCGAAGGTGTACGCGGGCTGGTCACGATCTAACGCGCCGGTCTAATCTGTAGCTTCCTAACGATAATCACAAACCATGAATTCGATTGTTGCACCTGCCCTGTTTACCCCGAGCTGGCACGCCGAGCTGGAACTGGCCTACGCGCGTTTCGGCGACTGCACGCGCCCGGTCATGCGCCGCCACCTCGGCCCGCTGCGCGTGCAAAAGCATCTGTACGCCGAAGGCCCCGAGGTCTGCCAGCACATCATCGTCCACCCACCGGGCGGAATTGCCGGTGGTGATCGGCTCGATATCAGCGCGCGCGTCGAACACAACGCCTGGGCGCAAATCACCAGCCCCGGCGCCGCCAAGTGGTATCGCGCGGGCGGGCCGGCTTATCAGCAGCTCGACTTGCAAGTCGCTGCCGGCGCGACCCTGGAATGGCTGCCGCAGGAAACCATCGTCTACAGCGCCGCGCAGGCCGAGTTGAGCACAACGATCGAGCTCGAAGGCGATGCGCGGCTGTTCTACTGGGACGTGGTGGCGCTGGGTCGGCCGGCCAGTGGCGAGCGTTTTGACCTCGGGCATTTTCAGGCGCACCTGGATATCCGCCGCGATGGTCAGTTGCTCTGGCACGAACGGCAGCGCATCGTCGGTGCGGACGGTTTACTCGACTCGCCGATCGGCCTGGATGGCAATCCGGTGTTCGCAACGATGCTGGTGACCGGTGAGATTGAGGCCGAGTTGCTGGAGCGCTGCCGCTCGCAGGGGCACGAAGTGCGTGGAGACTTGACCCAGTTGCCAGGGTTGCTGGTGGCGCGGTGTCTGGCCAGTGAGGCGTTGCTCGCTCGCGCCTGGCTGATTGATTTATGGCGACTGCTAAGGCCTATGCTGCTGGGCCGCGAAGCTATCGCGCCAAGAATATGGAGCACCTGAAACCCCGACCCTCACCCCCCGCCCTCTCCCGGAGGGAGAGGGAGCCTGACCGAGTCGTCTGAAATGAATTTATCTGCCTGAACGAATATTGCTGACTGAATTGGCCATTGAAAACAACCAAGATCAGTCCCCTCTCCCTCGGGAGAGGGCTAGGGTGAGGGGCTGCTCCAACTGGCACCCCACACTTCTCGAGAGCCACCCGAATCTGCCCTGATGGAACCCGAACCATGGACCTGACCCCACGCGAAAAAGACAAGCTGCTGATCTTCACCGCCGGCCTCGTCGCCGAGCGGCGGCTGGCCCGTGGCGTGAAACTCAACTACCCGGAAGCCATGGCCTACATCTCCGCCGCGCTGCTCGAAGGTGCCCGCGACGGCCAGACCGTGGCCGAGCTGATGCATTACGGCACCACCCTGCTCAGCCGCGAACAAGTGATGGAAGGCATCCCGGAAATGATCCCGGAAATCCAGGTCGAGGCGACGTTCCCCGACGGCACCAAACTGGTCACCGTTCACCAGCCGATCGTCTGAGGCCGCGCCATGACTTACAGCATTCGCGATGCGAGCCGGGCCGACCTGCCGGCGATCCGCGACATCTACAACGACGCCGTGCTCAACACCACGGCGATCTGGAACGAACAAGCGGTCGACCTCGGCAATCGCCAGGCATGGTTCGACGCGCGTCAGTTGCAGGCGTACCCGATTCTGGTGATCGTCGACCATGAAAACGCAGTACTGGGTTACGCCTCGTTCGGCGACTGGCGGCCGTTCGACGGTTTCCGCCACACCGTCGAGCACTCGGTGTACGTGCGCAGCGATCAACGCGGCAACGGCCTCGGCCCGCAACTGATGACGGCGCTGATCGAACGCGCCCGCACTTGCGGCAAGCACGTCATGGTCGCCGCCATCGAAAGCGGCAACGCTGCCTCGATCCGCCTGCACGAGCGTGCCGGTTTCAGCATCACCGGACAGATGCCGCAAGTGGGCACCAAGTTCGGCCGCTGGCTCGATCTGACCTTCATGCAGTTGACCCTCAATCCCGGCGCACAGCCGCCGGGTGCCCACAAGGAGTGATGTCGATGAACGCCGCCCAGTTGCGCCGCGTCAACGCTGAGAGCTTTGCCCACTATCGCCAGGGCCTGGTCGATCTGCTGCTCGACGCCGTCGGTTACGGCGCCAGCGTCGGCTTCATGGCCGACCTCGATGCCGCGCAGGCGCGCGCGTATTTCGATGAGGTGCAGGACAACATCAACAAGGGCAGCACGCTGCTCTGGGTGGTGGTGAAGGACGAGCAGGTGCTGGCCAGCGTGCAACTGGGCCTGTGCCAGAAGGCCAATGGTCTGAACCGCGCCGAAGTGCAGAAACTGCTGGTGCGCGAACACGCGCGGCGCCGTGGCCTCGGCCAGCAACTGATGCAGGCGCTGGAACTCGAAGCGCCCAAGCACAAGCGCGGCATGCTCTATCTCGACACCGAGGCCGGCTCGCCGGCAGAAGTTTTCTACAAGGCGCTGGGCTACGTGCGCGCCGGCGAAATACCCGATTACGCCTGCGACCCCAACGGCACCTATCGCCCGACCGCTCTCTATTACAAAGTCCTGCAAGGAGCCCAGCGATGATTCCTGGCCAATACCAGATCCAGCCCGGCGACATCGAACTCAACGTCGGCCGCCGCACATTGAGCCTGAAAGTCGCCAACAGTGGTGACCGGCCGATCCAGGTCGGTTCGCACTTTCACTTTTTCGAAACCAACGACGCGCTGACCTTCGACCGTGCCGCCAGTCGCGGCATGCGGCTGAACATCCCCGCCGGCACCGCCGTGCGCTTCGAGCCAGGCCAGAGCCGTGAGGTCGAGCTGGTCGATTACGCCGGGCATCGCCGGGTGTTCGGCTTTGCCGGCCGCATCATGGGTGATCTCTAAACAACACGGTGCCCGCTCTGGCCCCTTCGCGAGCAGGCTCGCTCCCACATGAGAACGCGATCAAATGTGGGAGCGAGCCTGCTCGCGAAAGCGAGTAATGCGAGCGATTTCAGACCCAATTGAATCTCAAGGCATGCCCATGAAAATCTCCAGACAAGCCTACGCCGACATGTTCGGCCCCACCGTCGGCGACAAGGTGCGCCTGGCCGATACCGAGCTGTGGATCGAAGTCGAGAAGGACTTCACCACCTACGGCGAGGAAGTGAAGTTCGGTGGCGGCAAAGTCATCCGCGACGGCCAGGGCCAGAGTCAGTTGCTCGCCGCCGAAGTGGTCGACACGCTGATCACCAACGCGCTGATCATCGACCACTGGGGCATCGTCAAGGCCGACGTCGGCCTCAAGGACGGGCGCATCGCCGCAATCGGCAAGGCCGGCAACCCCGACGTGCAGCCCAACGTGACCATCGCCATCGGCGCCGGCACCGAAGTGATCGCCGGCGAAGGCATGATCCTCACCGCTGGCGGCATCGACACGCATATCCACTTCATCTGCCCGCAGCAGATCGAAGAAGCGCTGATGAGCGGCGTCACCACCATGATCGGCGGCGGCACCGGGCCGGCCACCGGCACCAACGCCACCACCTGCACCTCCGGCCCGTGGCATCTGGCGCGCATGCTCCAGGCCGCCGATGCTTTCCCGATGAACATCGGCCTCACCGGCAAAGGAAACGCCAGCCTGCCGGAGCCGTTGATCGAACAGGTCAAGGCCGGCGCCATCGGCCTCAAGCTGCACGAAGACTGGGGCACCACCCCGGCGAGCATCGACAACTGCCTCAACGTCGCCGACCAGTACGACGTGCAGGTGGCGATCCACACCGACACCCTCAACGAATCCGGCTTCGTCGAAACCACCCTTGGCGCATTCAAGGGCCGCACCATCCACACCTATCACACCGAAGGTGCCGGTGGCGGCCACGCGCCGGACATCATCAAGGCCTGCGGTTTCCCCAACGTGCTGCCGAGTTCGACCAACCCGACCCGGCCGTTCACCCGCAACACCATCGACGAACATCTCGACATGCTGATGGTCTGCCACCACCTCGACCCGAGCATTGCCGAAGACGTCGCCTTCGCCGAAAGCCGTATCCGCCGCGAAACCATTGCCGCTGAAGACATCCTCCACGACCTCGGCGCGTTCTCGATGATCAGCTCCGACAGTCAGGCCATGGGCCGCGTCGGTGAAGTCATCACGCGCACCTGGCAGACCGCCGACAAGATGAAAAAACAGCGCGGCCCACTGCCCCAGGACGGTGAGGGCAACGACAACTTCCGCGCCAAGCGCTACATCGCCAAGTACACCATCAACCCGGCGATTACCCACGGCATCAGCCATGAAGTCGGCTCGATCGAAGTCGGCAAGTGGGCCGATCTGGTGCTATGGCGTCCAGCGTTCTTTGGTGTGAAACCGACGCTGATTCTCAAGGGTGGCGCGATTGCCGCAAGCCTGATGGGCGACGCCAACGCCTCGATTCCGACGCCGCAACCGGTGCATTACCGCCCGATGTTCGCCAGCTACGGTGGCTCGCTGCACGCCACCAGCCTGACCTTTATCAGCCAGGCGGCGCAGGAGGCCGGATTGCCAGAGGCCTTGGGATTGAAGAAGCAGATCGCTGTGGTGAAGGGCTGCCGCGACGTACAGAAAACCGACCTCATCCACAACGACTATCTGCCGAACATCGATGTCGATCCGCAGACCTATCAGGTCAAGGCCGATGGCGTGTTGCTCTGGTGCGAACCGGCGGAAACGCTGCCGATGGCGCAGCGCTATTTTCTGTTTTGATCAGGGGGCGCGCTGAATACGGACTCGCTGGTTCGTATTCAGCAGCTATCGCTCAGGCGATCACGGAAACAACTTCGCGATGTCCGCATCGCTGTAGTTGTAATTGATGCGTAACTCGGTTCCTGCCGGAATATCTTCGGTAGCGAAGATGGCGTTGAGAATGAAGTCGCGGGTGACCAGTTCCTTGCCTATCAACTGTTGCGCCTCAACATCGAATGGCACGAATTCGACGTTATAACCATCCGTGGCCTGGCGAACCGGCTTGCCCGTTGCGTTGTACCAGAAATGCGTATTGATCCTGGAGATGATCGTGTCACCGACCATCGCCAGCTGGACGGGGATCAGATATCCAGGTCCCGGCTGGTAACGCACGCCGACCTTCATGGTGTATGACTGCTGGGGGAGCGGCACAAGACGTCCTGGCATGATGGCGCCAGCATAGACGCCGACCACCTCGCCTCGGCTGATGCGCCGGTTGGCAACCACCATGGACTGGCCGACCAGGGCCCGCTCACCGGGCGCACGCATGTCGGCCTCGGTGAACAGTCGCCATTGCAGCTTTTCTTCATACAGCCGCGCGACATGCTCGTAGGCGCCAAACTTGATGTACGGTTTGATCTGCTCGGAGGTGTATCGGCCGCCGTCTTCGAAACGCACGAGGGTCTGGAGCTTCTTTATGCGGATAGGCGTGCCGGCGATGTCCCGGAATGGATATTTGCCGTTATTGGCCCGGTCGTAGACCCCGTGCCGATTGCTGAGAAACGAAAAACGCGTTTCGCTGCGCATTGCACTCAACTCGTCAGCAGTGAAAGGTTTGAAGGGCATCGACTCGGACGCCAGATAGAAATGTTCATCTGCCGCATCGACATCGTCGGGCAGCTCTTCAAGGGCTGACTCATAGTCTTCATCACTCTGCCGCGCCGCCCTGCGGCTTTTAGCCGGTACAACGGCGGCGTCCGGCGATGCGCTGAAATCCTCCAGCGAGTACCAGTGCTTGTTCAACGGATCGTAGGCAAGCACTGGACCGGACGGCTGCAGCTCGCTGGACAGCCGGGCCCGATGCAGACCGGTCTCGGCATCGATGCCGATCAGCACCGTACCGCCGCCCTGCAAGTCCACGTATTGGCGCCCCTTGAATAGGCGAAACCCGTCAACGTCCGCTTGCGGTAGAGGGGCTGTCGAGGCGATCAGGTAACGCTCCAGCGCGGAGGCTGCGACCGTTGGGACGGAACCCGAGGTAGACGGCGTCGGATGGACTTGCACGCTGTGCGGCGTGGCTGCAATTTCCATTTGCTGCGTGCTACTGCCGGGTTCGCTGGTATCGGGCGGGGTCTTGCGAATGAACGGACCGGGGGTCAGGTGCGGCGACTCGATACCGTGCGTGGCGGAATCCCGGGATGTGCGTCCAGGGGTGGTGATATCGACTGCGCCCGGCTTGGGCGGCTTGGGTCTGACTGGCATTGACAGGCTTCCTTGCAAAGATTGCGCAGCGCTGGCCAGTCTGGCTGGCTGGCGCTACGACCGTCGGCATCCATTGCCAACATGTGCCCGGGAAACTATCAGACCATCCAGCCGGTTCATACCGGGTGAAACACTCGCAAACACTAACCCGGCACAAGCGGGCCGACTCGCGATGAGGCCGAAACAGACCTCATCGCCTCAAACAACTTATTCGACCACCAGCCGCCCCAACCGTTGACGCAACATGCGGTTCTCGGCGCGCAACTGCTTCACCTCATCCAGCAGATCCAGCGCCAGCGCCACGCCTTCCCACTCCAGCTCCAGATCACGGCGCAGCTTCACCGCGCGCTTCGCCAAGGCCAATTCGTAGTCGGTGAAGCGCCATTCCCGGGGCTGCGCGCCCTGAGGTTCGAGGATGCCGTGCTCGACGATTTCGATCACGTAGACGTCCGACAAATCGGCCGCCTCACAGAATTCTGCCAGGTCCAGTTGAACGATCAGGGGGCTGCTCATGATGGGCTACTCCGTCGTCGGGTTCAGAAGTTCTCTCGCGGATTGAAGGCGGCTTTCTTCGCCAGTTCCTGCCACAGCGCCTTGACCTCATCGTCGGAGGCTTTCGGCATCACGGCCTTGAGCTGCACGAACAGATAACCGCGTTCGCCGGCCTTGTTCAGCAGGCCGTGGCCCTTGGCGCGCATGCGCTGGCCGTTCTGGCTGCCGGCCGGGACCTTGAGGTTGATCTTGCCGGTCAGGGTCGGCACGGCCACTTCAGTGCCCAATGCCAATTCCCACGGAGCCAGGGGCAAGGTGATGATCAGGTTTTCGCCTTCGACATCGAATTTCGGGTGCGGCGCAAAACGGATGGTCAGGTACAGATCGCCATTCGCCCCGCCACCGATGCCCGGTGCGCCCTGGCCCTTCAGGCGAATCCGCTCGCCGTCGGTAACGCCGGCCGGAATCTTCACGTTCAGGCTCTTGCTGGTGTTGCTGACATGCTGGCCGTGCGCATTGTATTGCGGCACCTGAAAGGTGACTTTCTTCGATTCGTTCGACAGGGTTTCTTCGAGGAAGACCGGCAGTTCCATTTCCACGTCTTGCCCTCGGCGTCCGCGTGATTGGCGGCTCTCGGCGCCACCGAAACCGGGGCCGCGATTGCCGAAGATCGAACTGAAGAAGTCCGAGAAGTCGCCCGTGTCGCCACCGCCACCGCCGAAGCCGCCGCGGCTCTGCCAGCCCGGCGGGCCCTGGAACGGCTGACCGTGCTGGCCATAACGGCGCAGTTCGTCGTATTCGGCGCGCTTGTCGGCGCTTTTCAGCGCTTCATAGGCTTCCGAGGCGTCCTTGAACTTGGCCTCGGCGTCTTTTTCCTTGCTGACATCGGGGTGGTATTTGCGCGCCAGCTTGCGATAGGCCGCCTTGATGGCCTTGTCGTCGGCTGTCGGCTCCACGCCGAGTATCTTGTAATAGTCTTTGAAGTCCATGGAAGGATCACCATCCGTTATCGATTTCGCGCCGAGACCAGCATGCGCCGATTGGCACGTGCCGGGTTGACCGATCTCAAGTTTGTGACCGGGTGGCGCCGCAGAAGTTTATCGGCAGTGGACGACGGTTCTTGCGACCGCCGGTGTGTCTGCCGGCCCATGCCAGCAAGTTTGGGGCGAAGCGGCGCTTTTCAAGCTGTCTGCCGGCGAAATAGCGGATGACCGGCCTTCGAATCTGCCGCGCACTGACATACACTGCGCGGCCGTTTTTTCACCGGAATCCGAAAGAAATGAAAGACGCCTCTCCAGCCCGTGCCTGCGGCATCGACTTCGGCACGTCCAACTCCACCGTCGGCTGGCTGCGCCCCGGCATGGACACCATGATCGCGCTGGAAGACGACAAGATCACCCTGCCGTCGGTGGTCTTCTTCAACATCGAGGAACGTCGCCCGGTCTACGGTCGCCTGGCCCTGCATGAGTATCTGGAAGGCTACGAAGGCCGGCTGATGCGCTCGTTGAAAAGCCTGCTCGGCTCCAAGCTGATCAAGCACGACACCAGCGTCCTCGGCACGGCGATGCCGTTCAAGGACCTGCTCGGGCTGTTCATCGGCCAGCTCAAGAGCCGCGCCGAAACCGCCGCCGGTCGGGAATTCGAGCAAGTGGTGCTGGGCCGTCCGGTGTTCTTCGTCGACGACGATCCGCTGGCTGACCAGGAGGCCGAAGACACGCTGGTCGAAGTGGCGCGCAAAATCGGTTTCAAAGATGTGTCGTTCCAGTACGAGCCGATCGCGGCGGCATTCGACTACGAGTCGACCATCGAGAAAGAAGAGCTGGTACTGATCGTCGACATCGGCGGTGGTACCTCCGACTTTTCGCTGGTGCGCCTGTCGCCCGAGCGTCGCGGTGTCGACAACCGTCATGACGACATCCTCGCCACTGGCGGCGTGCACATCGGCGGAACCGACTTCGACAAACAGCTCAGCCTGCAAGGCCTGATGCCGCTGTTCGGCTACGGCAGCCGCATGAAGAGCGGCGCGTACATGCCAACCAGCCACCACATGAACCTGGCGACCTGGCACACGATCAACTCGGTGTACTCGCAGAAATCCACGCTGGCGCTGGGCAGCATGCGCTACGACATCGAAGACACCGGCGGCATCGATCGTCTGTTCAAACTGATCGAACAGCGCGCCGGGCACTGGCTGGCGATGGAAGTGGAAGAAACCAAGATCCAGCTGACCCACGCCGACAGCCGCCACGTGCCGCTGGACCGCATCGAAGCCGGGCTGAGCGTCGAGCTGAGCCGCGCGCTGTTCGAATCGGCGATCGAGGCCTTGCTGGAGCGTGTGCGTGGCAGCGTTACGCAGTTGTTGAATGACGCTGGCGTGGCGGTCGATCAGGTCGACACGGTGTTCTTCACTGGGGGCTCCAGCGGCATCCCGGCCCTGCGCAACAGCGTCTCGGCAATGCTGCCGAACGCCCGGCATGTCGAAGGCAACATCTTTGGCAGCATTGGTAGCGGTTTGGCGATTGAAGCCCGCAAACGCTATGGCGTTTAGGGGCAGCCGCAAGTTTTAAGCTGCAAGCTGCAAGTAAGAGCAAAAGCAAAAGCCACTGCGGCTCTCGCTTCTGCTTTAACTTGCAGCTTGAAGCTTGCAACTCGAAGCTGCTTTTCTAGACCATTCCTCCGAGCTTCAACTCACTCTTCAGATACGCGTAATAAATCGGCCCCGCCACCACCCCCGGCAGGCCGAACGCGGCTTCGAACACCAGCATCGCCAGAAGCAACTCCCACGACTTGGCACTGATCTGCCCGCCGACAATGCGCGCGTTGAGGAAGTATTCGAGCTTGTGGATAACGATCAGGTAGCCCAGCGCGGCGATCGCCACCCAGATCGACAGCGACAGGCCGACGATGGTGATCAGCGTATTCGACATCAGGTTGCCGATCACCGGCAGCAGGCCGAGCAGGAAGGTCAGCACGATCAGGGTTTTGGTCAGCGGCAGCTTGATGCCGAACATCGGCAGGATCACAGCGAGGAAGATCCCGGTGAACACGGTGTTGAGCAGGGAAATCTTGATCTGCGCGAAGACAATATTGCGAAACGCCTGCACCAGCAGATGCAAACGGTCGAACAAAGCGGCGGCCAACGGCTTGCGCTTGGTCACGTCGGGGATGCGCTGCAGGGCGATGATCGCGCCGAGCACCATGCCGATCAGCAGGGTGACGAACATGTGCGCAGCGTCCTTGCCGACCAGTTGCAGGTCGGCCAGATGCTTGCTCGCCCACTCGCCGATCGCCACGCGAAATTCCGCCGCGCTGGCCGGCAGGTAAGCGTCGATGAACGGCGGCAACTGTCCGCGCGCGCGATCGACCACGCCCATGAATTTATCGAGCGAGGCGCCGGGGTTTTCCGCTTCATGCAGGAGGAAACTGATGGCGCCGGCGAAGATCAGCGCCAGCGCACTTACTACCAGCGTGCCGAGCAGCGCCACCGCCAACCAGCGCGCACGCCGCCCTTCGATCAGCCGTTGCAGTTGCGGGGTGAGCATGTTCACCAGCTCGAACACCAGCAACCCGGCCAGCAGGCTCGGCAACAGGCGCAGCGGCAGCACCAACAGCAAACCGCCAAAAATGATGATGCAACTGACCCAGAACACAACATGACGCTGAGAAAACGTTGGCATACAGCCTCAAAACGAACGGCGTGAAAGGATGGGCAGTCTGCCAGCGATCCGGGGTTAGCACTAGGGATATGCGGGGCGTGGGATTGGCGGTGTATTCACCGACGCTTTCGCGAGCAGGCTCGCTCCCACAGGGGAATGCATTTCAAATGTGGGAGCGAGCCTGCTCGCGAAGAGGCCGGCAAGCTCACCACATTATTTTACCGTTTCACTTTTTCTTCAGACACTCACTCATGAACGCCTTGCGCGCATCGCCGGTCAGCGCTTTGGTTTTCGCGTCGGCATTGCAGGTGGTCATCTTCTGCTGCTGCGGGGTCAGCTCCTTGCCATCGTTGGCCGCTGGTGCCGCTTTCAGGCAGGTGCTCATGAACGCCTTGCGCTCGTCGCCCTTCAAGCTCTTGGCGGTCGCATCGGCATTGCAGGTGGTCATCTTGTTCTGTTGCGCCGTGGCGGCGAAACCCTGGGAACACACAAGCAGCCCGATCATCAACAACGGCACACGCAACATCTTCATGGAGTTTTCTCCTTGTTGCCGCACCGATGGATGCGGCCTCTGTCGCAGTGTAGTCAAAGCTTGTTACACCTTCCTGCCCTCGAGGTGGCTGCGCCGATACTGCTCCGGCGTGCACCCGGCCTGGCGGGCGAACATGGCGATGAACGCCGAGCCGCTGCTGTAGCCGAGGTCGAAAGCGATTTCCTGCACCGAACGCGAGGTTTCCAGCGCCTCGATCGCCGCCAGATAACGCAAGCGCTGACGCCATTCGCCAAAGCTCATGCCCAGCTCGCGGACAAACTGCCGGGCCAGGGTGCGCTCGCTGACATGCACTTGCGCGGCCCAATGCGCCAACGGTTGGTTGTCGCCCGGCGCGGCCTGCAAGGCGTCGAGAACCGTCAGCAAGCCCGGGCTGCTCGCATACGGCAGGTAACATTCCTGCACCGGTGCCTGTTGCAGTTGATCGACCAGTACCTGGGCCAGACGCTGATCGGCTTCATGCTCGGGGATCTTCACATCGCGGGCGGCGAAGTCCTTGAGAATCGCCTTGAGAATGTCACTGATCGCCAAGGTGCAGGCCCGCGCCGGCAATCGTGTGCAAACGCTTGGATCAAGACACACCGCGCGGTAGTTGACCGGCTGATGGCTGTAGAAACTGTGCTCGACCTCGGGCGGCACCCACACGGCGTACTGCGGCGGCGACATGAAGCGGCTGCCGTCGACATCCATGTGCAACACGCCATGGGCCGCGTATTCCAGCGTGCCCCAAGGATGGCGATGCGGCGCGGCATATTCGTGGGCATTGAAATCGGCGTAGCGGAAATACACCGCTGACGGCAATTCGCTGAAATCGAGCAGATCGATGTGTTTGCTGTTCATGCTGTCCGGATGCAGAGGCAGGTTGTCCGGTTCGCAGTATAGGCCTGCATCCAGACAGGCGATAATCGCGCTTCATCAACGTTCTGGTTTTTGTCCCATGCAATACGCGTTTCCCCTGCTGGCGATTTTCATCTGGGCCGGCAACACCGTGATCAACAAACTGGCGGTCGGCGTGATCTTCCCCGCCGAGATCGGTTTCTATCGCTGGCTGCTGGCCGGCGTGCTGTTCACGCCATTCATGCTGAAGAAAGTCATCGCCCACTGGCCGCAGATTCGGCCGAACCTAGGGCGGATTTCCATCCTCGGCGTGCTCGGCATGGCGGTGTATCAGAGCCTCGCCTATTTCGCCGCAACACTGACCACCGCGACCAACATGGGCATCATCCTGTCGTTGATGCCATTGATGTCGCTGGCCATGGCGATCATCAGCCTCGGCCAGCGCCTGACCGCTGGTGCCTTGGTCGGTGCGGTGCTGTCGTTCGCTGGCGTGCTGGTGGTGGTGTCATCCGGCAGCCTCGGAGCGCTGCTGCAACACGGGGTCAATCTGGGCGATGCGATGATGCTGATCGCAACGCTGGCCTATGCGGTTTACAGCACGCTGCTGAAAAAATGGCAACTGCGCCTGCCGCCGCTGGTGCTGCTGTACTTGCAGGTGCTGGTGGCGATTGTGGTGTTGTTTCCGTTGTTCGCTGTTTCGCCGAAGACCGGTTTGAATCTGCAGAACGTGCCGCTGGTGCTGTATGCATGCCTGCTGGCTTCGATGGTCGCGCCGCTGGCGTGGATGCAGGCGGTGCAGCGACTGGGGCCGAGCCGGACGACGCTGTTTTTCAATCTGCTGCCATTGATTACCGCGCTGATTGCAGCAGTGGTGTTGAAGGAACAGTTGGCGATGTATCACCTGGTGGGCGGGTTGCTGACCTTGGGCGGGGTGGTTTTGTCGGAGCGCTGGACCATGGTGTTGGGCCGGCGGATCGGCGTTGCCTGATAAGGCCCCTTCGCGAGCAGGCTCGCTCCCACGTTGAAATGCAGACACCTGTGGGAGCGAGCCTGCTCGCGAAGAACGATGACGCGGTCTGTTTGGCTATAACCCTGCAGCCTCCAGCCGCGCCGCATGCTCGACAAACAGCCTTACCGGATCTGCGCCTTTGCCCACCAGTCCCAGCGACTGATTGACGATGTCGAAATGATCCAGCGGATAGTCATCACCGATCACCGTGCCCAGATGCGAGCTGTAACGGCCGACCATGCCATCGCACTGCCCCGGCTCACGGACGAAGGTCCTGGCAAACAAGCGACAACTGCGGTTGGTGCCGTCAAGAAGATTGCCGCCACGATCGGTCTTGCCCGGTTGCAGCGTCCCTGACCAGGAGTAATAGCGCACACCGTTGACCTCTTCCGGCCCCTGCCCTCCCCAGACCTCCGGCAGCCCTTGTGGATAACGCTGATTGAATAATGCAACGCCCGCAGTCGTCAGCGATTGGTGGGAAGCGTGGATATCCACCGGCAGTTTCGGCCCGTGGTAACCCGTGTCGAGCAATGCCATGACCCAGCCGATCAGGCGCAGCAACGCTTCGAGCAAGCGGCCCTTGGCGCTGTTGGCGGGATAGTGCTTTTCCAGATAATCGGCCAGTTCGGAGCCGTGATTCGGCCCGGCCACCGATGTTACCGAGGCGACCAGATCCGGACGCTGCGCCGCCGCATAGCGCGCGGTCAACGCGCCCTGACTGTGACCGAACAGATTGACCTTCGGCGCCCCTGTCTCGCGGAGAATTTCCTCGATCCGCGTAAGCAACTGCTCGCCGCGCACTTCCGTGGAATTGAGTGGCGAAACCTGCACCGCGACCACCGTCGCACCACCACGGCGCAAGGCCTTGATGATGCCGAACCAATACGGATAAAGCACCAGCCGGACAAAGCCGAGCATGCCCGGCACCAGCACCAGTGGATAACGTGTCGACATGGGTTACATCCTTGTGCGCGGTGGGTGGAGGCCAGACGTGCAAGACGCTCGCCAAGCATCCTCCTCGACGATGACAACTCAACGATAAGCCTATTCCAGCTCTGACCCTGCCGACATCGCAGTCCTCAGCAGTTCCTGAACCGAGTCCGGCGTAAATCGCATAAAACTTTTCGCTTCGCTCAAGACTCACACCCTGAGTAGCGACCGCGTCTTCAGAACGTGGCGCCTATCGGATTAGCCTCCAGGAGAATGAAATGAGTGACGTGCATTTGTCTGATGTTCAAACCCTGCGCGAACGCGCGCGGCAACACGTGGAAAACGGCGCGGTCACCGAGGGTTACAACGCCAACCGTGAAGAAATCCTGCGTTTGCTCAATGAGTCGCTGGCCACCGAACTGGTGTGCACCTTGCGCTACAAGCGCCACTACTTCATGGCCAACGGCCTGAAAGCCAACGTCGCCGCCGACGAATTTCTCGAGCACGCCAACCAGGAAGCCGAGCACGCCGATCGTCTCGCCGAGCGGATCGTGCAACTGGGCGGTGAGCCTGAGTTCAACCCTGACCTGCTGAGCAAGATGTCCCACGCGCAATACGTGGCCGGCAACACACTCAAGGAAATGGTTTACGAAGATCTGGTGGCCGAGCGCATCGCCATCGACAGCTACCGTGAAATCATTCAGTACATCGGTGACAAGGACCCGACCACCCGCCGCATCTTCGAAGACATCCTCGCCCAGGAAGAAGAACACGCCGACGACATGGCGGATATCCTTAACGATCTGTAACCCTTAACAGCAAAAGATCGCAGCCTTCGGCAGCTCCTACAGGGGGAACGCATTCCAAATGTAGGAGCTGCCGAAGGCTGCGATCTTTTGATCTGCCCTGCTTACTTGCTGGGTTTAACGGTCACCGGCGCCTTGCCCTGCTTCATCTGTTCCAGC
>NZ_RCNX01000083.1:98083-297017 GCF_004307595.1 Pseudomonas sp. Sample_23
TTACTTGCTGGGTTTAACGGTCACCGGCGCCTTGCCCTGCTTCATCTGTTCCAGCAACGGCGCACATTGATTCGGTTCGCCACCGCTCGGCGCCACCAGCGCCAGCAACCCCGCCGCCGGTGCGGCAATCACGCCCAATGCAACCATCCCCGCCCCACGCAGCATCAACGGTACGGCTTTGACGCCGGCATCCGGTTTGATGAACTTGCCGCGCACATACAGCGGCGAGCGCAGGGAGATCAGACGCCAGCCTTTCGACTCAGGGGTCACGGTCAGATCGAGTTGCTCGGTGGCCATGTTCGCCGTGCCATCGATGTAGATGATTGCGTTCTCGGTATCGAAGACAAACAGCCGTGTCGTGGCCAGGCCGGTCTTGATGTCGAAGTCCGCCGCCGCGCAATTGATCTTCACTTCCTTGTCGCCAAAGATCTTGCCGACCACGTAGTTGCCGACGTTGAGCCCGGCCAGTTCCATCAGCTCGCGGCTGATCGCACCGTCGTTGATCAGCATCTTCAGATTGCCGTTGGCGCCACCGAGCAGCTTGGCCACGGAGTTGCCCCGGCCACTGATGTCGGCATCGCCATTGAGCTCACCGAAACTGGTTTTCATCGGCTCGAAGGTCGGGAACAGCTCTTTGAGTTTGAATTTGCGTGCGGTCAAACGCGCCCGGCCTTCCAGCGGCTCGGTGCGGCCATTGAGGCGGATCAGCGCATCCAGGGTGCCGCCGGCGACGCCAAAGCGCAGCGGTTCCAGGCTGAGTTCGCCGTCGTTGAGTTTCAGATGGGTATAGAGGTCGTTGAACGGCAGCTTCTCGCTGTGGACGATGCGCTTGCCGGTGAACTCGACATCGGCGTCCATGGCACGCCAGCGATCGGTTTTGAATTCTTCGACCGGCAGGACTTTGTCTGCCGGCTGCTTGCTCGCGCCGCCACGGGCCTTTTGCTCGGTGTTGGAATCAGCGCCGATCAACGGTGCAAGGTCGGCGAACAGCAGCTGATTGGAGAGCAACGCACCCGTGAGTTTCGGCCGTGGCTGGCTGGCCACGTAGGTCAAGTCGCCGTGAATATCGCTGTCGCCGATCTTGCCGTTGAATTTTTCATAAGTGAATGTCGCCCCGGCCTCGTCATGCAGCCTGGCGATCAGGTGGCCGTCGGTGGAATACGGTGGGGTGTCCGGCAGCGTCACGCCGGTCAGCGGGTAGAGATTGCCGAGACTGTCGCCAGCGAGTTTCAAGCGCAGGTCGAGGGCGCCGAGATTCAGCGGGTCAGTCAGGGTACCGGCCAGTTCGATACGGGTATCGCCGATCTTCGCCTGGGCCTGCAACGGGAACGGCTTGCTCGCGTCCTGCAAGGCCAGCAACCCGCCGATCTTGCCCTGCCCGGTGAGGTTCTGCCCGTGATACTGGCCTTTGACCTTGAGCGCAAAGGCATAGTCCTGCGGTGCGCCGCCCTTGTCCTGAGCGGTTTTCGCCGCTTTGTCGCCAACGATCTCGCTGAAGGGAATCGGCTTGCCGAGCGGGTCGATCAGCACATCAAGGTTGGTCTTCAGGGTCTGGTCGTCGAGGGTCACGTGGCCCTTGTCGAAGCCGATCGCGCCGATATCGACCACCCAGCTCGACGGCTCGGCGTTCGGGTCCTTGGGATCGAATTTGAACGTCCAATTGGCGCGGCCATCGGCCAGACGTTGCAGTTCGGCATTCGGCTCGGTCAGGTCGATGCGCGGAATCACCACGCGCTGGGCCAGCAGGGCCAGCGGCGAAATGCGCAGCTCGACGCGTTTGAGCGTGACCATCTGCGGCTGCTTCGACCAGTCCGGGTTGCCCAGGCTCAGATCCTCGGCGACCACGTGCGGCCAAGGCACCCAAGAGCGCCAGCCGCCTTCTTCCGGCTCGCGCTGCCAGATCACTGCGAGGTTGCCATTGATGGCAAACGCCCGGTGCAGTTCTTCCGAAACTTTGGCGTTGATCGTGGGTTTGATCCGGTTCCAGTCGAAAAACGCGATGATCAGAATCAAGGCTGCCAGCAGCAGCGCGAGGATGGCGAAGGTCCAGCTGAAGATTTTTCCAGTGCGCGTCATGCACAAAGCTCCTGATCACGACCGCACGCCGAACATCCCGACGCACAGCTGAAACGGCAGACCGAAGCGGCCCCTATGCAGTCTGTGACTGGCGAAAGGCCCGCAGGTTTAATTGAAAGGCAGTTTAAGCCATAAAAAGCTTGGCAAAACTGACCGATCGGTCGAGCAGTGTTACCGCCACCCGCACTTTTGCGAGGCACGAGTGAGTCGAAAATACCCACGACGGTGCAAAACCGTCGCCCGCAAAGGCGCGATCTAGAGCCTTCGCGCCGAACAATCAATTCTGTTGATTATTACCATTGCGTTTATGAACTTTTATATCGACTTATCGAGAGTAGCATTGCCCTCGTACCCACTTTATCGCCCTCCCAAGGAGCCACTATCATGAAACGCCAATTACTGCTCAGCCTTACCCTGTCGATGCTAGCCAGCACTGCTTTCGCCCTGCCCGCTGCTGATCAGGCCACTCCGCAAGTCAAAGACAGCCACTCGGTGTTCAGCCAGACTCTGGCTGAAGACGGCTACGACAAAACCCCACAAGGCCAGACTCTGGCTGAAGACGGCTATGACAAAACCCCACAAGGTCAGACTCTGGCTGAAAACGGTCGCAACCGCCTCCAAGAAAAAGGTCTGGTTGAAGATGGCTATGACAAGACGCCACAAGGCCAGGCTGTAGCCGAAAACGGCCGCAATCGTCTCGAAGAAAAAGGCCTGGTGGAAGACGGCTACGACAAGACTCCACAAGGTCAAGCCCTCGCCGAAGGTGGTGGTGACCGTGTGATCGAACGCAACAGCGCCGTGAGCTGAGCCTATGACGGCCCAGCGAAAAAGCCCAATCAGCGGATTGGGCTTTTGACTTTTCAGCTTCTGTGAATCCCTCGCTGCATGACTCCCCGTTCGACGCCGACAAAGCCGATTTGCTAGAGTGCGGCGCTTGTCCTGCCGAAGAACACACCCTGCGATGCTGCCCCGCGCCGAACAGAAACAACAGACCCGCAACGCCCTGATGGACGCTGCCCGCCACCTGATGGAAAGCGGCCGAGGATTCGGCAGCCTGAGCCTGCGCGAAGTGAGCAAGACCGCCGGCATCGTGCCCACCGGTTTCTACCGGCACTTCGCCGATATGGACGAGTTGGGGCTGGTGCTGGTCAGTGAAGTCGGCCAGACCTTCCGCGAGACCATCCGCCTGGTGCGGCACAATGAATTCGTCATGGGCGGCATCATCGACGCTTCGGTGCGCATCTTCCTTGATGTGGTCAACGCCAACCGCTCGCAATTCCTGTTTCTCGCCCGCGAACAATACGGCGGCTCGCTGCCGGTGCGCCAGGCAATCGGACGCCTGCGGGAGAACATCAGCGCCGACCTCGCGGCGGACCTGGCGCTGATGCCCAAGCTGCAACATCTGGATCTGGCCGGCCTCAGCGTGATGGCCGACCTGATCGTCAAATCGGTGTTCGCCACCCTCCCCGACATCATCGACCCACCCGCCGAGGCCTTGCCGGAGCACCTGACCCCGCAGGCGAAGATCACCCAGCAACTGCGCTTCATCTTCATCGGCCTCAAGCACTGGCAAGGGCTGGGCAGTACCGAGTAATCCCTTCTCTATCTGACACAGCGCAAAGCCCCGTGGGAGCGAGCCTGCTCGCGAAAGCGCTGAGTCAGCTGAATACATCTGTCTGACACGGCGCATTCGCGAGCAGGCTCGCTCCCACATTGAACATCCGTCATGGCCTCGCTTTGGTGCATGACAAATCCTTCATGCACCAAAACCTTCCAGAATCGCCGCGCCTGTTGAAAGATCAGGCACGCGCCGACAGCTATTTCCTACAGATCGCCCGATTGGCGCGGCGCTTGCTCTAGCCCAATCAACGTTCATTGCTGGAAGCTTTCCGATGCTGGTGATTCATCGCAGAATCGACCCTCAACCCGCCTGGGCCGCCGAGCTGCACCTGACCTTCGAAGCGCGCAGCAAAAGCCGTTTGCGCTGTTTCAGTGCCGAAGGCGAAGACGTCGGGTTGTTTTTGGAGCGCGGCCAGCCACCGCTGTATGACGGCGAATGTCTGCAGGCCGAAGACGGCCGTGTCGTGCGCGTCTGCGCCCGTCCCGAACAACTGCTCCACGTCACGTGCGCCAATGCGTTCGAACTGACGCGCGCGGCCTATCACCTCGGCAACCGCCATGTCGCCCTGCAAGTCGGCGATGGCTGGCTGCGCCTGCTCGACGATTACGTGCTCAAAGCGATGCTCGAACAGCTCGGCGCCCGGGTCGAGGCTATCGAAGCGCCGTTCCAGCCGGAACACGGCGCTTACGGCGGCGGCCATCATCACTCCCGCCACGGCGATGAAGACTTCAACTACGCGCCGAAACTCCACCAGTTCGGCGTGCGCCTGTGAATCCGGCCTGGGCGCTGCTGCGTCTGGCCAGTCCGCAATTGCCGATTGGCGGCTACAGCTATTCCCAGGGTCTGGAAATGGCGGTGGATAACGGCCGGGTCCACAACCCTGACGCCGCCCGCCGCTGGATCAGCGATCAACTGCTGCTCAATCTCGCCCGCTTCGAAGCGCCGCTGCTGTTGGCGCATTGCCAAGCCGCAGCAGATGAAAACTGGGCCGAGCTACGACAACTCTGCGAGAGCCACCGCGCCAGTCGCGAAACCCGCGAGTTGCATCTGGAGAGCCGGCAGATGGGTTACTCCTTGCAGCAGTTGTTGAACGGCTTGCCGGAACTCGACGAGCCTGCCCGCGACTTTCTTGACCAGACCACAGAACCGCACCTGGCCTTGTGCTGGGCGCTGGCAGCACGCGCCTGGAGCATCAGCCCGCAGGACGCTCTTGCCGCGTGGCTGTGGAGCTGGCTGGAAAACCAGCTCGCCGTGTTGATGAAAACCCTGCCGTTGGGCCAGCAAGCCGCCCAGCGCCTGACCAGCGAACTGCTGCCGCTGCTGCAACAGGCGCAGCACGATGCAACCCGCATAAATCCCGAACATATCGGCAGCGCCGCGTTTGGCCTGTCCCTGGCGTGCATGGCCCACGAGCGCCAGTACAGCCGTCTCTTCCGCTCTTAGGGCTGTTTATTTTGGAGAATGAAATGGATACACAACCTCTGCGCGTCGGCATCGGCGGCCCGGTCGGTTCCGGCAAGACCGCGCTGACCCTGGCCCTGTGCCTGGCCCTGCGCGAGCGTTACAACCTCGCCGTGGTCACCAACGACATCTACACCCGCGAAGACGCCGATTTCCTGGTGCGCAACGAAGCCCTCGCGCCGGAGCGGATCATCGGCGTGGAAACCGGCGGCTGCCCGCACACGGCGATCCGTGAAGACGCCTCGATCAACCTCGAAGCGGTCGATCAACTGAACCGTCGTTTTCCCGGGCTGGATCTGATTCTGGTGGAGTCCGGCGGCGACAACCTCTCGGCGACCTTCAGCCCGGAGCTGTCCGACCTGACCATCTACGTGATCGACGTCTCCGCCGGCGACAAGCTGCCGCGCAAGGGCGGCCCGGGGATCTGCAAGTCCGACCTGCTGGTGATCAACAAGATCGACCTCGCGCCACTGGTGGGCGCCTCGCTGGAAATGATGGACAGCGACACGAAACGCATGCGCAACGGCAAGCCGTTCGTGTTCAGCAACCAGAAAACCGGTCAGGGCCTCGAAGAAATCATCGCCTTCATCGAACGTCAGGGCCTGCTGACCGCCGCCTGATCCACTTATCCACAAGGAAGCTTATCCATGACACTCAAACGCATTCTTGGCGCTCTGGCGTTGCTGCTGACACCGGCACTGGCGTTCGCTCACCCGGGCCATGGCGACAGTGGCCTCGTCGCGGGCATCAGCCACCCGATCGGCGGGCTCGACCACTTGCTGGCAATGCTCGCCGTCGGTTTGTGGGCGGCGCAGCAACAAGGCGCGGCGCGCTGGGCGCTGCCGTGCACTTTTGTCGGCACCATGTTGCTCGGAGGTTTGCTCGGTTTTGAAGGGCTGGAGTTGCCGGCGCTGGAGAGCGGGATAGCCGCCTCGGTATTGGCGCTGGGCCTGGCCGTGGCACTGGCGGTACGTCCGCCACTGGTGATGGCGGTGGCCGCGACGGCGCTGTTTGCGCTGTTCCATGGCGTGGCGCATGGGCTGGAGTTGCCGGACATGAGCAGTCCGTGGGCGTATGCGGCCGGGTTTGTCGCGGCGACAGCGGTTTTGCATGCGCTCGGTTATGGCGTGGTGCGAGTTCTTCCGCAGGCAGCGGCGCCGCTGGTGCGGTTGGCGGGTGCGGCTTCGGCGGCGACTGGCGTCTGGTTGTTGGCAGGCTGATTTTTAGCGCCTGCACTGGCCTCTTCGCGAGCAGGCTCGCTCCCACAGGTTTTGTGTACGCTGCAAATCCACTGTGGGAGTGAGCCTGCTCGCGAAGACGGCCTGACAGACACCGCCTCTCTCAAGCGGTGCTCTCTGCTACCATGTCGCGCAATCGCCCAAGCCCGTGACGCCCGCCCATGCCCCACGCTTCCCGCTCCACCGCCCTGCCCGAATTGACCGCCCTGTTTGGCCAAGTGCAGCAGCACTTCCTCGACGTGATCGTGCCGCTGTGGCAAGGCCCGGGCTGGAATGCCGACATGGCGTTGCCCTATGAGGCGCTGGACGCTACACACCAGCCGTTGCCAGCGCAACGCTATCGGGCGATGGCCTGCGCACGGCAGCTGTATCTGTTCTCCAGCCTGATCGGGGTTGTGGATAACGCCGAAGTCCGCGCCGCCGCGCTGTTCCGTTCCCTGCAACGGCACTTCCATGATGCCGAGCACGGCGGCTGGTTTTACAGCATCGACGCACAGGGCAAGCCGCTGGACCAGCGCAAGGATCTCTACACCCACGCCTTCATCCTCTTTGCCTGCGCGCATTATTGGGACAAGTCCCGGGATTCGCTGGCCGAATCGACACTCAACGCCGCGCTGGAAATCATCGGCCGCCGATTCGCCACCGGCGACGGTTTGTACGAAGCCTGCCTTGAGCGTGATTGGCTCACCCTGCAAACCGGCCCACTGCAAAATCCACTGATGCACTTGGCCGAAGCCTTCCTCGCCACTCTGACGGTGCGCGAAGACCCGCAGACGCAGAAGGCCCTGCTTGAGTTATGCACAGCCATGCACAAGCAATTCGTCGATCCGCAATATGGCGTATTGATGGAGAAGCCACTGGGGGCTGTGGATAACTGGTACGAACCGGGGCACCAGTTCGAATGGTATTTCCTGCTCGAATCGTCGGCGTTGTTGCGCGATTCGAAACTGCATCGGGCGCTGGATCGGGCATTTGCCTTTACCGAGCAGTACGGCGTGCTGGAGTCCTGCGGCGCGGTGCGGGCGATGCTCGATCTGGATGGCAATGGACGGCCGAGGGATTCGACCCAGCGCATCTGGGCTCAGGCCGAATACCTGCGCGCGCTGACCTTGCGGGCGGACAGCGAAGCGGTAGTACTGCGCCAGTTGCAGGCGTTGCAGCAGCGGTTTCTGCATGCCGGCGGCTGGCATGAGTGTCGGGATGAAAATGGGGAGGTCAGCCGCAAGGACATGCCTTCGACTACGCCTTATCATTTGGCGACTTGCTATCACGGTTTGGCTGAATATCTGCGTTGACCTGTGCAAAGCAGGATTTTGGGGCTAGAGGGTTACTGTGTTCTCAGCAGACATCCGGGTCAGATCAGGCAATCCACTTCTTGTCCCCGGTGAAGCTGATCGTCAGCCACCTCGCCGCATCCGGTTCACCCAACTGCGCCGATATCTGCTCACGTAGCGCGTCCAGCTGCGCGACATTGCGCAGCGGATACTCCGCCGGCAACACCACATGAATTTCGATGAACCGCGCCCGACCGTGCTTTTGCACGTAGGACACGTAATCCTCGAAACCATGCTTGACCTTCGCCACCTCCATGACCTGCCTGACCTGCTCATCCAGAGTGTCCGGGGCAATACCCAGCACATCACGCAACGCCGGGCCGAGGATCTTCAACGCCGGGGGCAGCATGGTCAGGGCCAGCACGATGAGGATCAGTGGGTCGACATACACCGCCCACTCGCCATAGCCCTGAGACTTGAGCAGCAGCGCCGCGAGGAAACTGATCAACAGGCCCACAGACAGCATCGCGTCCACCAGCCAACTGATGTTGTCGAACTGGATGAGGCTGGATTTGAGCGTGCGATTACGCCGGCGCACGTAAAAGAAGTAGGCGAACTCGACGACGGTAAACACCGCCGCATAGACGATCACCAGACCCAACTCGATATCACGACCACCATTGATGATGCCGAACACGCCGTTGAGAAAGGCGTAGATGGCGATCAACAGCAGGAAGCTGCCCTCGATCAGCAACACCATCGGTTCCAGATGCCAGAAGCCGAACTGGAAACGCTGATTGCTTTGCTTGGCGATCAGCCGGGCGGTGATCAGCATCAGGATTTTGATGAATGTCGCGATCAGCGAAAAAAAGCCATCGAACAGGATGGATTGCGAACCTGAAACAAAACCGGTGACGATCCCGGCAATCGACACCGCCAGCATCAGCAGCGTCGACTGTTTGAGCAGTGCCTGCTCACCTCGGTTACTCACTTGAACTCCTCATGAAACCTTGCACACCGCCGAATGCAGTGGGCTGGTTGAGTGCGGAGTTTAGCTTATCGTCCTGTTTTGCCTGTGCCGGCCTTTTCGCGAGCAGGCTCGCTCCCACAGTTTGAAATGCATTCTCCTGTGGGAGCAAGCCTGCTCGCGAATGGCCTCAGCGCGGTATCAAGCCTTGTTACGCTCGATGGCAAACCCGGCCCAGGTCTGGCTCACCGGCATCAGTTCCAGGCTGTTGATGTTGATGTGCGCCGGGGTGTTCATCACCCAGAAAATCGTCTCGGCGATGTCCTGCGGCTGGATCGGCTCGGCGCCGGCGTAGGTGGCGTTGTAGCGTTCCTGATCACCGGCAAAACGCACCAGCGAGAACTCGCTTTCGCACAAGCCGGGCTCGATATTGCTGACCCGCACGCCAGTGCCCTGCAGGTCGCAACGCAGGTTCAGCGAGAACTGTTTGACGAAGGCTTTGCTCGCGCCGTACACGTGGCTGCCCGGGTACGGATAGTTGCCGGCGATGGAACCGAGGTTGACGATACCGGCGCCACGGCCGTGGGCGATCAGCCGAGGCAGCAGCAGGCGGGTGGCGTACATCAGGCCTTTGACGTTGGTGTCGACCATGGTGTCCCAGTCATCCAGATCGCACTTCGGCGCCGGGTCGACGCCGAGCGCCAGGCCAGCGTTGTTGATCAGGCCACGGAGTTTGGCAAACGACGGCGGCAGGTTGGCGATTGCCTCCTCCATCGCCTTGCGATCGCGCACATCGAGGACCAGACCATGCACTTCGGTCTGCTTCGACAGTTCTGCGCAGAGGGCATTGAGGCGTTCTTCACGACGGCCGGTCAGGACCAGCTTCCAGCCAGCCTCGGCAAAACGCCGGGCACAGGCTTCACCAAAACCGGACGTCGCGCCGGTGATAAACAGGGTGTCGGACATCGTGTTCTCCTTGCTTCGGCCGCCACGGCAGCCCTTGGAATAGAAAATCAGCAGGCAGCATGCCCGCCCTCGCGGATACGGGCAACACTTGCCAGCTGTACAAAAATCAACCAGACCTGCCTAGGCCATAGCCAGCGTGGCCTGTAGCCATGTGCACGCATGTTATCCACAGTCTGCTCCACAGTTTCCGGGGGCAAGTGCAAACGCGCAAAGCCGCGCCACACAAGGCTTTGCGGGCGAAATGGAAAGTTTTTTGCTTGACCGTGAGGCGGGGGATGTGCGGCACAGGGCATTTTGCACGACGGACGGTGCAACCGGGTGATTGCGCGAGGCCAGCAATTACGGCGCTCCGCGAGGTCTTTCCAGAGTTTAGTCACAGACTTATCCACAGGCTTTTACACACAACAGTACCCGACCTGGATTCGCTATAAAAAGGTTGACAATGGCGCCTCGCGCCTGCTTGAAACTGACTGATCAAAAAACAATCACAAGCCTGGAGGCCACGTATTACAAGGCCTGCAACCATATACACCCATGTTATTCACAGCCAGTTCCACAGTAACCGGGGACAAGTCAAAACTGTGGAAAAACAGCCATTTGCAGCGTCTATATGTCGCGCTTTGGCAGCTTGGGGAATTTGTTTTCCACAATTTCGGGAATTAGCCAATTTACCTGTGGTGAATTCCAAAAAATAAAAAAGCCCCGGGACTTTCGTCGCCGGGGCTGTGTACAACCGCGAGAAGAATCAGTGCCCGCCAAGATAGGCGTTACGCACCTCCTCGTTCACCAACAGTTCTTTACCGGTGCCGGTCAGGCGAATCTCGCCGTTGACCATCACATACGCCCGGTCCGACAGCTTCAGCGCATGGTTGGCGTTCTGCTCGACCAGAAAGATGGTCATGCCGGTTTTGGCCAACTCGCGCAGAGTGGCAAAAATCTGCTTCACCACGATCGGTGCCAGGCCCAGGCTCGGTTCATCGAGCAGCAACAGCTTCGGCCGGCTCATCAGCGCACGCGCGATGGCGAGCATCTGCTGTTCACCGCCAGACATGGTCATCGCCCGCTGATTGCGCCGTTCTTCAAGCCGTGGAAACAGCTCGAACATGCGCTGCATGTCCTCTTTGGCGTACTTGTCGCCAATCGGGATGGTACCCATCAGCAGGTTTTCCTCGACGGTCATGTCGGGGAAAACCCGCCGCCCTTCCGGTGACTGCGCGATGCCGTTGGAGGCGATGTAGTGCGAGGACTTCTGCGTGATGTCGACGCCCTGATAGAGAATCTGCCCGCCCGCCGCCCGTGGCTGGCCGAAGATCGACATCAGCAAGGTCGACTTGCCGGCACCGTTGGAGCCGATCAGGCTGACGGTCTCGCCTTCGTTGATTTGCAGTGAAACGCCTTTGAGCGCCTGGATCGGGCCGTAGAACACGTCCAGATTGCGCAGTTCGAGGATCGGTTGACTCATACCAGCTCCTCTTCGTCGGCGCCCAGATAGGCCGCGATCACTTTCGGATCGTTGCGGATCGCTTCCGGCCCGCCTTCGGCGATGACGATGCCGTGGTCGAGAACCACGATGTGATCGGAAATGCTCATGACCATGCCCATGTCGTGTTCGATCAGCACCACGGTCAGATCATGCTCGTCGCGCAGCAGCCGGATCATCGCGCTGAGCGCTTCGGTTTCCTGAGGGTTGAGGCCGGCGGCCGGTTCGTCGAGGCAGATGATCTGCGGCCGCGTGCACATGGCCCGAGCGATCTCCAGACGGCGTTGTTGGCCGTACGAGAGTTCACCGGCGAGACGGTTGGCGCAGTCCACCAGATCGACCACTTCGAGCCAGTAGAACGCGACATCCAGCGCATCGCTCTCGGCCTTGCGATAGCCCTTGGTATTGAGAATACCGGCGAGCATGTTGCGGTTGACCCACATGTGCTGCGCCACCAGCAGGTTTTCCAGCACCGACATTTCCTTGAACAGGCGAATGTTCTGGAACGTACGGGCAAGACCTGCACGGTTCACCAGGTGAGTACCGCCGAACATCTTGTAGTACATGCGGCTGAGGAAGGATTTCGGCGAGACGAAATCGGTCGGTTTGAACGACTCGCCCAGCAACTGGATGACGTTGGTCTGCTGGCCGCGCACGTTGAGTTCGATCTTGCCGCCCGTGGCCTTGTAGAAACCGGTCAGGCAGTTGAACACCGTGGTCTTGCCGGCACCATTGGGTCCGATCAGGGCGAAGATCGAATTGCGTTTGACCTTCAGGCTGACATCGCTCAACGCCTTGATGCCACCGAAATGCATCATGAGTTTTTCAACAGAGAGTACGACTTCACTCATGGCGCAGTCCTCTCGTAGTGAATGGCACCTTTGCGTGGTTTGACCCCGGTGCGGCTGATGCGGATCAGCCCGCGTGGTCGCCAGATCATCATCAACACCATCAGGATGCCGAACAGCAGCACGCGGTATTCAGCGAAGCCGCGCAGCAGTTCCGGAGCGACGGTGAGCACGAATGCGGCGATGACTACGCCAATGGTCGAGCCCATGCCGCCGAGCACGACGATGGCGAGGATCAGCGCCGATTCGAAGAAGGTGAACGAGGTCGGGTTGACGAAGCCTTGATAAGTGGCGAAGAACACCCCGGCCAGACCCGCCGTCGACGCACCGATGGTGAACGCCGAGAGCTTGACCAGCACGTGGTTGAGGCCCATCGAGCGGCAGGCGATTTCATCTTCACGCAGGGCTTCCCAGGCGCGACCGACCGGCATCTTCACCAGCCGATGCTTGACGTACAACACCGCCAGCACCACCAGGAACAGCACTGCGTAGATGAAGTAATACTTCACGTCGGGGTTGTAGGTCAGACCGAAGAACTCATGGAACGGTACTCCGCCATCCTTCGCCCGCTTGCCGAACTCCAGGCCGAAGAACGTCGGCAATGGCGCCGGCATGCCGTTCGGGCCGCCGGTCAGGGACAGCCAGTTGTTCAGCACCAGACGAATGATTTCACCAAAACCCAGGGTCACGATCGCCAGATAGTCACCGTGCAGACGCAACACCGGAAAACCGAGAATGCAGCCGGCCAGGCCTGCGGTGATTGCCGCCAGCGGCAGCACGGTCCAGAAACCCAGACCCAGATATTGATAACCCAAAGCCAGACCGTAGGCACCGATGGCGTAGAACGCCACGTAACCGAGATCGAGCAGCCCGGCCAGACCGACCACGATGTTCAGCCCCAGCCCCAGCAGCACGTAGATCAACCCGAGGATGACCACGCCGAGCAGGTAGGAGTTGGAAACAAACGGCACGATGATCGCCAGCACGATAATCAGCGGGATGATCCAGCGCAGCCGCGATTTGTAGTCCGCCGGCAGCACGTGCACGCCGGAACCGCTGCTCTCGAACCCGTCGAGGATCTTCAGGCCCTTGGGGGTTTGCAGGAACAGGCTGAGGGCAAAGCGACCGGCCATGACGATGGCAATGATCCACGCCACGCGAGTCGCCTCGAGGTTGAAGCTGTAGCCGTCGAGAACCACGCCGACAATCGGCCCGAACACGATCAGCGCAATCAGGCCGGCAAGAATCGCCTCGACCAGACTTTTTTTGATATCGATGGATTTTTCAGTGGTTGCAGACATCGCTTACACCTTCGACACAAGAGGACGGCCCAACAGGCCCTGCGGCCGGAAGACCAGTACGAGGACGAGCAGCGAGAAACTGAACACGTCTTTGTAGTCGGAGTTGACCAGACCGGAGAACAGCGACTCGGAGATGCCAAGGATGATCCCGCCGAGCATCGCGCCGGGCAGTGAACCGATGCCGCCCAGAACCGCTGCGGTGAACGCCTTGATGCCGATGATGAAGCCGGCATAGAAGTCGAACGTGCCGTAGTTCATGGTGATCAGCACACCGGCCAGTGCGGCCATGGCTGCACCGATGATGAACACATAGGAAATCACCCGGTCGGTGTTGATCCCCAGGATCGAGGCCATCTTGCGGTCTTGCTGGGTCGCACGGCACATGCGGCCGAGCTTGGTGTATTTGATGACGTAGGTCAGCAGCCCCATGCCGACAAACGCGGCGATCAGGATGAAGACTTTGGTGTAGGTCAGTTGTACGAAGCCGGTACCGACTTCAACACGCCAGGCACCGGTCAGCAGCGTAGGCACGCCCTGTTGTTTGGCGCCCTGAGCGATCTGTGCGTAGTTCTGCAGAATCAGCGAAATACCGATAGCGCTGATCAGCGGCGCCAGGCGGGTCGAGTTACGCAGGGGTTTGTAGGCAACACGCTCGATGACCCAGCCATACACCGCCGTGACGACGATGGTGAAGATCAGCGTGCCGAGCATCAGCAGCGGGAAGGATTCGATACCGAAGTAAGCCAGCAGAGCCAGACTGATTGCCGCCAGGTAAGCGGAAATCATGTAAACCTCGCCGTGGGCGAAGTTGATCATGCCGATGATGCCGTAGACCATTGTGTAGCCGATGGCGATCAGGCCATAGACCGACCCGAGGGTCAGGCCATTGACCAGTTGCTGCAGGAAAATACCATCCATAACGCAATCTCACGCAGTGAGAACCTGCGCACCAAGGGTGCGCGGTTCTTCTAGGAAAAATACAGATGTACGTCGGAGCAATGTCGGAGCGTGATCAGCCCTGACCACACGGAACCCCTTTGTGGGAGCGAGCCTGCTCGCGAAAGCGGTTGAACATTCAACGCAGAGGTTGTTTGTCAGTGCGTCTTCGCGAGCAGGCTCGCTCCCACAGGGTTTCAAGTGAGCCGAGTGATCGCTTCACCCCTTACTTCTGCTTTTCCAGCTGGTGGTATTTGCCGTCCTTGTCCCACTGGTAAACCACGTAGTCGGAGACTTTCAGGTCGCCCTTGGAGTCCCAGGTTTTTTCGCCCATCACGGTTTTCACCGGATTTTTCTTCAGCCAGGCCGCAGCCTCTTCACCCTTGTTGGACTTGGCGCCATTGAACGCTGCCGCCAGGGTCTGAACCGAGGCGTAGGCGTACAGGGTGTAGCCTTCAGGCTCGGTGCCGGCCTTGCGGAACGCGTCCACTACGGTCTTGCTTTCAGGCAACAGGCGCGGGTCGGCGCCGAAGGTCATCAGCACGCCGTCGGTGAATTGCGGGCCGCCAGCGGTGGTCACCAGCTCGTCGGTCACGATGCCGTCATCGGACATGAACTTGACGTCTTTCAGACCCTGCTCGCGCAGCTGGCGAACCAATGGACCGGCTTCCGGATGCAGGCCGCCGAAATAGACGACATCGGCGCCGGCGCCACGGATCTTGGTGACGATGGTGCTGAAGTCTTTCTCGCCACGGGTCAGGCCTTCGTACAGCACAGGCTTGACGCCGCGTTTTTCCAGCTGAGCCTTGGTGGCGTCCGCCAGGCCTTGGCCGTAGGTGTCCTTGTCGTGCAGCACAACGACTTTCTTGCCCTTGAGCATGTCGACGATGTAGTCGCCGGCAACGATGCCTTGCTGGTCGTCACGTCCGCACATACGGAACATGGCGCTGAGGCCGCGTTCGGTAACTTGCGGGTTGGTCGAGCCCGGGGTGATCGCGATGATGCCGGCTTCGTCGTAGATTTCCGAGGCTGGAATGGTCGACGAGGAGCAGAAGTGCCCGACCACGCCGGCGACTTTCTGATTGGTGAGGTCCTTGGCGACCGTCACTGCCTGCTTCGGTTCGCAGGCGTCATCGCCTTTGACCAGGACGATTTTTTCCCCGTTGACGCCGCCCGCCGCGTTGACCGCATCGGCCGCCGCCTGTGCACCCTTCATGTACTGCTCGCCGAATGCCGCGTTGGCACCGGTCATAGGACCCGCTACACCGATCTTGATATCAGCTTGAGCAAACGCAGAAACACCCAGCGCAGTAGCGACTGCGAGGGCCAGAAAGCCTTTCTTGTAAAACGTCTGGGACATGAGGTGGTGCTCCAAGGTTTTTTTTAGTTGGCACTGCGACTTCACTTCACTCAAAGCTCAGAGCAAGGCCCGTGCCATCGGTTTTTTATTCTTCAAAAAGTCGCTGCGTTGTTGTTATTTCGACTGTTTCGGTCCCATTTTCATTGGGCGTGCAACCGTCTAAACCGCGGAAGGTGAAACCATTTGTTTTTTCAGGCGCAACCCGCACGCGCCATCATTGCAACCGCAGCGGCAAACGACGTGCAACCAGCCTGTAACAGCCCGCGTCACCGAACTGCACACTGCTGGTGCGGGACTGCTACAACCCGCACCATTACAGGCTAGTCGCTGGATGCAAAAGCGCCGCTTGCGGCAACAAATTTCAACACTCAAATGACGATGCGCAGGCACTGGCCCGCGTGATACAGGGAAAACCCGGCCTCGTACAGGCAACTGCGCAAGCCCACTCCGGCCAGAGGCTGCATCGGTGCGAAGGGAATCGGCAGTGCCTGCGGATCGCCGTTGCACAGGTAATCGGCGAAGGCTTTGCCGACCACCGTGCCGGTGGTGACGCCGCGACCGTTATAACCGGTGACGGCTACCAGTCCGGGCGCGGGCTCGAACAGCCGCATCAGGTGATCAGGGGTAAAGGCAATGCGCCCGGTCCAGGTGCATTCCCACTCGACCGGCTTCAGATTGGGGAAGTAATGCTGCTGCACCCGATCAGCCCAGGCCTTGAGAAACCAGGTCGGTTTCTGATTGCCATTGCCGAGGCTGCCAAGCAACAGGCGCCCGTCCTTGTCGCGACGGATGCTGCTCAATACCTGACGGGTGTCCCACGAGCCCTGCCCGCCCGGGAGAATTTCTTGCGCAGCGTCTTCGGTAAGTGGCACCGAGGCGACCTGGTAGTAATAACCGGGAAAGAAATTGCGCTTGAGCTCGGTCCAGTCGCCTTCGGTATAGGCATTGGAGGCGATGACCACTTGTTCAGCGAGTACCGAACCTTGGGCGGTTTGCACCGACCAGTTCTGCCCGATGCGCTCGAGGCGAGTCACCGGCGAATGATCGAACATCTGCCCGCCGAGCCCGCGCACGGCATTGGCCAGCCCGGTGACATAGGCCATCGGATTGAGCGTGCCGGCGCGGCGGTCAAGCAACGCGGCGGCGATTTTCTGCGTGCCGGTGGCTTGCTCGCAGGCCTTGCCGGTCAGCAGTTCGACCGGCGCGCCACGACGTTTCCATTGCTGCTCGCGACTGCGCAGATCCGCCTCGCCCTTGGCGTTATGCGCCATGTGCAAAGTGCCTTCGCGGCGCAACTGGCAATCGATGGCGTATTTATCCACAAGGCTGAACACCAGCGCCGGCGCCGCACCGAGCATGCGGTTGAGCTGACTGCCGACCGCCTCGCCGAACCCGGCTTCGATCTCGTCCGGAGGAATCCACATGCCGGCGTTGACCAGCCCGACATTGCGTCCGGAGCCACCGTGCCCTGCGCGATGCGCTTCCAGCACGCAGACGCTTTTACCTTTTTCCAACAGATGCAGCGCCGCCGACAACCCGGTGAACCCGGCGCCGATCACGCAGACATCGACCTTGACCTCGCCCCTGAGCGCGGTGTTATCCGGGCGTTGTGGCGTGAGCGTTTCCCACAGACATTCTTCGCGTAACAGCATTGCCAAGCTCCTGTCGGAGCAGCTGCAAGCCACAAGCTACAAGCTGCAAGCCGGTCTGCTTGACGCTTGTAGCTTGAAGCTTGTAGCTGCTTAATCGAATGTAATGCCCTGCGCCAAAGGCAATTCCAGCGAGTAGTTGACGGTGTTGGTCTGCCGGCGCATGTACGCGCGCCAGGCATCGGAGCCGGATTCACGGCCGCCGCCGGTCTCTTTCTCGCCACCAAATGCACCGCCGATTTCCGCACCGCTCGGGCCGATGTTGACGTTGGCGATGCCGCAGTCGCTGCCGACCGCCGACATGAACCGCTCGGCCTCACGCACGTCGGTGGTGAAGATGCACGATGACAGGCCTTGCGGCACGGCGTTGTTCAGGCGCAGCGCTTCCTCGAAATCGCTGTAGCCGACCACGTAGAGAATCGGCGCGAAGGTTTCGCTGCAGACCACGTCGCTCTGCTCGGGCATTTCCACGATGGCCGGCGACACGTAATAAGCATTGGGGAACTGCTCTTCCAGTTGGCGCTTGCCACCGAACACCCGGCCGCCTTCGCTCAGCGCCTGTTCCAGTGCATCCTGCATGTTTTCGAAGCTGTGCTTGTCGATCAGCGGGCCGACCAGATTGCCTTCCAGCGGATGGCCGATGCGTACTTTCGAATAGGCAGCCTTGAGGCGAGTGACGATTTCTTCCTTGACCGATTCATGGGCGATCAGACGGCGCAAAGTCGTGCAGCGTTGCCCGGCGGTGCCGACGGCACTGAACAGAATCGCGCGCACTGCCATGTCCAGATCGGCGCTCGGGCCGAGGATCATCGCGTTGTTGCCGCCCAGCTCAAGAATGCTGCGGGCGAAACGCGCGGCGACTTTCGGCGCCACTTCGCGGCCCATGCGCGTGCTGCCGGTGGCGCTGATCAGCGCGACACGCGGATCATCGACCAGCGCTTCGCCGGCATCGCGACCGCCGATCACCACCTGGCACAGGCTCGGTGGGGCATCACTGAAATTTTTCACTACGCGATCGAACAGCGCCTGACAGGCCAGCGCGGTCAGCGGAGTTTTCTCCGACGGCTTCCACACCACCGGGTTGCCGCAGACCAGCGCCAGGGTGGAGTTCCACGCCCACACTGCGACCGGGAAGTTGAACGCGCTGATCACCCCGACCACGCCAAGCGGATGCCAGGTTTCGCGCATGTGGTGGCCCGGGCGCTCGGAGGCGATGGTCAGACCGTACAGCTGGCGCGACAGGCCGACGGCGAAGTCGCAGATGTCGATCATCTCCTGCACTTCACCCAGACCTTCCTGAGTGATCTTGCCGGCCTCCCACGATACCAGCTCGCCAAGGTCGGCCTTGTACTCGCGCAACACTTCGCCGAACTGGCGCACCAGTTCGCCGCGACGCGGCGCCGGCACCTTGCGCCAATGCTCGAATGCATGATCTGCGCGACTGATGTGCTGCTCGACTTCGGCAGCGCCTTCCCAGTTCACCGAGGCAATTACGCTGCCATCGATGGGCGAATGCACCGGCACTTTGCCGTTCTGGTACAGGGTCGGGTTGACTCCCAGACGATCAAGCAATGCGGCTACCATCGGTCTCTCCTCAAGCAAAAACAGAATGTGTGCGGCCATCCTTTGCATGGCCGGGCAGGCCTTTAGTTGTAGCCTCACTGCGGCGATGCAACAAACGACCTTTACGCCAGATATCATTCCGTTTATTCATGCTGCCTAGCGAAAGACAAGAAAAAGGACTGGCCATGCTGAACAAACGCCACTTGCCCTCGATCACCGCGCTGCAATGCTTCGAGGCCGTGACCCGGCACCTGAGTTTTACCCGCGCCGCCGAAGAGCTGAACCTGACCCAGAGTGCGGTGAGCAAACAGGTCGCGCAGCTTGAAGAACTGTTGCAGCACTTGCTGTTCCGCCGCGTGCGTCGGCGCTTGCAGATGACGCCGGCCGGGGATTTGTATCTGGTCGAGGTCAGAAAAATCCTCAGCCAAGTGGAGATGTCGACGCATTACCTGCGTTCCTACGGCGGCGAAACCGAAGTCCTGCGCGTTTCCACCCCGTCGACCTTCGGCGCCCGTTGGCTGGTGCCGCGCCTGAAAGGCTGGCGCCTGCGCCATCCGTCGATTCATCTGGACCTGTGCAACGAGCAGGAAGCCGATGATCTGTTACAGGGGCGCAGCGATCTGGCCTTCTATTTCGGCCAGGCATCGCGGCCGGGCACCGAATGCCTGAAATTGTTCGGCGAACAACTGGTGCCGGTCTGCGCCCCGGGCAGCCTGCCGGACACGCCATTCACTGACCCGACGCAACTCACCGACCTGGTGCTGCTGCAAAATGCCTCGCGACCGCAGGCCTGGCACGACTGGTTCGACAGTCAGGGCTACCACACCGAACACAGCTACCACGGGCCGCGTTTCGAAACCTTTTACATGTGCATCCGCGCCGCCCAGGTCGGTTGTGGCGTGGCGCTGCTGCCACGGTTTCTGGTGGAAGAGGAATTGGCCGAAGGCAAACTGGTCATTCCCTGGCAGCATGCGATGCCCAGCAGCGATGCCTATTACCTGGCCTACCCGGAGCACGCGGCGGAAGTGCCGAAGGTGCGGGATTTTGTGAAATGGATGCTTGAACAAATCGATAGCCCGCTGTGAGGTCAACCGGGATCCCTGTGGGAGCGAGCCTCCTCGCGAAAGCGTCGGGTCAGCCACATCATCTTTAACTGACACACCGCATTCGCGAGCAGGCTCGCTCCCACAGTGGATCTGCGGCGCTCTGAAAAAATGCTGGCAATCCCCACCGCCGATATGCGCCACTAGCGCCATCGATATAGACCGCGCCAGGCGCGGCGCAACTGGAGACCCGTTTATGAGCGAGAGTGTGTTTGCCGATCGCATCGTGCAGAACCTGCTCGACACCGACTTCTACAAGCTGACGATGATGCAGGCGGTGCTGCACAACTACCCGAACGTCGAAGTCGAATGGGAGTTCCGCTGCCGCAACGCTGAGGATCTGCGCCCGTATCTGGCCGAGATCCGTCATCAGATCGAGCGACTGGCCGAGCTGAGCCTGAGTGCCGATCAGTTGAGTTTTCTCGAGCGCATCACCTTCCTGAAACCGGACTTCCTGCGTTTCCTGGGTCTGTTCCGCTTCAACCTGCGTTACTTGCATACCGGCATCGAGAACGGAGAACTGTTCATCCGTCTGCGCGGGCCATGGCTGCATGTGATCCTCTACGAAGTGCCGCTGCTGGCGATCGTCAGCGAAGTGCGCAATCGCTATCGCTACCGGGAGACTTCGCTGGAGCAGGCACGCGAACAGCTGTATCGCAAGTTCGACTGGCTGACCGCCAATGCCTCGGCCGATGAGCTGTCGCAATTGCAGGTTGCCGATTTCGGCACGCGTCGACGCTTTTCCTTTGGCGTGCAGGCCGAAGTGGTCAACGTGCTCAAGCATGATTTCCCCGGGCGTTTCGTCGGTACCAGCAACGTACATCTGTCCCGCGAGCTGGACATGAAACCGCTGGGCACCATGGCCCACGAGTGGATCATGGCCCATCAGCAACTCGGCCCGCGCCTGATCGACAGCCAGATCGCCGCGCTCGATTGCTGGGTTCGCGAGTACCGTGGCCTGCTCGGCATTGCCCTCACCGATTGCATCACCACCGATGCGTTTCTTGGCGATTTCGATCTGTTCTTCGCCAAACTCTTCGATGGCCTGCGCCACGATTCCGGGGACCCGGTGGCGTGGGGTGAAAAGTGCATCGCGCACTATCACAAGCTCGGCATCGACCCGATGAGCAAGACCCTGGTGTTTTCCGACAGTCTGACCCTGCCCAAATCGCTGGAGATTTTCCGCGCGCTGCACGGTCGCATCAATGTGAGCTTCGGCATCGGTACCAACCTCACCTGCGATATCCCGGGTGTCGAACCGATGAGCATCGTGCTTAAAATGACCGCCTGCAACGGCCAGCCGGTGGCGAAGATCTCCGACGAGCCTGGCAAGACCCACTGCAAAGATCCGAATTTCGTCGCCTATTTGCGACATGTGTTTCAGGTTCCTGCCGAATCCAGTCTATCTAGCAAGGAGTGAATTCATGCAAGCCGTACAGCGTGAGATTGCTGAGCAGCTCAAGGTGCAACCACCGTTCGCCGACGACCAGGCCCTGCAGGCCGAAGTCGCCCGGCGCCTGACGTTCATTCAGGATTGTCTGGTCAATTCCGGGCTCAAGACCCTGGTGCTGGGCATCAGCGGCGGCGTCGATTCACTGACCGCCGGCCTCCTGGCCCAGCGCGCGGTGCGTGAACTGCGCGAAAAAACCGGCGACGACCGCTACAAATTCATCGCCGTGCGCCTGCCCTACGAAACCCAGTTTGACGAGCACGACGCCAAGGCCTCGCTCGACTGCATCGCCCCTGACGAAATCCACACCGTGAACATCGGCCCGGCGGTCAAGGCGCTGGCAGCTCAGGTGTCGGCGTTCGAAGGCAAACCGGCGGCGTCGGTCGACTTCGTGCTGGGCAATACCAAGGCGCGGATGCGCATGGTGGCGCAGTACACGATTGCCGGGGTGGCGGGCGGTCTGGTGATTGGCACCGACCACGCGGCGGAAGCGGTGATGGGTTTCTTCACCAAGTTCGGCGATGGCGCCTGCGACCTCGCCCCGCTCAGCGGCCTGGTGAAAAATCAAGTGCGTGCGATTGCCCGCAGCTTTGGCGCGCCGGAGACGCTGGTCGAGAAAGTGCCGACGGCAGACCTGGAAGATCTTTCGCCGGGCAAACCGGACGAAGCAGCGCATGGCGTGACCTATGCCGAGATCGATGCGTTTCTGCACGGGGAAACGGTGCGTGACGAGGCGGCGAAGATCATTGTCGATACGTACAACAAGACTCATCACAAGCGGGTCATGCCGTTTGCGCCTTGATTTTTCAAAGGCATGAAAAAGCCCGCTGAGGAGTGAGCCTCAGCGGGCTTTTTCTTTGGCCATCAGTCTTTCGGTGAAGCGGATGGCCTCTTCGCGAGCAGGCTCGCTCCCACATTGGCCCTGATTACTTGACGACGACGGTGCCTTTCATCATCGAGATGTGCCCAGGGAACGAGCAGAAGAAGCCGTAGCCACCGTCAGCCACCTTGGCCACATCGAAGGTCACCGAGTCGGTTTCCTTGGCGCCGATGATCTTGGTGTGGGCGATGATGCGGGCATCACCTTCCGGCAGGTAATTCTTGTCGATACCGGCGGCCAGGCCAGCGGTAGCGATTGGCTGCATGTCAGCTTCTTTGCTGATCACCAGGTTATGGCCCATGACGGTCTTCGGCAGGTTGCCGGAGTGGGTCAGTTCGACGGTGAAGGTCTTGCAGCTCTTGTCGATCACGATTTCCTTGGTGTTGAAGGACATCTGATCGGTGGAATCAACGGTGGTTTTGCACTCGGCAGCCATCAATTGGCTGCTGGCCAGCGCCAGCAGGGATACCGCAACAACTTTGGAAAACATGGTGAATCTCCAAGGCAGGGTTAACAAAAACACTAGTGGTGGAAAGACTGCCTGAAATCATCGCAAGTTCATATGACTTGAGTCAAAAATTGTATACAACTTTCAGGCTATGACACTCATCGACACAATCTAACGGCCATTTCGTTGGCCCAGGCCTATGATCGGCCCACCTACTGAAACGGAGTGCCAGTCATGTTCTTTAACGGTCTGTTGTGCAGCTTGCTCGCCGCCTACGCCTGTGGCGCCAGCGGTACTTTTGAATCACCTGAACGCGAAGTCTAGTCCTTGGAGCGCAGCGTGCCAGCCGTTACCCTGTGCGACTGATCGACTCAGGAGTAACGCATGTCGCTGAAATCCGTTTGTGTGTTTTGCGGTGCCAATGCCGGTACCGTGCCGGCCTACACTGAAGCTGCCGTGGCCCTTGGCCGGGCATTGGCCGAGCGAAATCTGACGCTGGTCTACGGCGGCGGCGCGGTCGGCTTGATGGGCATTGTGGCTGATGCCGCGCTGGCCGCTGGCGGCGTAGTGATCGGCATCATTCCGCAAAGCCTGATGGACAAGGAGATCGGCCACAAAAGCCTGACGCGCCTGGAAGTGGTCAACGGCATGCATGCGCGCAAGGCGCGGATGGCCGAACTCAGCGATGCATTCATCGCCCTGCCCGGCGGCCTTGGCACGCTGGAAGAGCTGTTCGAAGTCTGGACCTGGGGCCAGCTCGGCTATCACGGCAAGCCTTTGGGGCTGCTGGAAGTGAACGGTTTCTACAGCAAACTCACGGCTTTTCTCGATCATATCGTCGGCGAAGGCTTCGTTCGCGCGCCACACCGTGACATGCTGCAAGTGAGCGAATCGCCAGATTCCCTGCTCGACGCCCTCGATCAGTGGCAGCCGACCGTCACGCCCAAGTGGGTCGACCAAAAACCCGGTTAACCCCCGGACACCGATACAGGGCAGAATACGCGCCGCTCAACCTCACCTTCGACCCCAGAGGATCGCCCATGGCCAAACCCAATTACTCCTTCGCCAAACGTCAACGAGACCTGGCAAAGGAACAGAAGAAAGAGGAAAAGCTTCAGCGCAAGAAGCAAACCGCTGAAGAAGCGGCACTGAACCCTGACGGTGAAGTGGCGACCGATGATGATGTTGATGCATCCGATGCACCGAAAGATCAGACGCCCGACGCCTGAGCCCCACCGGGTTTGATGATCGAATCAGACCCTGCGGATTTGTGACGGGGCTGGCAGTTTTGCTGCCGGCCCTCACAGCCCTTCGTTCCCTGACACACCAAAATCCCTGTGGGAGCGAGCCTGCTCGCGAAAGCGGTGTATCTGTTACAAATCTATTAGCTGACCTGAAGCTATCGCGAGCAGGCTCGCTTCCACATCTGAAAACCCATCAATTCTGAGGCATCACCGTAACCCGCACTTCCGGGTCGTGATTACCGCCACCGAGAATCACCCCACGCAGCGGCGACACATCGGAGAAATCCCTTCCCCACGCCAGCGTGATGTGCTCCAGCGCCGGCTGCACATTGTTGGTCGGATCGAAATCCACCCAGCCCGATACCGGACAGAACACCGATACCCACGCATGCGAGGCGTCGGCGCCGATCAGGCGTGGCTGCCCCGGCGGCGGCTGGGTGAGCAGGTAGCCGCTGACATAACGCGCCGCCAGACCGCGCGAGCGCACACAGGCCAGCATCAGATGAGCGAAGTCCTGACACACGCCGCGTCGACGCTCCAGCACTTCCACCAGCGGCGTCGCCACCTGGGTGGCTTCGGCATCGAAGGTAAATTCGCTGAAGATCTTCTGCATCAGCGCCTGCACCCCGAGCAACAACGGTCGCCCTGGCGGAAAACAGCTTTGCGAGAACTCGACGAAGCTGCGCTTCAAATGCACATAAGGAGACTGGAACCGGTAGCGACAGGCTTCGAGCAAGTCGGCGGACAACGGCTGACTGCTGTAAGTCAGCGCATCGCGGGTCTGCTCCCACGCGGGCGAATGGTTGAAATCCAGCGCCGGCCGCGCCAGCACCTCGACCGTCAGCCGGGCGTTGACCTGCAATTGGTCATGGGGCCGTTCAAATGCCAGACGCGTCAACGGATTGCCGAATACGTCCAGTTCATCACGGCGCATGGTCGGCTCGGGACTGATCAACAGTTGCTGCTCGGTGCAGCGCTGCCAGCTGCATTCGCGCGGCCACAGGTGCGCCAGTTGCTGCGCGAGGGAGACCGGGCTGTCGTAGTGATAACAGGTGTCGTGAAAGATCTGATATTGAGCGCTCATCACACGGACACCGTACGCTGACTAACATCATCGACATGGGCGAAATGGCGCAGCGCCAGACGATCCGATACTTGGCCGCTGGCTTCGGCGATTTCCTGCAACAGATCGGCCAGACCCTCCAGCGCGGCACGTACGCTGGATTTGCCGAACAAAGGATTTTCCAGACAACCGAGATCAAACCGCGCCAGGCGCTCGACCAGTTGCGGCAGCGCGGTTTCCCGAGGCGCGGCGAAATCGTCGTTCAGGCGTTTCAGCGTGCGGGTGACCAGTTTCAGCTGAAACAGCACCGCGTGGGGGTTCTGCTCATCCAGCAGCAGCAAATCCAGTACCGGAATCAGTTGCGCCACCGCCAGATAGCGCGAGCGATAGGTGATGCTGCTGTTACCCAACTCCAGCAACCACTCCAGCCCGGCCTGATCGAAAGCACCCGCACCGCGCAGAAATGCGGCGAGGCTGCTGCTGAGAAATTGCAGGCGTTCGATGCGCCGGCCAATCATCAGAAAACGCCAGCCTTCGTCGCGGGTCATGTCATCCAGCGCAAACCCCGACAGCGCTGCCAGCGACATCACCAGACGGTTGAGGAAATCCAGCAGTTCGCCGAAGTCCGGTTCATCGACTTCCAGCTCCAGCGCCTCGCGCTGCAATTCGACCAGCGCCTGCCAGTTCTCCCGGGACAGCTTGCCGCGCACTTGCGACGCAGCCCACTGCAAGCGTTGCAAGTTGGAGCGCAGGCTGAACGACCAATCCTCGCCCAGCAACGCAGCGAGCAGGCGCTCCGGCAGTTCGCCCTCATCCGGCAACAGCGCCAGCCGCTCGCCGAGATCGACCGCTGCTTGCAGCGCCTGCGGATCATCGCCATCGACGTAACGCGTGAGCATGATGCGCAGCAGCCGCGCGCTGTCGTCACAGCGCTCGCAGTAGCGGCCGAACCAGAACAGGTTCTCAACCACCCGCGACGGCAGATATGGATCGCGCCGCACCAGATCGTGCACGCCGACATTGCGCTGCGCCTTCCACTGCTCGCCACTTGGCGCACGATCGCTGAGCACCCAGGTGTCCTTGCTTGCCCCGCCGCGCTGCATCGACACCACCTCGGCATCGGCGTCGGCCGCCACTCGTGTCAGACCACCCGGCAACACGCGGTAGCTGTCGTGGCTGGACACCGCATACATGCGCATGCCGATCGCGCGGGGTTGCAGATGACCGTCCTCGGCTTGCCAGACCGGCGCCTGCGACAGTTGTGCGAGTTCTTGCGCGACGTAGGCATAAGGCCGTGCCTGCATACGCTGCGCCAGCTCGAGGCGCTGACTGTCACTCAAATCACGGCCGAAAACAGGCGCGAAACTCTGCGACGGGAACGCCGGTTTGATCAGCAGCTCCGGAAGTTTTTCCAACGCCTGCGCCAGTACTGGCGCTTCACCGCACCACCAGGTGGCGATCGACGGCAGGATCAGTTCTTCGCCGAACAGGTATTGATTGATCTTCGGCAAAAACCCCAGCAGCCCCGGCGATTCCAGCACCCCGCTGCCTAGCGCATTGGCCACCAGCACCCGCCCCTGACGCACCGCCTCAAGCAGACCGGGGACGCCAAGCGCCGAGTCGGTACGCAGTTCCAGCGGGTCGCAGAAATCATCGTCGAGGCGGCGCATGATCGCGTGCACCCGGCGCAGGCCACTGAGGGTTTTCAAATACACCGTGGCATTGCGCACCGTCAGATCGCCGCCCTCCACCAGCGGATAACCTAGCTGACGGGCCAGATACAGGTGCTCGAAATAACTTTCATTGAACCGCCCCGGTGTCAGCAGCACCACCAGCGGTGCGTCATCGCCCTGCGGTGCCTGACGGGCCAAAGTTTCCTGCAAGGTGCGGAAGAAACCGGCCAGATGCTGAACCTTCAGATCACGGTACAAATCGGGAAAGGCGCGGGAAACGATGGTGCGGTTTTCCAGCGCATAGCCGGCCCCGGACGGCGCCTGCGTGCGATCGGCAGTGACCCACCAGCGACCATCCGGCGTGCGCGCCAGATCCACGGCATACAAATGCAGAAAGGCTGACTCGGGCGGGGCAATGCCCTGACAGGGCCAGAGAAAATTGTTGTGCCCGAACACCAGCTCGGCGGGCAGCAGGCCTTCACTGATCAACCGCTGCGGACCGTACAGATCCGCCAGCACTGCATTGAGCAAGCGCGCACGCTGAGCGATGCCGGCGGACAACTGCTGCCACTCATCTGCCGCAATCACATGGGGCAGCAGATCCAGCTCCCACGGTCGGTCAGCGCCCTTGGGATCGGCATAGACGTTGTAGGTGACGCCGTTTTCCTGAATCTGCCGCGCCAGCAAGGCCTGGCGCTGCACAAGTTGCGCCGGGCTGCTGCGCTGCAATTGATCGAACAGGCGCTGCCAATGCGCACGCACTGCGCCGCTGCCGTCGAGCAGTTCGTGATAGGTGCCCGCAGTCAGCGGGTAGCGGTCTAACAGGTCAGGCATGGAAAGCTCGGCAGACAGCAGGGAACGGTCAGACTAACGCAGGCACATGACACGCGGATATACGAAAAATCCGCGTGTTGCGTAGGCTCTAGTAACGGCGCAGGTCGATGGTCAGCGGTAGCTCGTCATTGATTTCTACCTTGGGTACGGGAAGTTTCCCGGGCGTGTGTCCGAGGCGGAAAAACCGCACCATGCGCCGGCTCTCCGCTTCATTGGCATTGACCGGCAAGGTCTCGTAATTGCGCCCACCGGGATGGGCGACGTTGTACTGGCAACCACCCAGCGAACGCCCCATCCAGGTATCGAGCAGGTCGAACACCAACGGCGCGTGCACCGGTATGGTCGGATGCAGGCAGTTGGCTGGTTGCCACGCCCGAAAGCGCACCCCGGCGACAAACTCACCCACCCGCCCGGTCGGGTGCAACGGCACCGCGACGCCATTGCAAGTCAGCAGATAGCGCTGTGGCGGCAAGCCGTTGAGCTTGACCTGCAAGCGCTCCAGCGATGAATCGACGTAGCGCACCGTGCCGCCCGCCGAGCCCTCCTCGCCCAGCACGTGCCAGGGTTCGAGCGCCTGACGCAGCTCCAGCTCGATGCCATTGACGGCGTAGTCGCCCACCTTGGGAAAACGAAACTCCAGATGCGCCGCGAACCACTCCGCACGCAACGGATAGCCGGCGTTGTTGAGTTCGACGATGACGTCGGCGAAATCCTCTTCGATAAAGTGCGGCAGCAAAAAGCGATCGTGCAGCTCGGTGCCCCAGCGTGCCAGTTTCGCCGGCGCATAAGGCTCGCGCCAAAAGCGCGCGACCAGCGCCCGCAGCAGCAACTGCTGAGCCAGACTCATGCGCGCATGGGGCGGCATTTCAAAAGCGCGCAGTTCCAGCAAGCCAAGACGCCCGGTGGCGCCGTCCGGTGAGTACAGTTTGTCGATGCAGAATTCGGCGCGATGGGTATTGCCGGTGACATCGATCAGCAGATTGCGCAACAGTCGATCGACCAGCCACGGTGCACATTCCTCGCCCGGTTCCGGCATTTGCGCAAAGGCGATTTCCAGTTCGTACAAGGCGTCATTGCGCGCCTCATCAACCCGTGGAGCCTGGGAAGTCGGGCCAATGAACAACCCGGAAAACAGGTACGACAGCGAAGGATGGTTGTGCCAGTAACTGATCAGGCTGCGCAACAGATCCGGGCGCCGCAGAAACGGTGAGTCCGCCGGTGTCGCGCCGCCGAGGACGAAATGATTGCCGCCGCCGGTGCCGGTGTGGCGCCCGTCGATCATGAACTTTTCGGTGGTCAGGCGGGTTTGCCGTGCCTGTTCGTAGAGAAACTCGGTGCGCTCGACCAACTCGTCCCAGCTCGCCGATGGCTGCACGTTGACCTCGATCACGCCCGGGTCCGGAGTGACACGGAAATTGCTCAGGCGCGGATCACTCGGCGGTTCATAGCCTTCAAGCAACACCGGGCAATGCAATTCTTCGGCGGTGGCCTCAATGGCCGAGACCAGTTCCAGATAATCCTCGACCCGCTCCAGCGGCGGCATGAACAGATACAGCCGGCCTTCGCGGGCCTCGGCGCAGAATGCGGTACGGGTCAGCCAGTCAGCGGACTCGTCGATTTTCGGCACCCGCTCATCCAGCGCAGCAGGTTCGCCGTGAACACCGAGCTGTGCCAGATCCGGCAGTTCAGCGAAGTCCTGATTCGGATCGTTGGGATGGATGAACGGATATTCCGCCGCTTTCACCCACGGCTGCGAGGCCAGCGGCAAGCGGTAACCCAGCGGCGAATCCCCCGGCACCAAGCGACAGTGCTCGTCACGCAGATACCAGCGCCCGCTCTGCCATTGATCGCCCTTGGCCGTGCGCGCCAGCGGCAGCACTTGGCCGATCACCTTGTTCAGGCCCTGACTGAAGACCTTGCGCAATCGGGCGCGCTCCAGCGGTTCTTCCAGGCGCGAATCTTCGGCACTGACATTGCCGGGCAACGCGCCCTCGCGCCAGAGGTAATAGAGATGATCCTCGTAAGCCGGGAAGACAAAGCGTGCAGGCAACTTCAGGCGCTCGGCGACGCTGGCGAGAAAGCGTCCGGCCAGTTCGCCGTCGGCGCCGTAGTCCTGCTGTTCGTCGGCGATCAATGCGTCGTTGTGCCAGATCGCCTGACCGTCGCGGCGCCAGTAACAATTGAGCGACCAGCGCGGCAATTGCTCGCCGGGATACCACTTGCCCTGACCGAAATGCACCAGCCCCTGCGGTGCATATTGCTTGCGCATGCGTTGAAACAGTTCGGCGGACAGCCGACGCTTGTCCGGCCCCAGCGCGGCAGTGTTCCATTCGGCGCCGTCCGGGTCGTCAATGGAGACGAAGGTCGGTTCGCCGCCCATGGTCAGGCGCACATCGCCTTCAAGCAGGTCGGCATCGATCTGCCGCCCCAGCGCCTGGATCGCCCGCCACTGTTCATCGGTGTAGGGCTTGGTGACGCGTGGCGCTTCCCAGATTCGCTCGACCGACATTTCGTGGCTGAACTGCGTCTCGCAAGGTTCGACCAGACCACTGATCGGTGCCGCCGAGGACGGATCGGGACTGCACGCCAACGGAATATGCCCTTCCCCGGCGAACAACCCGGACGTGGCATCGAGGCCGATCCAGCCGGCCCCCGGCAAATACACCTCGCACCAGGCATGCAGGTCGGTGAAATCGACTTCGGTGCCCGACGGGCCGTCGAGGCTTTTCACGTCGGCGGTCAGTTGAATCAGGTAGCCGGAAACAAACCGCGCCGCCAGACCGAGATTGCGCAACAACTGCACCAGCAACCATGCCGAATCACGGCAGGAACCGGAGGCGTGTTGAAGTGTGTGCTCCGGAGTCTGCACGCCGGGCTCCATGCGGATCAGGTAGCCGATGTCTTCGCTGAGGCGCTGATTGAGCGCCACCAGAAAATCCACCGCCGGCAGTGGCGTGCGGTCGATGCTGTCCAGGTAAGCCTTGAACGTTGGCGTCAGCGGCAGGGTTTCGAGGTACGGCGCCAGCTCCTTGCGCTCGTCGGCGGCGTAGCTGAACGGGATTCGCTCGGCGTACGGTTCGAGGAAGAAATCGAACGGATTGAACACCGCCATTTCCGCGACCAGATCGACTTCGATGCGCAGCTCTGCGGTTTTTTCCGGGAACACCAGGCGTGCCAGGTAATTGCCCTGGGGGTCTTGCTGCCAGTTGATGAAATGCTGCTCGGGCGAGACTTTCAGCGCATAGGAAAGAATTCGCGTGCGGCTGTGGGGCGCCGGGCGCAGGCGGACGATCTGCGGGCCGAGTTCGACAGCGCGGTCGTAGCGATAATGCGTGACGTGATGCAATGCGACATGAATCGACACGGCGTGCCTCCTGCGAGCCTTGGGCGTATGGGAAAGCGCGCAAGACTTATGCCATGCACAGGCTTGCGCGCTTTCGCGAAATGCTCAAGGCAGTACAGCACCAAAACCGGGCGATGCGAGGAAATGGTTTGGCTCAGTTGCACGCAAATGTTGCGGACGCTGATTCTTGCTGTGTTTGATCGGACGCTTTCGCGAGCAGGCTCGCTCCCACATTTGGAATGCGTTCCCCCTGTGGGAGCGAGCCTGCTCGCGAAGAGGCCAGCGGCAGCAACTTGATCGTTCCCACGCTCTGCGTGGGAATGCAGCCGGTGACGCTCCGCGTCACAACCATGTTCGACAATACTGCGAGTAACGGCTGGAACGCGGAACGTCCCGAGAGGCATTCCCGCGCGGAGCGTGGGAACGATCAGCAGAACGCCAACCCGAAGGTTGGCGTTCTGTTCAGCTCAAGCAGTGTTTAGCGCGGCACGACCGGCTTGCGTGTCGGCTTCGGCCCTTTGCCTTTCGCCGCATCCTTGCGCTCCTTGGCCGCCTGCTGGTTGCGGGCGAATGCCGCAGCCTTGGCCTGTTCACGCTTGTCCCACGGATTACCGCCATCACTGGCACGCGGCGGCAGACCGGTGTGCTGGGTGAGAATCTTGGTGGTCTTCTCTTTGGCGACCTTGTGGCTGCCGGCCGGCGTCGAGTTCTTGCGACGGGCGCTCTGGTAGCTGTCGGTGGCTGGCTGATGCGCCGGTATCAGTTGATCCTTGCCCGGGCCGATCAGATCGGCGCGGCCCATGCGGATCAGCGCTTCACGCAGCATCGGCCAGCCTTTCGGGTCGTGATAACGCAAGAATGCTTTGTGCAGACGACGCTGATCTTCGCTCTTGACGATGGTCACGCCGTCGCTCTTGTACGTCACCTTGCGCAGCGGGTTCTTGCCCGAGTGGTACATCGCCGTAGCGGTGGCCATCGGCGACGGATAGAACGCCTGCACCTGGTCGGCGCGGAAGCCATTGCCCTTGAGCCACAGAGCGAGGTTCATCATGTCTTCGTCGGTAGTGCCCGGGTGGGCGGCGATGAAGTACGGAATCAGGTACTGCTCCTTGCCCGCTTCCTTGGTGTACTTCTCGAACATGCGCTTGAACTTGTCATAGCTGCCGATACCCGGTTTCATCATCTGGTTGAGCGGACCTTCCTCGGTGTGCTCCGGAGCGATCTTCAGGTAACCGCCGACGTGGTGGGTCACCAGCTCCTTGACGTACTCCGGCGACTCGACGGCGAGGTCGTAGCGCAGGCCGGAAGCGATCAGAATCTTCTTCACACCCGGCAGGGCACGGGCGCTGCGATACAGCTGAATCAGCGAAGAGTGGTCGGTGTTGAGGTTCGGGCAGATACCGGGGAACACGCACGACGGCTTGCGGCAGGCGGATTCGATTTCCGGGCTCTTGCAGGCGATGCGGTACATGTTCGCAGTCGGGCCGCCGAGGTCGGAAATGACCCCGGTGAAACCCGGCACCTTGTCGCGGATCTCTTCGATTTCGCGAATGATCGACTCTTCGGAACGGTTCTGGATGATGCGGCCTTCGTGCTCGGTGATCGAGCAGAAGGTGCAGCCACCAAAGCAGCCACGCATGATGTTCACCGAGAAACGGATCATGTCGTACGCCGGGATCTTCTCCTTGCCGTACGCCGGGTGCGGCACACGGGCGTAAGGCATGCCGAACACGTAGTCCATTTCTTCAGTGGTCATCGGAATCGGCGGCGGGTTGAACCAGACATCGAGCTCGCCATGCTTCTGCACCAGCGCACGGGCGTTGCCCGGGTTGGTTTCCAGGTGCAACACGCGGTTGGCGTGGGCGTACAAAACCGGGTCGTTTCGCACCTTCTCCATCGACGGCAGGCGGATCACGGTCTTGTCGCGGGTCATGCGCGGGCTGGCCAGAATCTGCACGACCTTGGCTTCCTGCGGATCTTCGACCGGGCCTTTTTCCTGCTCGATGGCGCAGGCCTGGGTGTCCTGGGTATTCACGTACGGGTTGATGATTTTGTCGACCTTGCCCGGACGGTCGATGCGCGTGGAGTCGACTTCGTACCAGCCCTGTGGCGTATCGCGACGGATGAACGCGGTGCCGCGCACATCGGTGATGTCTTCGATCTTGTGGCCCCACGACAGGCGCTGGGCAACTTCGACAATCGCGCGCTCGGCGTTGCCGTACAGCAGAATGTCGGCGCTGGCGTCGATCAGGATCGAGTTGCGCACGCGATCCTGCCAATAGTCGTAGTGGGCGATGCGGCGCAGCGAGGCTTCGATGCCGCCGAGCACGATCGGCACGTGCTTGTAGGCTTCCTTGCAGCGCTGGCTGTAAACCAGGCTGGCGCGATCCGGACGCTTGCCGGCCATGCCGCCGGGGGTGTATGCGTCATCGGAACGGATTTTCTTGTCCGCGGTGTAGCGGTTGATCATCGAGTCCATGTTGCCCGCCGCGACGCCGAAGAACAGGTTCGGCTCGCCGAGCTTCATGAAGTCGTCTTTGGACTGCCAGTTCGGCTGCGCGATGATCCCGACGCGGAAGCCTTGCGACTCCAGCAGCCGGCCGATGATCGCCATGCCGAACGACGGATGATCGACGTAAGCATCACCGGTAACAATGATGATGTCGCACGAATCCCAGCCGAGCTGATCCATCTCCTCCCTGCTCATCGGCAGGAATGGCGCTGGCCCGAAACATTCGGCCCAATATTTTGGATAGTCAAATAACGGCTTGGCTGCTTGCATGTCGACGACCGGTGTTGAAGTGAAAAATCGCGGGCGCGGAATATAGCACAAATTTTGACCAATTCCGACGACGGTGGTCGGTTTCTCTGTGCGCTGCTCTCGCGCCGCCAACCCGCCACACATTACGCGTTTTTGTTGAACGCACGACGCACGAAACGGCAAGGAAGCCGCCCGCCCGTCGCACTCCCAAGAGCAGCGGGGCATTAAACGAAAAGGAAGACAGGCAATGGCACCCAAACCGCCAACCAGAGGCATCACGACCGTCTCGGTTCATAACCCGCGACCCGATTATTCGATCACCCGGCCTGGTTTCACGGCGCTTTTCGATGGCGGACCGGGGCACAGAATTCCCACACGCCCGACTCCGACAACGGTATCGACATCGATCGATCACGGACTCAACCGCATTACCTCCGTGCCTGCGCGGGCAACGGTCAGCACGACAGCGGCCGCCGAATCGGCTGCAGTTGTGCATGAGCGGCCCTTGGGAGATTACTGGATCACTTCGCTGGTCGTGTTGCCGTCAGCCAATGCCGAAGGCATTTCGACGCTTAAGGGACGTCAGTATGTCCAAGTGCCTGAGGGTGGCACCGTGCAGGTCGGTCTGGACCCCGCCAGCGGTCTTTACCGGGCGAAATTGCCCAGCGAATTGCACCCGTCCGGTCCGCTGTTGCAGTTCGATGCCGAGAGCCGTCTCTGGCAACCCGTCGATACCTGGGCGCCATCGACCTATCCGCTATCCCCGAGCCGGCTCGAGGCGTTTCGCACCGATCTGGATTTCAGCACGGCCGAGCCGGGCGGCGATGGCCTGTTGCGCTTCAACGGCAAACTCTATGTGCAGATCGAGAATCAGGCCTATCAGGTCTTGCATGATCTTGATGCATCAGCGCCGCAGAGGGCGGTCATGCGCATCGTTCGCCCCGACGATCCCATCGCCAGCGATGCCACGGATGTCTACGTCGCATCCCGTCCAGGCAGGTCGGAACCGATCATTTTCGACGCTCGCTACGGCTGGCGAGGGACCACTTTAACCGGGGCAGCCGGGATGCAAAGAGGGACAGGAGTGGCGCCCTCAGAGCTATGGCAGCGGGTGGAAGTCGGAATCAGACTTGGCCACTTCAACAAGCGAATCGAGCAGGACACCGCTAAAAGTGAACACCTGAAGGAGGTGTGGCGCAGCATCAGGGAAGCGGGGGGCGAGCGCTCAGACGCGGTCAAGCGCGAAACGATGGCGCTGCTTGATCGTGAATTACACAGCCACCAGGCGCTGAGGTCCCTTGCAAAAGCAATAAAATTCCATAAGCAGCAAAAACCCGCGGTACGGCACTTCATGAAGAAGGAAGACTACGACAAAAAAATGATTGCGATGCACAAGATCCAAATGAGCTTTTACGATCAATTGGTCGAATGCGGCTTGACCCGCCATGCGCTGGGAGGGCCACTGATCGACATCGACAGGCTCCCGCGAACAGTCAACGTCCTGGGGAAAATTCTCGGCCATATGCGAGAGCGCCAGCACATTGCCGACAATCTGGTGAACACATGGCGGGTCGCGCCGGACGAATTCAGTGCATACGCTCTGACACCAATGGACACTCACGACGTCGTGGCTTCGTGGGTATTGGCCAAAAGCCTGATGCTGGACGACCATCAATCAGGCGGAAACTACCCTCAGGCCTCCGAACTGGCGACCAGATTTGGTCAGGTAACTTTCGTGTATGGAGCGCTGGGTAAAATTCCGGAGACTTCGCACCCTGCGATATTGCGTGATGTGCTCCAGGAATGCACAGCCCTTCGCTACTGGTACGAGCGCCTTGATCTGGCACCCGATGAGCAGCACGCAACGTCACGCACGGCTATCACTGCCGAGCTGAAAATATTCGAAGAGACGCTGACTCATCGCCTGTTCCAATATCAACGCCAGCCTGATCTCCCGGCGCTGCCGATCAACGATCAGGCCATTGATTTCGAGTATGTTCCGGAGCAGGACAGATCCGGCTTCCAACCGCCACCCAAGCGCATTTTCAAGGCAAAGAAACACGGTATTTACAAGATCCATGTCGGCGAGTCCCGACGTACCGCGCACAACGAAGAAGTCATCGATGTACGCAGTCTGCACGACCCGCAACAGCCAGTGCAGACCTATGAACAAAGAGCTGGTGAGTGGCACCCCGTCCGCGCAACGCAGGACACAAACCTGCCCGACCTGACTCTCAGAGCCAATCAGCACCTTGAGCAAACCGACGCACATGTGCGCGAAGCCCGGCGCGAAGAGTCGCGCAAAAACCATCCGGACAACATTGTCGAGATGCTTGAGCGCAAGGCCGGGGCAATGGATGAAATCGCACTCCAGCTTCGGCGACAGGAGCCGACCGATGGCGAAACAGATGCGCTGATCCAACGCCTGCAGGACACCAGTGAACGCCTGCGCAGCGAGGGCGAAAACATTCGTGTCCGGATCTACAAGGACAAACATTTTCTGAGCCCCGACCGATTGCTGTATCTGATCGACAAGGGCGAAGTGCGTGCGCAGAAAATCGAGACCCGGTTAAAACGCGGCAAGGGGCAGAATCGAGACTTTATCGACGTCTATCTACTGACGGATGCGCACACCTACGCCCCCCTCTGGCACGCGCACTTTCATTACGCGAAACCGGATACGCCCGATCTCAACTTCAATGTTTCCGGCGGGCACCTGAAAACCCTTGAGCAAAGCCGCATGGGTGTGCGTTCGCAGCGCCGGGAAGAACTGGCGCAGCGGCCACACAAACCTATCTGGCGCGCCGCCCTCGATGGCCACGCAGCGCAGAAAATTTTCGACCTCGCCGCCACCTCTTTCCATCCCGAGACACATCATCAGGCATGACGCCGAACCGGCCGGCAGCGTCCGTTGCGGACGCGACCGCTCAATCACTACAAGGAACGTAAGACATGCGCAGCAAAACGCCGCACCCAGTTAGTCCCCCCGGTAATTTTCATCTTCGACCGGATACATCCGCCGATGCCATCCCGCAGCGTCCCCTCCTCACGCCGCGCCCCAGTCTTGACCCAACCGCGTTGAGCGGCCCGCCAATCCGCGCGAACCGGCGCACGGACAGCAACGATCCTGATGCGATCATCCCGGCGCCGAATGTCACAGTGCATGCGGCTGCATCAGCGCTGCAAACCATGGTCAATACAGGCCACCCCGTCGAGCATTACCGCCTCGCTGTCGCAACCGGCTTGCCTGACGCCGACGCCGAAGGCCTGAGGACATTCAAGGGTCGTCACTACGTGGAAATGGCCGACGGCGGTTTCGTGCAGGTGAGCAAGGATTCGCCGAGCGGCCTCTGGCGCGCCGGGCTGGCGAGCGAATCGAAGCCCTCCGGACCGCTGATGCTGCACGATCCGGAGAGTGGCAGGTGGCATGCGCTGGAGTTCTCGCCGGCGAGCACCTTCGCTTTATCGGTGACACGCCTGCAAGCGTTTCGCACGCCGTTCGACTTCAGTCATAGCTCACCCGACAGCGATGGGCTGTACCGCCATGACGGCAAACTCTACGCAGTGATCGACAATCACAGCTATCAGGTCCTGCACGATCACGATGCTTCGACGCCTCTGACCGAGGTGATGCGCATCGTCCGCCCTGAAGATCCTGTCGCCGCTGACGTCGATAACATCTACAGCGCTACGCGCCCGGGCAGATCAGAGCCTGTCGTATTCGATGCCGATCAGGGCTGGCAGGGCATCGTGGTCGGCGGGGCCGGCGGGATGCAGCGCGGCAGTGCCGACCAACCTGCTTCACCGGGGCTGCGCGAGCGGCTCAATGCCGCGGTCAATCGACTGCGAACGCCCCAGTCGCGACTGCGAAAACTCTATCCATCTCTGGACAGCGAGCAAATCCGCACGCTGTTGCGCACCCAGGGTGACGATGTACCAAGCTTTTTGACGCGCCTCGAGAATGAATACAAGACCCTGAAGCTGGAGCTGGCGACCTGGTTGAAAACCAGTGAGCTGGCCGGCGGGGCGACCAATCCCTCGGTGGAGCGCGCCGCGCAAGAGATCAAGCGCTGCTGGAAACGTCAGACAGGAACAACGTTGCAACTGGATCTTGGCGACGCAGGCATTGTTCCGCTGTCCGCAGATTTCAGCCATGTCCGCACGCTGCACTTGCAGGCGGTCGCCTGGTCGGAGGGGGGCGAAAACTTCCTCAAGGGGTTCACTGCCCTGGAGCGTCTGAAAATCAATGCCTCGGCGCTCGCCAGGCCGCCGGCGAACCTTGCGCAAATGCCAGCCCTCAAGGAGTTGGACCTGCGAGCGAACCACATTGAACTGAGCGACCAGACCGCCAGCGAGCTGGCTTCGCTCAGCCAACTGGAAAAACTCGACCTGTCGGACAACCCGCTGGGCAAGGCCCCGGATTTCAGCGGCATGCCTGAGCTCAAGTCCGTGGGTCTGCGCAATGCACAACTGGATGACTGGCCAACCGGATTGCAGCATCAATTGGCGATGGAGTCGCTCGATCTGCGCAATAACCGATTGCGTGAAATTCCGCAGACAGTCATCAGCCCGGCGAGTGATCAATTGCTCGCCATAGCCAACATCAACCGCATCACCCTGATCGAAGGCAACCCCTTTGCCAGCGGCTATTGGCGGCGGCTGGAAGTCTACTGGCAGCGGGTTACGGCCGAATATCCGGCACTCATCACCAGCGCACGCACAGGTGCATTCCGGATTGATGGCGACATCCCTGAAGTCGCCATGCTGCTGCAGATGTATCCGGACAAAACGCCACAAACCGCCCGGGAATACCTGATTGGCCTGGGGGACAGTGCGGAAGCCACGATCAGCCAGCGTTTCGCAGAGTTCAAGGCGCTCGATGCGCAACTGCTGGCCTACGTCGCCGACAGCCAGCCGGGAACATCCAGCGTAGCCGGCCGGGAAAAGGCTCGGGCAGAACACATTGCCCGGATCATCAAGGACTGCTGGCTCCAGCAATCGCCGCACCTTGCGCTGCCACCACTGAAAGGACCGCTACCGCCACTGACTGCCGACTTCAGTCGGTTGACGTTGCTCACTCTTGATAGCGTCGTCTGGTCCGACACTGCCGACACGTTCCTGTCGCGGTTGCCGAATCTGGAGAATTTGACGATCAGCCATTGCGGTCTGGAAAAATTGCCCGCAGAGATCAGCGTGATGAGCCGGCTCACCCACCTGAATCTGACCTCAAACCAGATAAAACTCGATGAGAACAGCGCTGGTGCATTGAGTGCATTGCACCAGTTGGTCAGCATCGACCTGTCGAACAACCCACTCCAGATGCTGCCCGATTTCAGTGCGATGTCCGGGCTGCAGACACTGGGCCTGAAGAACACCGGCATCAGCGAGTGGCCCACCGGCCTGGCTGACAAGATCACCTTGACCGGCCTCGACCTCAGCAACAATAAACTGCGCGAAGTCCCCGACGCACACATCAACCCGCCAGCCGATCAATTGGCTGTGGTCGCGCGGATCAACAACCACACGCTGCTTGAAGGCAATGACTTCCCTTCGCCTTACTGGAGGAAGTTCGATCGCTACTGGCGAAAACTCAACGAACTGCATCCGCAGTTGATGACTCCGGCCCACCCCGCTGTATTCGACAGTGAGAACTCGCGCGCGCAGCGCTACCGAAAACTGTTTCCGAGCAAAAGCATCAAGGAATGCCGGGAGTTTATCTGGAACCATGACAAGGCCACTGTCGCGACCAGGCTGTTGGAGCTCGAGCAGGATTTCGCCGTGTTGAAAAACCAGCTGGATAACTGGGTTTTTTCGGGAGGCAGCAATCCTCTGCGCTATATCCGCGTCAATCAGTTGCAGATCAACACCCAAACCCGCAATGAGCGCATCGAGGCACGGGATCGGATCATCAGTTGCTGGCGACGTGAAACGCCGCAGAAACACGCCTTCGACGGCACGCCGATAGGTCTGGAACTGGATTTGAGCGGCCTCACGTTGCCGACCCTGCCGGATCTGAACACCGACTTCAGCCATGTCGGCTCGCTCAAACTCAACAACATGAATCTCACCGAATCCCCGGAAGGTTTTCTGACCCGCTTCCGCCATTTGCGCTGGCTGAACATGGCCAACAATCGTCTCAGGGATCTCCCGCCGGCCATCGGCGAAATGCACGGGATGACCCGTCTGTTCCTGCAGGGGAATCAACTCGAACTCACCGCCGAGACCGCGCAGATACTGGCCGGAAGAACGACCTTGAGGGCCTTGTGGATACACGACAACCCGCACTTGAACGTGAGCCCGGATTTCAGCGCGATCACTGATATCCGCGAAGTCGACATGTCAAACACCGGCATCGGAAGCTGGCCAGCCGGACTGTTCGATCAGCCCCTGTTGGGCAGGATACTTCTGAACAACAACCGGATCACGAACCTGCCCAGCTTTGTCGTCGCACCGGCAGCGGATCGCCTGAGGCATTCGATTCAGGTCAACAGCGGCACTCAGATAAGCGATAACCCCCTGAACGAATACACCCGAGAACGCCTGGCCGGCTACAGTGAGCGGCTGCGCCACTCCGCAACATCGCTTTACAATCCTCTGAACCTGCTGACCACTTCTGCCCCGGCAGCCCGCCCACAGCCGGCGCTAATGAACGCGGCGTCGGCCTATCCGCAGTTGACCGTCGGTATGACGGCAACCGAGGCGACGAAACGCACCGCGCAGCTGGACAGACTGAAAGCACAGGACGGCTCGGATGGCTTTTTCAACATCATTTCCAGACTCGGCCACCACGCCGATTTCCGTCGGCAGGTCTGGGACGTGGTCGATGCCATCAGCGAGAACAACGTGCAATCACGCGCTCTGCGCAGAGATGTTTTCGATCGCGCCTGCGAAGCCGGCTGCACTGACCTTGCCGCCGCCACGTTTACTGACCTGCAAGTGCTGACCATGACGCATACGGCCAGAGTGCAGGCAAGGCAAGACGGGGATGGCACTCGCCTGGTGGATCTGTCCAGAAGTCTGTTCAGGCTAAGGCAGGTCGATGAACTGGCCGCAGCAGATATCGCTGCGAGCAGGACAATCGCCAACGATCCACAGGCTCCAGCGCGTGAGCGCAATACCCAGCGCCTGCGCCTGAGCGACCCGCATGAAATGACCATGGCCTACCGCTTTGGCCTCAAGGATCGGCTGCAGTTGCCGTTTCAGCCGCAGACGCTGTCCTTTATCGGCATGGCCGGCGTCACACCGCCCATGCTGGAAGTCGCCTACCGTAAAGTCATCGCCTTGAACGGCTCTCCCGAAGAGTTTCAGGCTCTGGTGTCGATGGAATTCTGGCAGGACTTCATCACGCACAAATATCCGTCCCGGTTCGACGCCGCACGTCAGCCTTATCAACAGAGACAGGCGGCACTGGACGAGCAATTCGCGAAAAAAGTACTGACCCGGGCCGAATACGACGCGCAAACCAATGACGTCACTGCACAGTTGGCCATTAGCGAAGCGACGCTGATCCAGTCACTGACGCGCGAGGAAATTCGCCCCGGTGAGGCAGTTGAAAAGCCTGCCAGCAGCGAGACGGCAGTTTCGGCCGATTGAAGCAGGCCACGGCAGCAGCCGGATGATCCGGCCTGCTGTCATTCGTCGTCGTCGAAGTTGTAACTGCCCGGTGCGAGGTTTTCGAAGCGCGTGTATTTACCGATGAACGCCAGCCGAATGAAACCGATCGGGCCGTTACGCTGCTTGCCGATGATGATTTCGGCGATGCCCTTGTGCTCGGTTTCCGGGTGATACACCTCGTCGCGGTAAACGAACATGATTACGTCGGCGTCCTGCTCGATCGCTCCGGATTCCCGCAAGTCGGAGTTCACCGGGCGTTTGTTCGGGCGCTGTTCGAGGGAACGGTTGAGCTGCGACAGCGCCACTACCGGACAGTTGAATTCCTTGGCCAGGGCTTTCAGGGATCGCGAGATCTCGGAAATCTCGTTGGTGCGGTTGTCACCGCTGGACCCGGGAATCTGCATCAGTTGCAGGTAGTCGATCATGATCAGGCCGACATCGCCGTGCTCACGCACCAGACGACGAGTGCGCGCGCGCATTTCCGAAGGGCTGATGCCGGCGGTGTCATCGATGAACAGTTTGCGGTCGTTGAGCAGATTGACCGCCGATGTCAGGCGCGGCCAGTCGTCGTCTTCGAGTTGGCCGGAACGCACCTTGGTCTGATCGATTCGGCCGAGCGAAGACAGCATACGCATGATCAGCGATTCGCCTGGCATCTCGAGCGAGTAAACCAGCACCGCTTTTTCGCTGCGCAACACGGCGTTTTCCACCAGGTTCATCGCGAAGGTGGTTTTACCCATCGACGGTCGGCCGGCGACAATGATCAGGTCGGAGGGCTGCAAGCCGCTGGTCTTCTCATCGAGGTCGGTGTAACCCGTAGACAGACCGGTGATCGCGTCGGCGGTGTTGAACAACGTGTCGATGCGGTCGATGGCCTTGGTCAGCAGCTCATTGACGCCGACCGGGCCGCCGGTCTTGGGCCGCGCTTCGGCGATCTGGAAGATCTGCCGTTCGGCTTCGTCGAGGATTTCTTCAGCGGTGCGACCTTCCGGGTTGAAGGCGCTGTCGGCAATCTCGGTGCTGATGCCGATCAATTGGCGCAACGTCGCACGCTGGCGGACGATCTGCGCATAGGCCTTGATGTTGGCGACGGACGGGGTGTTTTTCGCCAGTTCGCCAAGATAGCCGAGGCCGCCGACTTGCGACGTCTGACCTTCCTTATCCAGTTGTTCGGCAAGGGTCACGACGTCGATCGGCGAGTTCTGATCGGCCAGTTTGGCGATCGCGCGGAAAATCAGACGGTGGTCATGTCGATAGAAATCGCCATCGGAGACTTGATCAAGCACGCGTTCCCAGGCGTTGTTGTCCAGCATCAGACCACCGAGTACGGCCTGTTCAGCCTCGATGGAATGCGGCGGCACCTTCAGGGCAGCGGTTTGCAGATCGTATTGCTCGGGAGCGGAGATATCGTTCATGGCCACTTGAGTATTAGTGAAAAGCAGGGAATTCAGAAAGACAAAGGGCACGACCTGTAAACAGGATCGTGCCCGATGTTAACCGTCTGACGGACAAGCCGCCAGCCGATCCGTGTTGCTTAAGCTGCTACCACGACAACGCGTACGGTGGCTTCAACTTCGGCGTGCAGGTGCACGGCCACGTCGAATTCACCCACGTTGCGGATGGTGCCGTTCGGCAGACGAACTTCGCTCTTCTGCACTTCAACGCCGGAAGCGGTCAGTGCGTCAGCGATGTCGTGAGTACCGATCGAACCGAACAGCTTGCCTTCGTCGCCAGCGGTGGCAGTGATGGTCACTTCCAGCTCGGCCAGTTGGGCAGCACGGCTTTCAGCCGATGCCTTACGGTCTGCGGCGGCTTTTTCCAGCTCGGCGCGACGCTCTTCGAACGCAGCCAGGTTGGCAGCGGTCGCAGCGGTAGCCTTGCCGAAAGGCAGCAGGTAGTTACGGCCGTAACCGGCCTTAACGTTTACTTTGTCGCCCAGGTTGCCCAGGTTGGCGATTTTTTCCAGAAGGATCAGTTGCATGTGAAAATCCTCTAACTTTTAACCTTCACCGTTCGCGCTGTCGGTGTCTTTCGACACGTGACGACCGCGAAAATCAATCAGGCTGTCGACAATGGCCAGAACCACGAGCAACGGATAGATCAGCTGCATGAACAACAGCAGCGTGACGTACAACCCCACCAGCCAGAAACCGGCCAGTCGCTTCTGCCCGACCAGCCCGTGAATCAGGGCCAGCCCGGCGAACACCAGCGGTACACTGCACAACGGCGTCAACATGGCCATCTGTGCACCGAGATTCGGGCCCAGAAGCATCAACGCCAGCAGTAACATCGCCGGCCCCAGCGGGATGCGGATGGCGCGAAACTCGCGACCGAAACCACCCGGGTTGTACAACAACGCCTGCCAATGCCGCCCGACAATCAGGCTCAGCACGCTGACGATCTGCAACAAGGCCGCAATCAGTCCGGTCAGGACTGGTGCAATCAGGGACGCGAAACGCGCTTGCTCATCGACCGACAATTGCTTGTAGGTCTCACCAAGAAGTGCCGGCATGACCTTTATAAGGGCCTGTGCAAGCATCTCGATCTGGGCCGCAAACGCGACCCCGAGCACCACTGAAAACACCACTCCGATCACTACGCTGACCAGCAGCGTGCGGACCCAGGATTCGCTTGCGCGCAAAACCAACGCAAGCCCCGAAGACCCCAGCAGCACCAGAAGTGCCCGTGGGTCGTCGGCATACAGCCACCAGATCAATGCCGGCAGCAGTCCCAGTGACAGAACGCCAAGGGCGTCCGTCAATCCGCGCCGCAGCAGCACAAGGCTCCCGGCGGCAGCACCCAACCAATACAACAACGGCAATGTTGCACATCCGGCCACCACGAGAGTGGCCTGCATTCGGCCTCGCATGATGAACTCAGCTAAGGCGCGCATGCATTCAATCCTTTGCTACTTGTCGACTGCCCGGTCTCAGCGGCCGTGGCTGTCGGTGTAGGCCAGCAGGGCCAGGAAGCGGGCGCGCTTGATAGCGGTGGCCAGCTGACGCTGATAACGAGCTTTGGTACCGGTGATGCGGCTTGGAACGATTTTGCCGGTCTCGGATACGTAGGCTTTCAGAGTGTTGAGATCTTTGTAATCGATCTCTTTCACGTCTTCAGCGGTGAAGCGGCAGAATTTACGACGACGGAAGAAACGTGCCATTTGATAGGCTCCTTAATAAGGTCCGTGGATTACTCGTCAGCGTTATCGCTGTTGTCGCTGTCATCACTGTCGGTGCCTTCGGCGCCTTCGTGCTCAGGACGGTCGCGACGCTCACGGCGCTCACTGCGGTTTTCTTCAGCCTTGAGCATCTCGGACTGGCCGGTAACGGCTTCGTCGCGACGGATGACCAGGTTACGGATCACTGCATCGTTGTAGCGGAAGTTGTCTTCCAGCTCGGCCAGGGCCTTGCCAGTGCACTCAACGTTCAGCATCACGTAGTGAGCCTTGTGAACATTGTTGATTGCGTAGGCCAGTTGACGACGGCCCCAGTCTTCCAGACGGTGGATTTTGCCGCCGTCTTCTTCGATCAGCTTGGTGTAACGCTCAACCATGCCGCCGACTTGCTCGCTCTGATCCGGGTGGACCAGAAAGATGATTTCGTAATGACGCATGAATGCTCCTTACGGGTTGTAGCCTGCCGCTCAAAAACGGTCAGACAAGGAGTGAATGACACTTATGGACTTGCTGGCGCGGGGCACATGCGTGCCTGCCGTCACAGCAAGGGGCGCAATTGTAGAGAAGGGACTGCGGGGGCGCAAGGCAATTGGTGATTATTTGAACAACCACCGATCTTCCAGACACCGTAAACGAATGTGGGAGCGAGACTGCTCGCGAATGCGGCCTGTCAGGCAACAATGACGTCGACTGACACTCCTCTTCGCGAGCAGGCTCGCTCCCACAGTTGATTGCGTGAAGCTTATTTCTTCGCGGCAGCCTTGGCCTTCGCACCGCGCTGGCGCTGGGCTTCGAACAGGCACACGCCGGTGGCGACCGACACGTTGAGGCTGCTGACGCTGCCGGCCATCGGCAGATTCACCAGATAGTCGCAATGCTCGCGGGTCAGGCGGCGCATGCCTTTGCCTTCGGCGCCCATGATCAGGATGGTCGGGCCGGTGAGGTCCTGGTCATAAATGCTGACCTCGGCTTCACCTGCGGTGCCGACTACCCACAAACCGCGTTGCTGGAGTTTTTCCAATGTGCGCGCCAGGTTGGTCACGGCCACCAGCGGAATCACTTCCGCGGCGCCGCAGGCAACTTTACGCACCACCGGGGTCAGCGTGGCCGACTTGTCCTTCGGCACGATCACCGCCAGCGCACCGGCCGCATCGGCCGAGCGCAGGCAGGCGCCGAGGTTGTGCGGATCGGTCACACCGTCGAGCACCAGCAACAGCGGCGCGCCTTCGGTACGATCAAGCAACTCGTCGAGCATCGCCTCGCCCCAGACCTGGCTCGGGCTGACTTCCGCGACCACGCCCTGGTGCACGCCTTCAACCCAGGCGTCCATTTCGCGGCGCTCGGCCTGGCCGACCTGAACACGGTTTTCATTGGCCAGCTCGACCAGCGTCTGCACGCGCGGATCGTTGCGGCTTTCCGCCAGCCAGATCTGCTTGACGCGTTTGGGGTGGTGACGCAGCAACGCTTCTACCGCATGAACGCCGTAGATTTTTTCTAACTGACTCATGACTTCGCCTTCGGTTTACGCGCTCCGCCACTTTTGGCTGGAGCGGAACCCGCTTTTGGCGGGCCCTTACGGTGTTTGCTCGGCTTGGCTGGCTTGCCGTCGGTCGCCCTGTCAGGCGCCGACCGTCCGGTCTTTCCCCCGGACGCCGCTTTACCACCGTTTTTCGCATCGGCCAGCAAGGCCTTCTTCAATTCACGGCTTTTGCGCAGTTCAGCGTTTTTCGCCACGGCGTCGCTCGGGCGATAGGCCTCGGCGACCTTTTCCTTGGCCGGACGACGGCTGGCGGTTTTCGCTGGAGCCTTTTCTTCCGCAGCCTTGGCAGCAGGCGCAGCGGTTTCGGTGCCACGTTTCTTGCGACCAATCGGCGCGCTGATGGTTTTCTCGGCCATCTCGAAGTCGATCTTGCGCTCGTCTAGGTCGACGCGCATGACGCGTACTTCAACGGTGTCGCCAAGACGGAAACTGCGACCGGTGCGCTCGCCCGCCAAGCGGTGATGCACAGGATCGAAGTGGTAGTAATCGCCCGGCAATGCGGTGACGTGTACCAGGCCTTCGACGTAGATATCGGTCAGCTCGACGAACAGACCAAAACCGGTCACTGCGGTGATCACGCCCGGGAACGATTCGCCAACGCGATCCTTCATGAACTCGCACTTGAGCCAGTTCACCACGTCGCGGGTCGCTTCGTCGGCACGGCGCTCGCTCATCGAGCACTGCTCGCCAAGCTGCTCCAGCGCCGCTTCGTCGTACGGATAGATGCGCGCTTTCGGAATGGTCATCGCACCGGCACGACGAACGTGCGGGGTGTCCTGTTTCGAATGGATCACGCTGCGGATCGCGCGGTGCGTGAGCAGGTCCGGATAACGACGGATCGGCGAAGTGAAGTGGGTGTAGGCTTCGTAATTCAGGCCGAAGTGGCCGTCGTTTTCAGCGCTGTACACCGCTTGGCTCAATGAGCGCAGCATCACAGTCTGGATCAGGTGGAAATCCGGACGATCCTTGATGCTCGCGAGCAAAGCCTGATAATCCTTCGGCGACGGACCGTCCTTGCCTTTGTGCAGCGACAGGCCGAGCTCACCGAGGAACGCGCGCAGTTTTTCCAGACGCTCTGGCGGCGGACCGGCGTGAACACGATACAGCGCAGGAATTTCGTGCTTCTTGAGGAATTCGGCAGTGGCCACGTTGGCGGCCAGCATGCACTCCTCGATCAGCTTGTGCGCATCGTTGCGCACGGTCGGACGGATTTCGGCGATCTTGCGCTCGGAGCCGAAGATGATCCGGGTTTCCTGGGTTTCGAAATCGATCGCGCCACGCACGTGACGGGCGGCCAGCAATACCTTGTACAAGGCGTAGAGCTGCTTGAGATGCGGCACGACGTCGGTGTACTCGCCGCGCAATTTGCGCGCTTCGGTCGCCTTCGGCGTTTCCAGCATCGCGCTGACCTTGTTATAGGTCAGACGAGCGTGGGAATGGATCACCGCTTCATAGAAGCAGTAGTCGGTCATTTCGCCGGACTTGGAGATGGTCATCTCGCAAACCATGGCCAGACGATCAACCTGAGGATTCAGCGAGCACAGGCCGTTGGACAGTTGCTCGGGCAGCATCGGAATCACGCGCTCGGGGAAGTACACCGAGTTGCCGCGAACCTGAGCTTCGTTGTCCAGCGCCGAGCCGATCTTCACGTAACTGGAAACGTCGGCAATCGCCACGTACAACTTCCAGCCACCGGAGAACAGGCGCAGCTTGCCCGGTTTGGCTTCGCAGTAGACCGCGTCATCGAAGTCGCGGGCGTCTTCGCCGTCGATGGTGACGAACGGCAGATGGCGCAAGTCGATGCGTTTCTCTTTGTCTTTTTCTTCAACTTCCGGCTTGAGCTTGGCGGCTTCTTTCACAACCGCTTCAGGCCAGACGTGCGGAATGTCGTAAGTGCGCAGGGCAACATCGATTTCCATGCCCGGCGCCATGTAGTTGCCGACCACTTCGACCACATCGCCTTGCGGCTGGAAGCGCGGCGTTGGCCAGTGGGTGATTTTCACTTCGACGAACTGACCGATCTGCGCATTGGCGTTGCGGCCCGGCGTCACCAGCACTTCCTGCTGGATCTTCGGGTTGTCGGCAACCACGAAACCGATGCCGCCTTCTTCGAAGTAGCGACCGACGATGGTTTCGTGAGCGCGGGACACCACCTCGACGATCACGCCTTCACGGCGACCACGACGGTCGAGCCCGGAAACCCGGGCCAGCGCACGGTCACCATCGAACACCAGACGCATTTGCGCCGGGCTCATGAACAGGTCGTCGCTGCCGTCGTCCGGCACGAGGAAGCCGAAACCGTCACGGTGACCACTGATGCGGCCAAGGATCAGGTCGAGCTTGTCGACCGGCGCGTAAGTGCCACGGCGGGTGTAGATCAGTTGAGCGTCGCGCTCCATAGCGCGCAAGCGGCGGCGCAGGGCCTCGATCTGGTCTTCTGTGGTCAGACCAAACTCTTCGACCAGTTGCTCGCGGGCAGCAGGCGAACCCCGATCGGCGAGGTGCGCCAGGATCAGTTCGCGGCTGGGAATAGGGTTTTCGTATTTTTCCGCTTCACGAGCGGCCTCGGGATCGAGGGACTGCCAATCGGCCATTAGAGAGTTTTCACCTTGTCTATATGCGGGTTAGTTTGGCATAGGCGCCGGGAAACGGGAAATTTCCGCTTCTATAAGGCTGTGCAAGGCCTTGTATCGACGCTCGGACACCGTTTTGAACGCCGCTGGTAAAAAAATTCAGTTTTTTCTGCGGCAGGGGTTTACAGTTAAAAAGACGCTCCGTATAGTGCGCGCCATCGACGACGCACAAGCGCTTTCGATGATGCCCAGGTGGTGAAATTGGTAGACACGCCAGCTTCAGGTGCTGGTGACCTTACGGTCGTGGAAGTTCGAGTCTTCTCCTGGGCACCAATTTCGAGTTTGAGACTAGATCAGTTTCAACACTCACACAAAACCCGCGAAAGCGGTTTTTTTGCATTTGCGGGAAAGCTTTTGCTCACACTGATTTATTAAAACCAAATCAGGGGTTTACAGATCAAAAAGGCCTCCGTATAGTGCGCCACATCAACAGCGGCAACGCTTGCGATGATTGCCCAGATGGTGAAATTGGTAGACACGCCAGCTTCAGGTGCTGGTGACCTTACGGTCGTGGAAGTTCGAGTCTTCTTCTGGGCACCAATTCAAATTCAAGGTTCAGGCCTTGGATTTCACAAAAACCCGCGAAAGCGGGTTTTTGCGTTTCTGCCTTCCTGAATTTCGCCATCCCTACAGGATCGCCAGTCGCCCCATAAGGCGCACTTGAGAAACAATATCGTTTATCATTGTTGCAAGTTTTTGCAATGCGACAGTGAGGAACCCTGCGAATGACGTTTCGAAATACCCTGCGCCGAGGCCTGACCTTCACCCTCCTCGGCCTGGCACTCGCCACTCCCCTCACCCAGGCTGCCGATGCGGTTTCCCTGACTCTCTACAACGGCCAGCACAAGGAAGTCGGCGACGCGATTGCCAAGGCGTTCGAAGCCAAGACCGGCATCCACGTCAACGTGCGCAAAGGCAGCAGCAACCAGCTCGCCAGCCAGATCATCGAAGAAGGCGACCGCTCGCCCGCCGATGTGATCTACACCGAAGAGTCGCCGCCGCTGAACAACCTCGGCGAACAGGGTCTGCTGGCCAAGGCCGATGACGCCACCCTAGCGGTTTTGCCGGAAAAATACGTCGCCGCCAACGGTACCTGGATCGGCGTTACCGCGCGCGTGCGCGTGGTCGCGTTCAATCCGAAACTGATCGATGAAAAAGACCTGCCGAAATCGGTGATGGAATTCTCCGAGCCGCAGTGGCAGGGCAAGGTCGGCTTCGTGCCGACCAGTGGCGCCTTCCAGGAACAGGCCGTAGCAATCATCAAGCTGCACGGTCGTGACGCCGCCGAAGAATGGCTGACCGGCCTGCGCGCGTTCGGCAAGACCTACAGCAACAACATGGTCGCACTCAAAGCTGTGGAAAACGGCGAAGTCGCTACCGTACTGGTGAACAACTACTACTGGTTCGCCCTGCAACGCGAGAAAGGCAAGCTCGACTCCAAGCTGCATTATTTCACCGGCGGCGACGCTGGCGGCTTGATCACGGTGTCCAGCGCTGCCGTGCTGAAATCCAGCAAACATCCAAAAGAAGCCCAGCAATTCCTCGCCTTCATGGCCAGCGAAGAAGGTCAGCGCGTGATCACTCAGACCACCGCCGAATACCCGCTGCACAAAGGCATGGAATCGGATCGCGGCCTCAAGCCGTTCAGCGAACTGGAAGCGCCGAACGTCACTCCGGCGGATCTGGGCAATGCTGAAGAAGCGCTGGAGCTGGAACGCGAAGTTGGCCTGAACTGATGGCAGCATCGTTATCGGCCCCCGCCGCGCGCGGGGGTTACGTGCCACGACGCAAACGGCCGTCAATCTGGCTGGTGCTGCCGGTATTGCTACTGGTGGTCATGAGCCTGCTGCCACTGGCCTATGTCGGACTGAAAGCCTGGCAGGCCGGCTGGGCCGAGGCGCTGCATTTGCTGTGGCGCCCGTATGTGTTCGGCCTGTTGCGCAACACCTTGGCACTGATGGTCGGCGTGACGGTTACCTGCGCCGTGATAGGTCTGTCGCTGGCGTGGCTGCTGGAGCGCAGCAATCTGCCGGGGCGGCGCCTGTGGGGCGTGATCCTGTGCCTGCCGTTTGCGGTGCCGGCTTTTGTCAGCAGCTTCACCTGGGTCTCGCTCAGCGCGCAATTCGAAGGCCTCGGCGGGGCGATTCTGGTGATGAGCCTGTCGAAGTATCCGCTGATCTTCCTGCCAGTTGCGGCGACCCTGCGCAATCTCGATCCCTCCCTCGAAGAATCCGCCCGCACGTTGGGACAGAATCGCTGGGGCGTATTTTTCCGCGTCACCCTGCCGCTGCTGTGGCCATCGCTGCTGGCCGGTTCGCTGCTGATTGCCCTGCACATGCTGGTGGAATTCGGCGCGCTGTCGATCATCGGCTTGCAAACCTTCACCACGGCGATCTACCAGCAATTCGAACTGGAATTCAGCAATGCCAACGCCGCGATGCTTTCGGCGGTGTTGCTGGCGCTGTGTCTGCTGCTGTTGTGGCTGGAACTGCGGGTGCGTGGCAAGGGCCGGCATGTGCGCACCGGCCAAGGCGCGGCGCGACAGGCTGAGCAAGTGAAGCTTGGGCCATGGGCGGCGGCAGGTCAGTTGTATTGCCTGTTGCTGGCGATTATCGGCAGCGGCGTTCCGCTGGGGATGTTGGCCTACTGGCTGGCGGTCGGTTCGTCGGCGGCGTTCCCGGTAGCAGCGATCACTGAGGCGCTGTTGTCGTCGTTGGCATTGTCGTTGGGCGGCGCGGCGTTGTGCCTGGCGCTGGCAGTGCCGGTCGGGCTGCTGGTGGTGCGCTATAAAGGCCAATTGGCAATCTGGGCCGAACGCCTGCCTTATCTGTTGCACGCGCTGCCGGGGCTGGTGATTGCGTTGACGCTGGTGTATTTCGCCCTGCATTACGTGCCGGTGCTGTATCAGACGTCGGGCTTGCTGCTGATCGCCTATGCGCTGCTGTTCCTGCCATTGGCGCAGGCGCCGATCCGTACTGCGCTGAACAAGGCTGCACCGCAGCTGGAAGAAGCGGCGCGGACATTAGGCGCATCGTCGTTCACCGCGTTTTGCCGGGTGACCTTGCCGATCATTTTCCCGGCACTGGGCGCAGCGTTTGCGCTGGTATTTCTTGATGCGATGAAGGAATTGACGGCAACGTTGCTGCTCAGCCCAACCGGACTCAATACATTGGCGACCGAAGTCTGGGCGCATACAGCGAATGTCGAGTTTGCCGCGGCGGCGCCTTATGCGGCGTTGTTGATTGTGGTCTCGGGGTTGCCGGTTTATCTGCTGACAACGCGGATGTATCTGAGCCGCTGATACCGTATTCGCGAGCAGGCTCGCTCTCACAAATGGGTTGAGTTTCCCTGTGGGAGCGAGCCTGCTCGCGAAGAGGCCAGCCCGGATACCACTAAGCGCGGAACTGCCCCAGGCTGGCTTTCAATTGCGCCGCCAGACCATCCAGCACCTTGCCACTGGCCGTGGTTTCCACCACTGCCTGCGCCGCTTTCTCGGCCTGTGCATGAATCGTTTCGACGCGCCCACGCACTGCCTGTGCACCCTGCGCCTGATGCGCTGCTGCTTGCGTCGCCAGACCGATCGCCGCATGCACCTGCTCAACCGAAGCCTGCACCGACTGCTGCAACCGCGCACTGTCGCGCAAGACCAGCAAACCTTCGCTGGCCTGCCGTCCGGCCTGACCAATCGCCTCAACCGCCTCACGTGCGCCCTGTTGCAGAGCAACGATGTGCGCTTGAATATCGCCCGTCGAGCTCTGCGTTTTGCTCGCCAGTGCACGCACTTCATCCGCCACTACGGCAAACCCACGCCCGGTTTCACCGGCGCGCGCCGCCTCGATCGCAGCATTCAATGCCAGCAGGTTGGTCTGTTCGGCGATGCCGTGAATCACCGTCAGCACCACCTCAATCTGCTCGCTCTGCTGCGCCAGTCGCTCGATAACCTTCGCCCCGGTATCGACCTGCCCGGCCAGCGCTTCGATCAGGCTGCCGACCTTGGCGGAAGTACGAGTGTTCTCATCGGTGGCCTGACGAATATCGACAACCTGCTTCAGCGCCGCCTGCATCGCCTGACTTTCCGACTGCGCCTCGTCTGCCATTTGCGACAGCGCGCGAAGGCTTTCTGCAACTTCATCGCGCTGCATTCCGGCAGCCGCATCGGCGCCAGCGTTGCGCAAAGTCATCGCGCCGATTTCCACGCCAGTGCGCTGAGCGACATCGCCCGCCTCGCGTACGATCGGCTGCAATTTATCCACAAAGCGATTGACCGCCGAGGCCATGTCGCCGATTTCATCCTTGCTGTTGATCTGCACACGCTTGGTCAGATCGCCCTCGCCCGCTGCCAGATCGTCCATCGCCGCATTGAGCATTTTCAGACGGTTGACCACACGATGACCGAGCACCACGGCCAGCAACAGCAGGACGCCGCAACCGACCAGTGCCAGGCCAAGGCCGATACGCCAGCGCAGTGTCGCGGCAGCGTCTTGAACGGTTTGTGCGGTGTTGGCTTTCATTTCGCCAGCGGTGCCCTGCGCCGATTGCAGGCGCGCCTGCATTGCCTTGGCGCTGTCCGCCGCTGCGCCTTTGAGGCTGTCGCCGACCAATTGATCGCTGCTGGCAATTAGCGCGAGGAAGCGCTTGTCGAGCTCGGCCAGATCGCTTTCCACCGAGGCCGTGGACACGCCCATCAGCACTTTGCCGATTTCCACGCCATTGGGATTGATCGAGGCTTCGAGGTAGTAAACCGAAGGATCGTTTTTCGCCGCATCGAGTACTTTATCCAGCGCACGCTCGCCCTGACCTTTTTCCAGCAAGGCCTTGTTGATCGGATTTTCACGGTTGAGATAACGGGTCAGATGCTGGCCGGTGGCGTCGTCATACACCACGAACAGCACGTTGGGATTGCGCTGGGCGCGACGAGCGAACTCCGACAGCGTCGGCACGTCGCTGTCCCACATCGCACGCGGCGCTACGGATGCAAGCAACTGCGCCATGTCGTTGGCCGAATCCTTCAGATCCTTTTCCAGCGTCGCCCGCAGTTGCGCCTGCTCTTCCTTTAAGCGCGCGGACAGGCCAGCCGTGAGGCGCTGACGAGTACTGGCTGACAGCGCATCAAGACTCGAAGTGACTTCACGCCCGGCCTGTTCCAGCTCACCGGAGAGCTTCTGGCTGTCGGCGCCCAGGCGCACGGCCAGATCGGCTTCGAGCGCCGTGACCGTGCTCCGCGTCAGGGCAACCGCCACCAACACCTGCACCAAAAGGGCGATACCAAGGGTAACGAACACCGGCCGCAACAAACGGCTTTGTAACAGTGAGAGAACGGCTGACACTTTAAATCCCTCTACTTCTGACGCCATTAATTTGATGGCACTCTTGTAGACAGATTCACAGCAAAGGTCATGCCGTCCAACAGGCATAAACGACAAAGGCCCCGATTAAGGGGCCTTTGTTTTTTACATCAACGACTTATCAAGCGAACGGATGACGCAGAACGATGGTTTCGTTGCGGTCCGGGCCCGTCGAAATAATGTCGATCGGCGCGCCGATCAACTCTTCAACGCGTTTGATGTAGGCACGAGCATTGGCCGGCAGCTCTTCCAGGGTCTTGGCACCCACGGTCGATTCGCTCCAGCCCGGCACTTCTTCGTACACCGGCTGCAGGCCGACGTAGCTGTCAGCATCGGTCGGCGCAACGGCATTGCCCTGCGCGTCTTTGTAGCCGACGCAGATGTTGATGGTTTCCAGGCCGTCGAGTACGTCCAGCTTGGTCAGGCAGATGCCCGAGATGCTGTTCACATCGATAGCGCGACGCAGGATGACGGCGTCGAACCAGCCGCAACGACGGGCGCGGCCAGTGGTGGCGCCGAACTCGTGACCTTGCTTGGCCAGGTGCGCACCAACTTCGTCGAACAGCTCGGTCGGGAACGGGCCGGAACCGACGCGAGTGGTGTAAGCCTTGGTGATGCCCAGGATGTAGTCGAGGAACATCGGACCCACGCCCGAACCAGTCGCCACGCCGCCAGCGGTGGTGTTGGAGCTGGTCACGTACGGGTAGGTGCCGTGGTCGATGTCGAGCAAAGAACCTTGCGCGCCTTCAAACATGATGTCCTTGCCGGCACGACGCAGGTCGTGCAGCTCAGCGGTCACGTCGAGCATCAGCGGCTTGAGCAGCTCAGCGTATTCCTTGCACTCGGCCAGGGTCTTTTCGAACTCGATGGCTGGCTCTTTGTAGTAACCGACCAGCATGAAGTTGTGGTAGTCCACCAGTTCACGCAGCTTGTCTTCGAAGCGCGGCATGTTCAGCAGGTCGCCGACACGCAGGCCACGACGGGCAACCTTGTCTTCGTAAGCCGGGCCGATGCCGCGACCGGTAGTACCGATCTTCAGCTCGCCACGGGCCTTTTCACGGGCCTGGTCCAGCGCGACGTGGAAGGACAGGATCAGCGGGCAGGACGGGCTGATACGCAGGCGCTCGCGCACCGGTACGCCTTTCTCTTCCAGCTTGGTGATCTCGCGCAGCAGAGCGTCAGGTGCAACCACCACGCCGTTGCCGATCAGGCATTGCACGCCTTCGCGCAGCACGCCCGATGGAATCAGGTGCAAGACGGTTTTCTCGCCGTCGATCACCAGCGTGTGACCCGCGTTGTGGCCACCCTGGTAGCGCACTACGGCGGCAGCATGTTCGGTCAGCAGATCAACGATCTTGCCTTTGCCCTCATCACCCCACTGGGTGCCCAGGACTACGACATTCTTACCCATAACACTTGTCCTCATTCGCGCAAACTTGGTGCCGGCGATGGCCGGCAGGAAAACTCAAGAAGCCAGTGGCGATACTTGCCAAAGCCCGTTCTGCTGAATCAATTGCCGGTCGCAGTCCGCATCACGGGCGGCGGCCAAAGGTTGTCCAGGCAAGGCCTGAACGACACGCTGACCCTCACTGCGCAACTGGCAAACCTGCTGCCAGAGTGCCGCATCCGTACTGTCAGGCATCCAGATACCGCCAGACGGTAGCTCGATCTCAGCACGCCCCAGGGTCACCAGGGTTTTCAAATCGGTAGAGAAACCAGTCGCCGGACGGGCGCGACCGAAGTCGGCACCGATGTCATCGTAACGACCGCCCTGAGCGATGGACTGGCCAACGCCCGGCACGAACACCGCGAACACCACACCGGTGTGGTAGTGGTAGCCGCGCAACTCGCCGAGGTCGAAATACAGCGGCAGCTGCGGGAAGCGCACGGAAAGACGCTCGGCGATCGCCAGCAGATCTTCCAGCGCCGCCAGCACCGGCGCCGGCGCATTGGCCAGACGCTCGCGGGCAGCGCTCAACACTTCACGGCCGCCACACAGATCAACCAGTGCGCGCAGCATGCCCGACAGATCAGCCGGCAGGCCTTCGGTCAGGGTAATCACTTCATCGATGGCCTTGCGCTGCAGGGCATCGAACAACTGCTGCTCGACTTCACCGGACAGACCAGCGGCACGCGCCAGACCACGGTATATGCCGACATGGCCGAGGTCCATGTGCACGTCCGGCACATCGGCCAGCTGCAGCATGGCCAGCATCAGACTGATGACTTCGACATCGCTGCTCGGGCTGGCGTCGCCGTACAGCTCGGCGCCCAGCTGGATCGGGCTGCGCGAGGACGACAATGCACGCGGCTGGGCATGCAGGACGCTGCCGGCGTAGCACAGACGGCTCGGGCCTTCGCGACGCAGGGTGTGCGCATCGATGCGCGCCACTTGCGGCGTGATGTCGGCGCGGAAACCCATCTGCCGGCCCGATTGCGGGTCGATGACCTTGAAGGTACGCAGATCCAGGTCCTGGCCCGCGCCGGTCAGCAGGGATTCCAGGTACTCGATATGGGGAGTCACGACGAACTCGTAACCCCAGCTCTGGAACAGATCCAACACCTGACGACGCGCGACTTCAATGCGCGCCGCCTCCGGTGGCAGTACTTCTTCGATGCCATCTGGCAGCAGCCAGCGGTCTACCGTTGCCATTACGCCATTCCCCTTTGATCCGGGCGGCCAGCACGAGGGCGAGCCTTGAGTGAAGCAGAAAATGATCGGGGCGTTCAAAACGCACGCGCATGAACGACGCAGCGAAAGGCCGGCTGGCGGCTTCGCCCATCACTTTCCTCGAAAAACGCTCGGGCTATTCAAACCCGACGTCTGCAACAAAAACAGCAATCAAACGTGCAGACGCAAAAAAGCCGGGAATTTCCCGGCTGCCGCATCATACACACGTTTTCCGAAAGGATCACCCCGCCCGAGGTTTTAGCCGCCGGGCGGACTGATTCAGGTCAACGTCGTATCAAGGTTTGGCTTTTTCCAGATAACGGAAGAAGTCGCTGCTTGGGTCGAGGACCAGGACGTCGGATTTGTTCGCGAAGCTTTCACGGTAGGCACGCAGGCTACGGTAGAAACCGTAGAACTCCTGGTCCTGGCCGTAGGCCTTGGAGTAGATCGCAGCAGCCTGGGCGTCACCGTCACCGCGAACCTCTTCGGATTCACGATAGGCTTCGGCCAGCAGCACGCGGCGTTGACGATCGGCGTCGGCACGGATGCCTTCGGCCAGCTCGTTACCCTTGGCGCGGTGCTCGCGAGCTTCACGCTCACGCTCGGTGCTCATACGTTCGAACACACTGCGGTTCACTTCCTTCGGCAGATCGATGGCCTTGACCCGGACATCGACGACTTCGATACCCAGCTCTTTTTCCGCCATCTTGTTCAGCGACGCAGTGATGTCAGCCATCAGCGCATCACGCTCACCCGACACCACTTCGTGCAGGGTGCGCTTGCCGAACTGGTCACGCAGGCCCGATTCGAGACGACGGGACAAACGCTCGTCGGCGATCTGCTTCAGACCCGAAGTCGCGGTGTAGAAGCGCTCGGCATCTTTCACCCGCCACTTGGCGTAGGCATCGACCATCACGGCTTTCTTTTCCAGAGTCAGGAAGCGCTGCGTCGGTGCATCCAGCGTCAGCAGACGCGCGTCGAATTTGCGCACCTGGTTGACGTAAGGCACCTTCACATGCAGACCCGGCTGGACATCGGCCTGAACCACACGACCGAATTGCAGCAGCACCGCGCGCTCGGTCTGAGCGACGATGTAGAAGCAATTCCAGCCCACCAGTACCACAACGACGCCAACGATCAGGGCGATCAGCGATTTATTGCTCATCAGCGGGTCTCCCTTGTACGCGTCTGCGGCACGTCGGTGACATGCGGCGTGACGTCCGTGTTGTTGCTGGCGGCCGAACCGGTCACCGGTGCATTACCCGAACTGTTCTGGATCATCTTGTCCAACGGCAGGTAGAGCAGATTGCTCTGGCCGTTCTTGTTGCCGGTCACAAGGACCTTGCTGGTGTTGCTGAAGACTTCCTGCATGGTGTCCAGGTACAGACGCTCGCGGGTGACTTCAGGTGCCTTGCGATACTCGGCGACCAGTTTGGTGAAGCGATCGGCCTCACCCTTGGCGCGCGAGATGGTCTCGTCGCGATAACCGTTGGCATCTTCGATGATGCGCTGGGCCTGACCACGGGCTTCCGGCACCACGCCGTTGGCGTAGGTTTCGGCCTGGTTGCGCGAACGCTGCTCGTCTTCACGGGCGCGGATCACGTCATCGAAGGCTTCCTGCACTTCACGCGGTGCCGCTGCGCTCTGTACGTTCACCTGGGTGACGGTGATACCGGTGCGATAGGTATCGAGGAAACGTTGCAGACGCTCCTTGATTTCGCTGGCCATCAATTCACGACCTTCGGTCAGCACCTGGTCCATGGCGGTGGAACCGACCACGTGACGCAGCGCACTTTCAGTCGCGTGCTGCAGGCTGATTTCCGGCTGATCGACGTTCAGCACGAAATCCTGCAGGTTGCTGATCTTGTACTGCACGGTCAGCGGCACTTCGACGATGTTCTCGTCTTCAGTCAGCATCTGGCCCTGCTTGGTGTACGCACGCTCACGCGTCACGTTCTCCATGTACTTCTTGTCGATCGGCGGGAAGTAGATGTTCAGACCCGGGCCGACAGTCTCGTAGTACTTGCCGAAGCGCAGCACCACGGCTTGCTCCTGCTCGTCCACCACGTAGACCGCGCTGTACAGCCAGACAGCCGCGAGCACGACCAGGCCGATGCCGAGCAGACCGCCGAAGCCGCCACTGCTGCGCCCCGACCCGCCGCCGTCATCACCGCGTTTCTTACCACCACCGAACAACCCGTTCAGGCTTTCCTGCAGCTTTCGGAAGGCCTCGTCGAGATCCGGTGGCCCCTTGCGGTCGCCGTTATTGCGGCGCTTGCCACCCCAGGGATCCTGATTATTCGAGTTGCCACCCGGCTCATTCCAAGCCATAGCGCTCTCCATCTGATAAAGCAAAGACGCACCCACGGCGCGCCGACCAATGCTACAGAATGCCTGCCGTTGCGGCACAACCGCTTTGTCAGGCTTTTATTGCAAAGTGTGTTGCTCGATGAATTCCATCGGCTGCAATCCTTCGCGGCTTACCAATCGATTCAACTCGATCCGGGGCAAACGAACGGCCAGCAGGCTGACACCTTCTTCATCGTATTCTTCTTTCTGCACCGCCCCGAGTTCGAAGAACTGCGCACGCAGCCGAGCGAAGCGTTGCGGCAAGCGCAAGGTACCGACGAACAGATCACTGCCGAGCAACTCGGCGATGGCCTGTTCAAGCAATTCCAGACCGCTGCCATCACGCGCCGAGAGCCAGACCCGTTGCGGCTTGCCATCGGCATCGCGCTGGATCTGCGGCTCGACGCCTTCGAGCAAATCGAGTTTGTTATAGACCTCGAGGATCGGCAAGTCCTGGGCACCAATCTCGCCCAGCACCACCATCACCTGCTCGATCTGCAACATGCGATCCGGTTCGGCCGCATCGATCACGTGCAGCAGCAGGTCGGAATTGCTCGACTCTTCGAGCGTAGACCGAAATGCCTCGACCAGCTTGTGTGGCAGGTGACGAATGAAGCCCACGGTATCGGCGAGGACGATCGGACCGAGGTCGTCAAGCTCCAGCCGGCGCAGGGTCGGGTCGAGCGTGGCGAACAGTTGATCGGCCGCGTACACCTCGGACTTCGTCACGTTGTTGAAGAGTGTCGATTTGCCCGCGTTGGTGTAGCCCACCAGCGAAACGGTAGGAATGTCCGCACGGGATCGGCCACGGCGCGACTGCTCGCGCTGACTGCGCACCTTCTCCAGCCGCCCCTTGATCTGACGCAGGCGAACCCGCAGCAGACGGCGGTCGGTTTCCAGCTGGGTTTCGCCCGGACCGCGCATACCGATACCGCCACCCTGACGTTCAAGGTGAGTCCAGCCGCGAACCAGCCGCGTGCTCATGTGGTCAAGCTGGGCCAGTTCGACCTGCAGCTTGCCCTCATGGGTGCGTGCGCGTTGGGCGAAAATATCGAGAATCAGCCCGGTGCGGTCGATCACGCGACACTCGAAAACACGTTCGAGGTTGCGTTCCTGACTGGGCGTGAGGATGTGATTGAAAATCACCAGATCGGCTTCTTCAGCCTTGACCAAGTCGCGCAGTTCCTCGACCTTGCCGCTGCCGATCAGATATTTGGCGGTTGGCCGATGACGCGGCACGTTAAAAAACGCGACGGTCTCGGCGCCAGCCGAATTTGCCAACTCCTGAAACTCCTGCGGATCTTCGCGCGCCTCAGGGTCCTGTCCATCCAAGTGAACGAGGATGACTCGTTCACCACCACCGTGGCGCTCAAAGAACAAAGGAGACTCCTATCAGGCGTTACCCGGCGCTGCATCGGCATCGCCCTGTTCGTTTTCGGTTGCGCTAGGCAGACGAATTGGACGAACCGGCACGACGGTCGAGATAGCGTGTTTGTAGACCATCTGGCTTACGGTGTTTTTCAGCAGGATCACGAACTGGTCGAACGACTCGATCGTCCCTTGCAGCTTGATACCGTTGACCAGGTAGATGGAAACCCCGACTTTCTCTTTACGTAAAGTGTTCAGGTAAGGGTCTTGTAGCGAATGCCCTTTTGACATGTGCCGCACTCCTTTAAGGATTCAATAATAAAAACAGGTAAATTCAGATGGCTTCGGCCGTCACACCCCCAAGGATAGACGGCAATTGCAAGGACTCAGCTCAATATGGAGATGGTCCCAAGGTATTTCAAGGCGCGTGGCAGATTGTCGCAATCAAGACTGTCCAGCCAGTGCAAATCGTCCCAGCTGCGCAGCCAGGTAAACTGGCGTTTGGCCAATTGGCGCGTGGCGATGATGCCCCGCTCCTGCATCTGGGCCAATGTCAGCTTGCCGTCCAGGTAATCCCAGACTTGGCGGTAGCCTACCGCACGTATAGACGGCAACCCCGAATGCAGGTCACTTCTTTTACGCAGGGCTACGACCTCGTCGATGAATCCCTGTTCCAACATATTTGTGAATCTTTGTTCAATTCGCTGGTGCAGAACCTGACGATTCGCCGGAGCAATGGCCAGGTTCGCGACAGTATAGGGCAATTGTTGGCGTCCCGAAGCGGCTGCTTCAGTACTTTGCGCAGATTGTTGCTCGCGCAGGGCGGTCATGCTCTGCCCGCTGACTCGATACACTTCCAGTGCCCGACTCAAGCGCTGCGGATCATTGGGATGAATGCGCGCCGCCGACACCGGATCGATCTGCGCCAACTGTTCGTGCAGGGCTTGCCAGCCAAGACGCGCAGCTTCTTCCTCGATCTGCGCACGCACCTCGGGATCGGCCGCCGGCATGTCCGCCAGACCTTCAACCAAAGCCTTGTAATAGAGCATGGTGCCGCCGACCAGCAGCGGGATCTTTCCTCGTCCAGTGATTTCGGCCATGGCCTGCAACGCGTCGCGGCGGAAATCGGCGGCTGAATACGCTTCAGCGGGGTCGAGGATGTCGATCAGCCGGTGCGGGTATTGCGCCAGCAACTCTTTCGAAGGCTTGGCCGTGCCGATGTCCATGCCGCGGTAGACCAGCGCCGAATCGACACTGATCAATTCGCACGGCAGCACTTTGGTCAGCTCGATGGCCAGATCGGTCTTGCCCGCAGCGGTCGGGCCCATCAGGAAAATCGCTGGAGGAAGCTGGCTCATCAACGACCGCGCAGGAACAGTTTGTCCAGATCGTCCAGACCCAATTGGGTCCAGGTCGGTCGGCCATGGTTGCATTGACCGCTGCGTTCAGTGTTTTCCATATCACGCAGCAGGCCGTTCATTTCCGGCAGGGCCAGACGCCGGTTGGCGCGGATCGCGCCGTGGCAGGCCATGGTGCCGAGCAGTTCGTTGAGGTGCGCCTGGATACGGTCGCTGGTGCCGTACTCCATCAAATCCGAAAGCACGTCGCCGACCAGTCGATTGGCTTCGGCCTGCTTGAGCAATGCGGGAATCTGCCGGATCGCCAGGGTTTCCGGCCCCAGGCGCTGCAATTCAAAACCAAGGCGCTGAAACCAAGCGGCGTGTTCTTCAGCACAATCGGCCTCGCGCTGACTCACGGCCAGCGACTCCGGCACCAGCAACGGCTGGCCACTGAGACCTTCGCTGGCCATGGCGATTTTCAGGCGCTCGTACATGATCCGCTCGTGGGCGGCATGCATGTCCACCAGCACCAGGCCATGGGCGTTCTCGGACAAAATATAGATGCCCTTGAGCTGCGCCAGTGCATAGCCGAGCGGCGGGATATCTTCCTGACCGGTTGGCAGCGCGCTGGCATTGGCTTCAGGCAGCGGCGCGAAAAACTCTTTGTAAGCGGCTTGCGCCTCGGCAGCAGGCAACGCCGATTGCGGACGCGGCGTGTATTGATACTGATAAGCGCCGCCAGCGCTGGCCCCGGATGACGTGTTGAACGCCGGTTGCGCCTGCGGCTGCTCCAGCAGCGCATTGGCGGCCAGACGCATCTCGCCCTGTGGGCCGAATTCGCCCGCCTCGATCCCGCTCGGCCGAACGATCGCCGTGGTCACCGAACCGGCAAGCTGATCTTCCGGCCGTACATCGCCCAATGCACGATGCAAGGTGCCATAAAGGAAGTCATGCACCATGCGCCCGTCACGGAAGCGCACTTCGTGTTTGGTCGGGTGCACGTTGACATCTACCGCCGCCGGATCGACTTCGAAAAACAGCGCGAAGGTCGGGTGCCGGCCATTGAACAGCACGTCGCGATAAGCCTGACGTACCGCATGGGCCACCAGTTTGTCGCGCACTGCTCGGCCGTTTACGAAGAAATACTGCAAGTCAGCCTGGCTACGGTTGAACGTCGGCAAACCGACCCAGCCCCACAGGTGCAAGCCATTGCGTTCGATCTCGATCGGCAGCGCCTGCTCAAGGAAACCCGAACCGCAGATCGCCGCCACACGCCGGGCGCGGGCTGCATCATCGTGGGCCTCGTGCAGGCTGAGGATGGTCTTGCCGTTGTGGCGCAGATGAAAAGCCACGTCGAAGCGCGCCAGCGCCAGACGCTTGATCACTTCTTGCAAGTGATCGAATTCGGTTTTTTCGGTCTTGAGAAATTTGCGCCGGGCCGGGGTGTTGAAGAACAGGTCGCGGACTTCCACCGAAGTGCCGACCGGATGCGCCGCCGGCTGCACGCGCGGCGCCATGTCCCGGCCTTCGGTCTCGACCTGCCAGGCCTGATCGGCATCGCGGGTGCGCGAGGTCAGGGTCAGACGCGCCACGGAGCTGATCGACGCCAGCGCCTCGCCACGGAAACCCAGGCTCATCACCTGCTCGAGGTCTTCGAGGTTGCGAATCTTGCTGGTGGCGTGACGGGCCAAGGCCAGCGGCAGGTCATCGGCAGAAATACCGCTGCCGTCATCGCGCACGCGCAGCAGCTTGACGCCGCCCTGCTCGACATCGACATCGATACGCTTGGCGCCGGAGTCGAGGCTGTTTTCCAGCAACTCCTTGATCACCGAAGCCGGGCGCTCAACCACCTCACCGGCGGCAATCTGGTTCGCCAGCCGCGGGCTGAGCAGCTCGATGCGCGCCGTGTTCATTACCTGGTTCATTCTTTGGACGCCAGTTCGGTGCCTGGAATGGTCAGGTGCTGACCGACTTTCAACTCGTCACTTTTCAGGTTGTTTGCAGCACGCAAGGTGGCCGGCGAGACCTGATAGCGCACGCCGATCATCGCCAGGGTTTCCCCCGGGCCGACACGGTGGTCGCGCGGGCCTTGGGCGATCTTGCCGGAATCACGCAGCCAGGCAATGTAAGTGCCCGGTGGCGGATTCTGCTGGAAGAACTGGCGCACGCCGCTGCTGATCGAACGGGCCAGCGCTTGCTGGTGGCTCGATGCGGACAGTTTGTTCGCTTCGTTGGCGTTGGAGATAAAGCCGGTTTCGACCAGGATCGACGGGATGTCCGGCGACTTCAACACCATGAAGCCGGCCTGTTCCACGCGCTGTTTGTGCAGCGGCGTAACGCGACCGATGTTGGTCAGAACCTTCTGGCCGACGTTGAGACTGGAGGTCAGCGAAGCAGTCATCGACAGGTCGAGCAACACGCCGGCGAGCATGCGGTCCTTGTCGTCGAGGCTGACGTTGCCGGCACCACCGATCAGGTCGGAACGGTTTTCACTGTCGGCCAGCCAACGGGCGGTCTCGGAGGTAGCGCCACGATCGGACAGGGCGAACACCGAAGCACCGAAAGCGGCCGCGGACGGCGCGGCGTCGGCGTGGATCGAGACGAACAGGTCGGCGCCCTTCTTGCGGGCGATTTCGGTTCGCCCGCGCAATGGAATGAAGTAGTCGCCGGTACGGGTCAGCTCGGCGCGGAAGCCTTTCATGCCGTTGACCTGACGCTGCAGCTCGCGAGCGATCTGCAGTACCACGTCTTTCTCACGCTGGCCGCGCGAACCGGACGCGCCCGGGTCTTCGCCACCGTGGCCGGCGTCGATCACCACGATAATGTCGCGTTTGCCGGCCGGGGCTGGCGGCAGCTTGATCGCCGGTTCGGTCGGGGTCACCGGCACTGCCGGCACGGTCGCCACCGATGGCGTCGGGGCCGGCGGCGGCGCGGCATCGGCCGGGTTGTCGAACAGATCGACCACCAGACGGTTGCCATACTGCGCGTTCGGCGCCAGCGAGAAGCTTTTCGGAGTGACGGCTTTTTTCAGGTCGATGACCACGCGCAGGTCGGTCGGGGTGCGCTGGGCCGAGCGCATCGCAGTGATCGGCGTGTTCGCCGTCTGCACGTTCAACGGCGCGCCGAGGGTGGCGCCATTGATGTCGATCACCAGCCGGTCCGGGGCTGTCAGGGTAAAAACGCTGTGCTGCACCGGGCCGCTGAGGTCAAAGACCAGTCGCGTGTTGTCCGGCGCCCGCCACAGGCGCACGCTGTTGACCTTTGAATCGGCCACAGCGTTGACGGTTACTGCCATCAATATCAGTCCAGCGGCAGCCACCAACGCGCGAAAGCGCATACCAAACCCCATCATTTAATTGGATTCCAATGCCAAAGCGGCACACCAGGCCTCGCCACGCGAGCCCTGGGCTAAAATTTTCAGCGAACGCCCGCTGTCTTGCGGGCTAATGGTAATGGTCAGGTCGGGCTTTGGCAAAAAGCCTGCACCTTTATCGGGCCACTCGATCAGGCACAGGGCATCGTCTTCGAAGTAGTCACGGATGCCGAGAAACTCCAGCTCCTCGGGATCGACCAGGCGATAGAGGTCGAAGTGGAAGGCACGAATGTCACCGATCTCGTAGGGCTCGACCAAAGTGAAGGTCGGACTTTTTACCGCGCCAACATGCCCCAAACCGCGAATGATGCCCCGCGACAGGGTGGTTTTGCCCATACCCAGATTGCCCTCGAGAAAAATCAGGCCATGGCCCTGGGTGACGCGGGCGATCCGTGCGCCAAAGTCGCTCATCGCCTGTTCATCGGCCAGGTACAGGGTTACTTCAGACACGGTGCTTGCTCCTCCAACAACTGACGAATGGCTGGAATCAGATCACTGGCCGCCAGCCCACGGCCAAATTTGCCTTGTTGCATACCCGCGTTGGCGTGCAGCCAGACGGCCAGGCATGCCGCATCGAACGCGTCCATGCCTTGGGCCAGCAATGCGCCGGTGAGACCGGCCAGCACATCACCCAACCCGCCCGTGGCCATCGCCGGATGGCCCTGATGACAGAGGGCCAGACGTCCGTCTGGATGGGCGATCAGACTGCCGGTACCTTTCAGAACCACTACCGCTGAATACTTTTTGCTCAACGCCAGAGCAGCGGCCGGGCGATCGGCCTGCACCTCGGCGGTACTGATGCCAAGCAAGCGCGCCGCTTCACCCGGATGCGGGGTGATCACGCAATCCTTGGGCAACTGGACAAAATCGCTGGCCAGCAGGTTCAACGCGTCAGCGTCCCACACCTGCGGCGATGGTGCATTGGCGGCAGCCGACAGCAGGGCACGGCCCCAACTGGCCTGACCGAGTCCCGGCCCGATCACCAATACCGAAACCTTTTCCAGCAGACCCATCAGTTGATTGGCTGACGAGGTGCCGAGCGCCATCGCCTCCGGCACCCGAGTCAGCGCCGCCGGCACATGCTCTGGGCGAGTCGCCAGCGAAACCATGCCCGCGCCGCCGCGCAAGGCCATTTCCGTGCTGAGCAGAATCGCTCCGCCGAACCCGTGATCGCCGCCGATCAGCAACACATGACCAAAGCGCCCCTTGTGCGAGGTCGGCGCACGCGGCGCAAGTGCTGGGAGATTAGCGGCGCTCAGGCGTTGAGCGCAGACGGGAATGTCACTGAAAATTTCGTCGGTGGCTTGCAAGTCGTTGAAGACCAGTTCGCCGATTTGATCCGCCGCGTCGCCAGTCAACAGCCCGATCTTCATAGCAATGAATGTCACCGTTAGATCGGCGTGGACCGCGACGCCCAGTTCACGTCCGGTATCGGCACATAGCCCTGACGGAATATCGACCGCCGCTACCGGCAAACCGCAGGCGTTGATCGCCTTGATCGCCGATGCATACGGCTCGCGCACTTCGCCGCTCAGACCTGTGCCGAGCAAGGCATCGAGGACGACACCGCGCAGCTCGCTTTGCCCCTGCCAGCCTTGCACCACAACACCAGCAGCCACCGATTCGGCATGGGCCAGTGCGGCATCGCCCTGCAAACGCTGCGGATCGCCGACGTCGAGAACGCGCACCGTCCAACCGGCCCGCAGCGCCAGCCCGGCCACCAGATAACCGTCGCCAGCGTTGTTGCCGTGCCCGGCGAGCACCGTCAGTTCGTTCGCTGCCGGCCACTTGCGCACCAGTGCGCGCCACGTCGCGCGGGCGGCGCGCTGCATCAATTCGAAGCCCGGCGTGCCGGCGGCGATCAGCCGCGCGTCGAGTTCGCGCACCTGCGCGGCACGGTACAGCGCGTCGGGTAATTCATCTTTCGTCTGCGGCATGCGTCTTCGGGCTCCGATGTCTGGCAGAATTATACGCACCTCAGCTCCGGTTTCTCTCGCCTCATGTCCGCCATCACCACAGACCTGCCCGCCCTCGCCCAATCGATCAAGGATTGGGGCCGCGAGCTGGGCTTCCAGCAAGTCGGCATCAGCGGTCTGGACCTGGCCGAGCACGAGCAGCATCTGCAACGCTGGCTCGACGCCGGCTATCACGGCGATATGGACTACATGGGCGCCCATGGCAGCAAACGCTCGCACCCCGACGAGCTGGTGCCGGGCACGTTGCGCGTGGTTTCCCTGCGCATGGACTACCTGCCAGGCGATACCGAAATGGCCAAACGCCTGGCTGAACCGGAAAAGGCTTACGTGTCGCGTTATGCCTTGGGCCGCGATTACCACAAATTGATCCGTAAACGTGTTCAACAATTGGCCGACAGGATCCAGGCAGAGATCGGCCCGTTCGGTTTTCGTGCCTTTGTCGACAGTGCGCCAGTGCTGGAAAAAGCCATCGCCGAACAGGCCGGGCTGGGCTGGATCGGCAAAAACACCCTTGTACTGAATCGCAAGGCCGGCAGTTATTTCTTCCTCAGTGAGTTGTTCGTCGACCTGCCGTTGCCGGTGGATGAACCGCATAGCAGCGAACATTGCGGCCGTTGCACTGCGTGTCTGGATATCTGCCCGACCAACGCCTTCGTCGGCCCCTATGTGCTGGACGCGCGGCGCTGCATTTCCTATCTGACCATCGAGCTGAAAACCGCAATTCCAGAAGAGTTGCGGCCGTTGATTGGCAATCGCGTGTTTGGCTGCGACGATTGCCAGATCGTCTGCCCGTGGAACCGTTTCGCCCGGCCGACCGGGGAAAACGATTTCAAGCCACGGCACAATCTGGATAACGCACAGTTGGCCGAGTTGTTTTTGTGGGATGAAGAGAAGTTTCTAAGCAGCACCGAAGGTTCGCCATTGCGGCGCGCCGGGTATGAGCGCTGGTTGCGCAATCTGGCGGTTGGACTGGGAAATGCGCCTTCAACGATTCCGGTGCTGGAAGCGTTGAAGGCGCGACGGGATTATCCGTCAGAGTTGGTCAGGGAACATGTCGAGTGGGCACTGGAACGGCACGCCCGTCGCGCGTTCGCAAAACCGGCAAGCGCAATGTTCTAATCGTAGCCGGACCTTGAGTGCTCCTGCTTTCGCTATGTATCGTTTCATTGCGCGCTCCAAGCTTATTGTTTGTCCTTTACCTATGACCACCCAGCTGGTCGATGACCGCGATCCGCTCCTTAGCGTTTTCGGTCATATATATTCGGTCTCCTTTCGACAGATAGAGATGCATCGACTTTGATGCTGATCCGGATGGGCCATACATGGGCGTGTATTCGGCATGAATCAGCGCTGCAGAAGACGTTGGGGAGTTACCCGCCTCAATGTGCTGCATGAAGGTTTCGGCCTTTTCAAGCAAGCCCGTAAGCCCCCTTTTCTCAAGCATGTTATTTTTGGGATTGACCCTGACGAGTGACCATGGTTTTTCGGCCTCTTCCTGAACGGCCGCGCTGGCCTTCGCCTTAGCCTTGGCCGCCGCCTTGTTTCCCTTGCCCTTGATCATACCTCGGGCCATCTCTCGACCGGCTGCTTTGGAACCTTTACTACTCAGGCCTTGCTTGAAGGCGCCAGCCAGTTTCCTGCCAGCATTGATGCCCGCTTTGGCACCAGCTGCCAGCCCTGCCCCCACCGAAGCCAGCCCGAGACCAAAACTGATCCAGCCCAATATCTCGCCCGCCTGAGAACCCGGTGCGAGTTCATTGACCACCTCGCTGGCAATACCCGCCAGGCCTGAAGCAACCGCCAGCCCCAGTGCCGTCACTGCCCATGGCGTCGCCGCACCCATCGTTACCACGCTGGCAACAATGCCGAGAATACTGAGGCCGATGCCCAGGATCGATTGCCAGGAGACATGCCCGGTAGGGTCAACCCGATTGACCGGGTCGCCCAGGCAATAACTGTAGGCATTTAGTCCGCCCGCACCGAACGGACTCATGCTATCGGGGCAAAGAAAGCGCATCAGTGTCGGGCTATAGGCCCTATAACCATTGCCCAGCAGATACAACCCGGTAACCGGATCCAGTTGCTCGCCGTTGAACCCCGCCAGGCTGAACAATCCGCCGTCGGCAGGACGGTGCCCATAAGGACTGTAGGCGCAATCGGTGAGGTGCTCCTTACCCAGTGTTGCCAGCACGCTTTGCTGTTGATCGGTGCCAAACAGTTGCGCGCCGGCGTTCAAACCGAGTTGCTGTTGCCCCACAAGCGCGCCACCGTGACGCACGATACTGGATGAGTTTTCACCACTCACCTCATTGGCGACCCGGCCTGCGTAGTAGTAACGCTGCGTAGTAACCTCGTCGGGTTGCGACAGCTCAACCAGATCGTCGAAACCGTCGTAATGGTAGCCACGAATGACTGAACCGCCTGCGCCGGACAGTTGTTCGAGACGTCCGAACGCGTCATAGGCCAGCGTTCGCGCCTGGTCGTCCTTGATCATCCTGCCGTTGGCGTCGTATTCCAGCGTCACTGCCGGTGGGTAGTCGACATGGGAATGTTTGACTGCGCTGAGCTGTACCGGATCGGGATTGTCATAACTGAAGGTGGTCAGATTCACGCCCAGCGGGAACTTCGTCTGCACGGTCAGAATGTTGTCCAGCGCATCGAAGGTGAACGTCTGCTGGATAATTTCCTTGCCATACGGGTCACGGGGCTTTTGGGTGCCAGCACAGTCGTACTGGATCAAGCGCCCGCGCACGTCGTAGGTGAACTGTTCATCACGTAAGAGTTGAGTGCCACGTCTGGACACTTTCTGCGCCAGTTTGCCAGCCAGCGTGTAAGTCGATTCGAGGGTCTGGTCAGGCTGACCCTGAATCTCGAATGTACGCCGGGCTTCACGACCGATATCGTCATAGGCGAACCGGGTGATCATCTGACGCTTGATCGAGGTGTCTTCGGTTTTCGTCCACTCCAGCATCCCCGTCTGGGCGTTGTAGTGGAACGCGGTTGTCAGCAAGCCTTGCGAGGCGGATAGAAGGCGGCCGAACTCATCGTATTCAGATCTGTTGTCGGTACCGAGCACATCAACGTGGGTGATCGGTCGCCCCTGCAGGGACCAGGTACTGGACGTTGCTTTCGTGACAGCGCCGAAGCTCGTCGTTTCGGATTTCAGGCGCCCGGAAGGGTGATAGGCAAAGCTGCGGCTCCTGCCGCTTTCGGTACAGGTCAAGGGTTTGCCACTGACGGGGTCATAGGTCATGGTTGTGACCAGGTCCTCTGCCTTGCGCTCAGTCAGCAAACCGCCCAGTTCCCGCAAATAAGTGAATTCGGTTTTTTTGCCATCAGCGCTCTTGTACCACTGTGGCTGAGTGAAGCCCGCTTCATAACCAGCCTCGGACTTTCGCCCGCCCACAGTACTCTGGATCAACCGCCCCAGACCGTCATACGTTTGCTGGCCCAGCACTTTGTCACCGACCTTGATGTCGATCGCCAGCCCTTCATCACTATGCTCGGCGTACTCGGTCACGACCTTACTGCCGTCGGGCAGGACATTGCGGGTCATTCGGTCAAAAACGTCGTACTCATATCGGCTGGTGTTGCCGACAGGGTCTGTCTGGCTGGCTGTGCGCCCATAACCGTCATAGGTGTAAACGGTTTTGCCCAGACTCCTGTTCTTCAGATTGAAGCTCTCGACACTCAGCGGTTTTCCGAAATCATTGACGACGGTGATCGTCTTGCCCATGCCCTGGAGCCAATTGGTTTGCTGGCGAAGCACCGGATCCGCCTCGCTGTGTTCGATACGCCCATCATCGTGCAGCGTCTTGCTGACCTGGCCCCAGGAATCGAATTCGTAGCGGGTACTGAACGGATAAGGCTTGCCATCACGCCAATCAGTCAGCGTCACTTTCACCTTGTGACCGACCGAATCATGCAGGGCAGAATAAAGCGTGCGTGTCTGAATGAGACCGTCCTTGTCTGGATGGTCGCAGTCCTTTTCCTGAACGGTGATCACCCGTTCCAGTCCGTCATAGGCGACTTTTTGCTCGCCGCCAGCAGGATCCGTGGTCACCATCGTCGCCGGCTGCTGTTTGCTGGCGGCCAGATAGGCCCACCGGGTAGCGGCCGCATAGGGGGTGCCGGCAGCAACCGTTTTGCCCACGGCCCGGCCGATTGCATCGTATTCATATTCGATGTGCTCGCCATCGACACCGACTTCAGAGACCTGTAATCCGGTCAGCGTCGAAAGCACCTTCTCACTGGTCTGCAGCACGCCGTCGAATCCGCGCGTGCTGGACCTGACTCGCAGCCTGTCACCCTCAAGCTCATAGGAAAATTCGATAGCGGTTTTTTTTTCATTCAGGGTGACACTTTGCTCTTTTGTGGCTCCATGCTTGAGTGGATCCTCGGGCGTATTCAGATAGCTGCGTGCGGTTTTCGAACGCAACACCTCTACACCCTCCACCACTTCGAAAAAACGCTCCTCGACCGGTAACACAGAGGCCAGTTCAGCACCCTCAAGCGCCGGATGCAAAGCGTAGTCATAATACGTGACTGTCGAAGCACCATCCGATGCGGCAGCAGTCACCGTCCTCTTTTTCGGGAACCTGGAAAAGCCCAGCGGATCCTCCGGGCAGTTATCCCCGCCAATGGCCGGATAGTATTCCGTCGTAGTCGTCACCCCAGTGGGCTCAACCTGCTTGAGCAAGTTACCTTCGCCATCGAACTCGGTGATCGTGGTTTCCACACGCTGCTGTTGGGTGCGCCGATCGAGGTACGTCACCGTATGGACTTTAGGCATGCGGAACTGGGCCACCTGCTCACTGAACGGCTTGGTAACGGAACAGTGATACTCCGTGGCGGTGGCGATCTGCGCGTCGCCACAGGTTGTAACCTCAGCCATCAACAGATGGAATTTGTTGTAGGTGCGTTTAATGCGGGTATGTACTTTGCCGCTGACCAGCAAGTGCTCGTCCGAGGTGTAGACGTAGTTGCTGGGCGCCAGATAGAGCGGATCCAGTTCACTATCCTTGGCTGGAAGGAGGCCCTGTCCAAGGAAGTTATGGTCGGAGTACGTGTATGTCTTGCACACTCTGGGCTGGCCGCGCCCTGGGTAGACATCGTGAGCGATAACAAACGGCAGTGTCTGTTCCACACCGCTGATGAAGCGGTGGCCGTGCCGCTTGTAGCGAACGATTTCGACCCCGCGCAGCGGGTTGACGATGCGATGCACATAGCTGGCCCCAGCGATTACTTCATACTCAAGTTCCCAACCTTTACCCACCGGAAGCTCGATGGCCGTTACCCGACTGTTTCTCAAGATCAGCCTGAAGTTGGAGCTCGAAGTAGTGTCGGGATATCGCGACAACGTCACCTGACCTGCCGTACGAGAAATTTTCAAAAGGCAGCGCGTGGCATCACGGACTTCGGCCAAACGGGGAAACTGGTTGAACAACTCATGTTTCAGCGTAATGCTCACGCCGTTCGCCGCGATTATTTTTTCCGCGACGGCGACCTGAGTACCGGCCAACACTTTGAGCAGTTCCCGCCGACCATCCTTGTATCGAACTTCATAGCGCCCTGCTCCAGTGACTGACACCTTTGCTGTTTGCAGTTTCATTTCCTTGAACTTCAGGCCGCTAGACGTCTCGACAGCCTTGTAGCGTTCACCGTTGGCCAAGGTCATGACTTTGCTGCGCAAGTCATAATTGGTCAGGGTCAAAGACCAGCCAACGCCGAAACCACTATCCGCCTGATTGAGCGGATTGAAACCCACTGAAAGTGCAAGCTCCGGACCATTGAGATCTGCCGAGTGCAACTTGCCAAGCGAAAACGCACACGTATACATGCCCGTACGGGGATCAACGCCTCCGGAAACAAATTCACCGAAATTGAAAGCGTTCGAATGCACAGAGGGAGAGAAATTACTTTCCATTAATGAATCGTCCTTTTATTTCCAGACTCAGAATTTGGCAGTCAACACCGGCCAGCGAAGTACGCTGACCAGACAAGAAGTCAGACAAGTCGCTTCATTGACCGCTTGGATTGATCCAGAATAAAAGTGAGCTGATTTTTATCACCATCGATACTAAGCCGGTGTTCCGAGCCGAATTCGTCGGTCACGGCAAATTCGAAGGCGCTATCACTTTCCCGCGCCGCTTGCGGGTCAGCGGAAACATACTGAACGAGCGTCAACTGTCCAGGCACTTTGTTGATAGGTACGGTGACGTAGCCATGGGGACTGCGAAATGTTGCCTGCGGGCCATATACAGGCGCCATATATCCATAAAAGGTTTTGCGACTACCTTGCTCACCGGGAATATTCCCGGACACATAAACCTGCACCGCATCTTCGGAATCATAAGGATCAAGTTTCACTTCACTGCTATACCAATCAAGGAGGTGAACCTGCCTGCCATCCGCCCGCAGGCCAATATGATAGTGCTGAACCCACTCATACAGGCCCCGATTCTGTTTCTTGTCATACTTGCTCAACGAAAAGCTGCTCGACGAGTACTCTTTCGGCGGAATCGCCTCCAGCGTGACACTGCTGTCGAAACCAACCCCATTACTTCGCAATACCGCGCCGTTCAAGGAAATCTCGGCGGCCACTTCCATGATTCCAGGTCGGGAAGCCGAAACCCAGAATTGTAAAATCTGTACCGGATCTGCGGCGTTGCTGATCCGGTTGTCAATGACCCGCGGGACTTCTGTCAGTCGCGTTGCGCCGCCCGACATTTCGTGAGCGTAACGATTTTCCTGAATCGATACATTCCATTCTCCCTCCAATGGGCGAGCACCGTTATAGGCAATCAGCCGCAGAGACTGCAACGCGGGATGTCCGTGCAGCGATACGCCGTCGCCATTGTTATCGATCCCGTGTAGAAGCACCAACACACGCACCTGCATGCGACCGTTGGCATAAAGCACTTTGTGCTGACCATGATTCGTGGTGTCGAGTTTTACCTCTATACGGGATATACCTACTTCCTCGCTAAACATTTGATAACACCTCAGCTGATTAATATATTTCACCCCTTAAGGGCTCAGCAGAGTATTAACATCGAACCTGAATATAAGAAGTCGCGACATTTGACATTTTGTGAAGTAGTAATCTTTCAACATCATCATGAATAATTCACACAGATGCTAACAACTTCAAAAAATGCGATCTGAATGTTACGTACTTCAACACTAACCTTCGACCCCTTTGATTCTGCCCAAGATGGCCTGTTACCCCTTCCGAATTCACTCAAACCGAATCAGAAGGGGAGTTAGCGAGTAGTTTATGTTTGCCAAATCATGTTAGCAGCGTGATCGACCCGTTACTTTCGAAAACACCTAGTTGCTATCTGAACCTGTTGAAAATCCGCTTTCCGATGAATCACTTTCGGAATCAACGTCTGAAACTGCCTCGGCCGTTTGGATTTCTACCTTCCGGTCCATACTGGAATTCGCAAGATACTGATTAATCCGCCGCATTGACTCGTTACTCAGCGGATTATTCAATAAACCAACGTATAGGTCTTGCGTATCCGGAATATCGAACAGATCGTCTCCTATGTGCGAAATATTATTACCCTGTAACGCCATGACACGAAGGTCTCCAAGCCTGTCTATACCGGAGGGCAGGCTGTAAAGATTTGCATTATATAGCATCAACTCGGTTAAACCTGTCATGAAACCTACATGCGGAGCAACTGTGAGAGGGTTGTTGGCAAGATTCAACAAAGTGAGCGTCTCGATCCTGGACAAACCTTCAGCCGTGGCTTCAGATAATTCAAGCGAGCAATCGTTCAGCACAAGCTGACGCAGCTGGCGCATCTGGAATATCCCTGACGGAAAGTCCTCCATTTTTATGCCAGTGACCACCAAATATTGCACATTGGGAAAACTGTCAAGAAAAGCGCCGATGCGTGCGCCTGGCTTTTCCACAGTCAGTATCAACTCTGTTACGTAGTCGAACCTGGCGGATAGCTTTGGTAACTCTGCGGAAAAATCGACATGATGGGAAAAATGATAGTCACCGAACCCCCACCTCGAAACCGACTTGCGCTGCCAGATATCCTGCAGCTTTGCGCTGAACCGCTCGCGAGCCAGCCGTTGCTCTGCGGTTTGCGGTGCGCCCTGCGATGAATCCGTGCGGGTCGACAATCCTTGCGCACTCCAGATCGCCAACTCATTGCGCAGTGTTGCCAACTCTCTCTCCAGGCGAGCCAAGACCCTGGCTGGGTCCGACTTCAGACGCTCGGAAATGAACACGGCCAGTTCTTGTTCGGCAAGCTGCGGATAAAGATCACGGACACGCTCTTCAACGGATTTTGTCGACGTCGGGTTGACATCGCCGCCCCCTCGCAGCCCCGCTTGCACGTATTGGGCGCTGGCCGGAACAGCCGTTACCTGCACCGGTGCCAGTCCCAACAATTCGCTCACGCGTTGGCGCGACGGCAATGGCTGTGCACGTACCAGCTGCCGCAGAGCCGCACCACCGCCCTGCGCTACGCCGAGCAACTGGCGCTGCCCGGGCAGTAAAAGGAGCCAGACGGCGGCATACAGATCCGTCCGACCTTGGGGTGACGGGACGCCGCTGAGCTGGATAACGTAGCCTTCATGCTGACGAATAAACGTGTGACGCACTGGCGACCGAGCATCGCCAATAGCACTCAATAACTCACCCTCTGACGCTTGCCGACGAATCTCGATACGAATCTGTCGCGGCCAAAGATCAAGCTGCCCGATCATCTGCAATGCCAGCAGATCACTGTCCAGACTGGCTACCGAATCCAGATAGATTCCTGCGCACGCCCTGGCGAGACGCACCTCGCGCAGCGCCACCAGCGTCTTTTCTGCCATGTGCCTCGGCATTCCCGGCCGCAGGCGCAAATGCATATGGTCGGCGGCACTGGCCTCTCGCCACAACGCCTGAGCGATGGTCTTGGGCAGGTCGGGAAAAATCCGTCGCATCAGCAATGTGTTGGCATCGCAATCAAGTTCGAACGCCCGCTCACTCTGCTCAAAGAGCAAGGCGCTGGATTGTTCGGTAACGCGCTCGCTCAGATCTTCTGCCCGTGGCGGCAACAAAGCCTGCAGTTGTGAATCGGCCTGCGCCCGCACGGTGGGATCGGAATGTTGCACCTGGGTGATGAACAGCTGGATCTTTTGATCGAGGGCAAAACGCCTCGCTGTGTCCTGCAGCAATGCCAGCGAGGTGGGATGAATCTCGGACCTGTGCACCATCATCGTGTCTATGCCGCTCACAGCAAGCATGCGTTTGATCATCAATGGAGAAAAATCTTCTATTGAATATTCCTCGCCGGTAAGCAGCTCTGCCGTGCGTTTTTGTTCGGAATAGACAGTTGCAAGCGGGTTGGTCGACTCAGGTTCGTCCAGCGGGTGCCACAACCGGCCCTCGCTGTCCGGCCTCAACAGCGGACCGGAAGGATGCAGTTCTCTGGCATGCGTGGCGCGAAGCAGACCGCTCTCAGCGTCTCGGACCACTTGCACGATGTGGTTATCAGCCACGGCAACATACTGGCGATGCTTCAAGGTTTTGATACCCAGTGCAACGGACTCATCGAGACCCTCTTGTGAGGGTATCCAGTAGCTCTCCAGGGAATCTTGTGCGGAAAACCTTGGGAATTCGTCAAATGTGGAATACGTCGTGGTCGTGCTCACATTGACGCCAGGCGTTATCGAAAGCGGATCTGATGAAGATGGCGAACGCATCGGTTCCTGATGATGTGCAACAGTCAAATGTGCCACTGTCGAAGACGAGGACAACGGTCGGTGGGAGACATCGATGCTGGAATCGGAGGGTTTGGTTGGGACAGATACAGGTTTGATCTTCGGCGGTTTGCCAGTCATGATCGCTCATCCTTGAGAGGGGGTGCGCTGGCCACACAGAGTGCAGGGCCAACGCGAGTCATCAGAAAAGCACTTTCGTGCATATGCTGATCATCGACATGGCAGCTTATCTGCAGTCGAAATGCCAAACGCATATACATCTACTACATTCACCGACATTGCATCAGTGAACGAACTCAGCCTCGTTGAAGATATAAATTACGCTCGTGAAAATTCACGCGGATCGCCAATTTATGCTCAGTACCATATTCATCGATCGCGATGAAGTGGAGGACGCCGCCATATTTTTGTGGCCCGGTGCTTTTCGAGTATTCAGATAGAGCCTGGACGATGGTCAACTCCCCGTCGCTTTGAGTATTTACGTGATAATGCTTCGAGTTCCATGTTTGCGCATCACTGGTAAAAGTGTATGCAAACGGATCACCCCTGTCAGGCAAAGAGACGACGACACTGGATGTTTCGGGACGCACGAAAATGCATTCCATGTAATTTGTTTTTATTTCGTTAAGCCGGTTACCACCCGCAAAATCGTAATCCTTGCCCTCTTCTGCCCCCTCTGCAATCCAATCGACCAGCCGGATCTGCTTCCCACCCGGGTACAGTCCCAAATGGTACTTCCAGATACGGTTACCGGGCGACTCATTACCAATCCTGGTCTGGTACAACCGAAATACTCCGTCTACACCATATGTCGAAGGCGTTTCCGCTTCTACAGTCACGCTGCTGTAATGAACACTGGCAGGCGTGGCTCCGTTACTGAGGATCGTCTCGCCATTCACGGACAGGCGCGCACCGATCTCAGTCGTTCCGGCGCTCGATGAGGAAACCCAGAACGTACGAACCTGTGGATGAACGCTGTCATTCTCAAGATCATCGTCGTGCCTGTCTTCGGCGTCAGGTGCAGGACGTGCCTCACGCGTAAACCGCCCTTGGACTGCGCTCGCGACCCAGCCATCGCGCAAGGTCTTGCCGGTCGCGTAATGAATAAGCTGGATGCTTTCCATTACATCTGCGGGTACATGCATTGCGTTGCCGTCGGCGTCCACTCCGGCAACGAGTACTTGAACTTTGACCTGCATTCGGCCATTAGCGACAAGTGCCCTGCTTTGAGTATTATTACCAGCATCAAACTTGACTTTTAAACTGGACAGCCCCGCCAGAGTGGGCGGATTGTCATTTTGATTATCTGTAACATCCATGCTTTCACTCACAATGCAGCTCCTTTGTAAGAATATAATTTGATACTGACATCGAAAATATGTCAGCGAAAAAACTACATACCCATCAAGCAAAGATCAAAGTGAAAAGTGTAAGAAATATGCGCGCGCCAGTCACAAACAACATATTTGCCATTAATCAACTTCATGACAAGGACGCACGATCAATTATTGTTCGTCGTTATAAACGAACTTCGGCATTTCCCAATGAAAACGAATGGCTAGCAGACGCAACAGGAATCCGCCAAACAAAGTGATCAGAATGGCTTGTTCACCCGGCACATTGAGATAAAGACACAACATGTAGCACCACGCCGCAGCAAATGAGACGCTTGCGTAAAGTTCGCGGCGAAAGATCAAGGGAATATCGTTGCAGAAGATATCGCGAAGAATACCGCCAAAAACGCCGGTGATGACTCCGCTGACGGAAGCCACCAACATGCCGTGACCCATTTCCAGCGCCGTCATGCAACCGATCAAGGTAAATGCCACCAGTCCAACTGCATCGAGCACCAGAAACAGCGAGCGCAGGTGGCGCATCCAGCGCGCAGCGAATACGGTGAACATCGCCGCCACCGAGGTCAGCACCAGATATTCCGGATGTTTGACCCAGGTCAGCGGGTAATGCCCGAGCAACACGTCGCGCACCGAACCGCCACCGAGCGCGGTGATGCAGGCGATCAGCACCACGCCGAACCAGTCCATGCCTCGTCGTCCGGCGGACAGCGCGCCAGTCATGGCTTCGGCGGTAATGGCGATCAGATAGAGCATCAGCAACATGATGGCAGTCCAGGCAGGAAGGCGCGCAGTCTAGCCATTTCAGCGCCGCACCAGAAGAGGGCGCGCCTTTCGCGAGCCGGCTCGCTCCCCACATGAGGTGCATTCCGTGCGGGAGCGAGCCAGCTCGCGAAGCGTCAGAGCGGACACCGCCGCATCAGAATTTGATGAAGTGCTTGCGGTAATGCTGCAACTCGGCGATCGATTCGCGAATGTCGTCCAGCGCCAGGTGCGTGCTGCCCTTCTTGAAGCTGTCGCGCACATCCGGAGCCCAGCGCGCGGCCAGCTCCTTGAGCGTGGAGACGTCGAGGTTGCGGTAGTGGAAGTAGCTTTCCAGCGCCTTCATGTGGGTATAAAGGAAGCGACGGTCCTGGCAGATGCTGTTGCCGCAGATCGGCGATTTGCCCTTCGGCACCCACTTTTCCAGGAAGGCAATGGTCTCAGCTTCTGCCTCAGCCATGCTGATGCGGCTGTCGCGTACACGCTGGGTCAGGCCGGAATTGCCGTGGGTGCGGGTATTCCACTCGTCCATGCGCGCGAGTACTTCGTCGCTGTGATGGATAGCGATCACCGGGCCCTCGGCCAATGTATTCAGCTCACTGTCAGTGACGATGGTGGCCATTTCGATGATGACGTCGTTATCCGGGTCCAGACCGGTCATTTCCAGGTCGATCCAGATCAGGTTCTGCGGGTTTTGCATATTCGGGCTCCTAGGCAATGCTGCGCAGTTTAGCCTAGGCCGGTGGCCGGGCGTGCTAAACTCGCGGCCGTTTTACCTAATCGCTGCATTCTTCAGACGGAACACCCATGGCCAAACGCCAACTCAATCGTCGTCAAAACTGGCGCATCGAAAAGATTCAGGGCGAGCGCGCCGCACGCGCCGCCAAACGCGAGTCCTCGGCGGTCGAGGCCCTCGAGGGCGGCGACCTTGGCCCTGAGCAGCACGGCCTGGTGATCGCCCACTTCGGCGTGCAGGTCGAAGTCGAAGCCGTTGACGGCGAACTCGCCGGCCAAGTGTTCCGCTGCCACTTGCGCGCCAACCTGCCAGCGCTGGTCACCGGCGACAAAGTGGTCTGGCGCGCCGGCAACCAAGGCATTGGCGTGATCGTCGCGCAACTGCCGCGCAGCACCGAACTGTGCCGCCCCGACAGCCGTGGCCAGCTCAAACCGGTTGCTGCCAACGTCGACATGATCGTCATCGTGTTCGCGCCGCTGCCCGAGCCCCACGCCAACCTGATCGACCGCTATCTGGTCGCCGCCGAACATGCCGGCATCCGCCCGCTTTTGCTGCTGAACAAATTCGACCTGATCGACGAGCAGAACGCCCCGGCGCTGAACGCGTTGCTGGCGGTGTATCGCACACTGGGTTATCCGGTGCTGGAAGTCTCGGCGCACCACGGCGATGGCATGGAGCAGCTGCAAAAGCAGCTCGACGGACGCATCAGCGTGTTCGTCGGCCAGTCCGGCGTCGGCAAGTCGTCGCTGGTCAACAGCCTGCTGCCTGAGGTCGAAACCCGCGTCGGACCGTTGTCCGAGCTATCCGGTCAGGGCACGCACACCACCACCACTGCGCGGCTGTTCCACTTCCCCGGTGGCGGTGAACTGATCGACTCCCCAGGCATTCGCGAATTCGGTCTGGGCCACGTCAGCCGCGCCGACGTCGAAGCCGGTTTCATCGAGTTCGACGACCTGCTTGGCACTTGCCGCTTCCGCGACTGCAAGCACGACCGCGAACCGGGTTGCGCGCTGCTCAAGGCGCTGGACGACGGGCGCATCCAGCAGCAACGGATGAACAGCTATCGCTCGATCATCGCCAGCCTGCCTGAAAACGGCTATTAAACAGCCACGCCGGCAGTCCTACGCGATGGGCTGCCGGTTGTCGGACTGCGTCTGACTCACCTCTCCTCCTCTTAAACGTCAGCTTCTTCTGTAGGCACTTGCACGACTGCTTGCAGGACCTTTCTGTTTTGCCGCGCAGACCTTGTAGGCCTGAGCCAGCGGCCTACATTTCTTTCCTCCTTCGCTCACAGCGACCATCGAGGAAAGCCATGCCAACCTGTGTTTTGTTCATCATCCATTCGTCTCGCGACGCCCGCCCGTGCAATACCCACAGAATCCCCGGCGCGATCCGCCTGCACAAGGCGGTGTGACCATGCGCAAAGGATTGTTCATCGGTATCAACGATTACACGCATATCGGCGGGCTCAGCGGCTGTTGCAACGACGCCATGGCCATGGCTTCGGTATTGAAAAGCAACGCCAACGGCGACCCCAACTTCAAAAATGTCGTACTGACGTCCGCCGAGGATTATCTGAGCCGGGAAAAGCTCGAAGACCAGATCCGCGAGTTGTTTTCCGGTGACTGCAACGTCGCCCTGCTGTATTTCGCCGGTCATGGCGGTTTCGATGCCGACACTGACGAAGGCATGTTGATCCCGCAGGACTACCGCAACGCCAAGGACGGCATCCGCATCAGCGACATCCTCAACTGGGCGGACAAGGCCACGCGGATCAAAAACAAAGTGATCATCCTCGACTGCTGCGAAAGCGGTTCGGCCGGCGAAGTGCGCGCCCTGCGCAGCGAGAGCAGCATGGTCAGCGAAGGCATGACCATCCTCACCGCCTGCAAAAAAGCCGAGCCGGCAATGGAGGGCGCGCAGCACGGCGTGTTCACCGGCCTGCTCCTGCAAGCGCTGCATGGCGGCGCGGCGAATATCCTCGGCAAAATCACCCCCGGCAGTCTGTATTCCTTCGTCGACAACGCCCTCGGTGCCTGGGAACAGCGTCCGGTGTTCAAGACCAATGTGTCGCAGTTCATTTCCCTGCGCGAAGTCTCGCCGCTGATTCCCAAGGAGATCCTGCGCAAATTGCCCGACTGGTTTGCCGAAGCCGAATCGGTCTTGCCGCTCGACCCCAGCTACGAACCCACCGAAAAGGCGTTCGTGCCTGAGCACGGCGAGGTCTTCGCCCAGTTGCAGAAGTGCAACCGCCACAGCCTGATCGAACCGGTCGACGCCGAGCACATGTACTACGCCGCCATTCACTCGACCGGCTGCCGCCTGACGGCACTCGGCGCCTATTACCGCGAACTCGCCCTCAAAGGACATTTCTGATGCCAGTCTTTATCAGCTATCGCCACATGGATCGCGCCCATGCGATCGCCATCAACACCCGCCTGACCCAGGCGAAGATCAGGACTTACCTCGACGTGCTGGATCCGGAATCGCAGACCACCGATGACATTACCGGGGTCATTACCCGCAACATCACCGAGTGCACGCATCTGCTGGCGGTGGTATCGGAGAAGACTGCACTGTCGTGGTGGGTGCCGTTCGAGATTGGCGAGGCGACGATCAGCAACCGGCGGATCTGTACGTTCAAGACCGGACCTGCGCAACTGCCGATCTATCTGGACAAGTGGCCGAAGCTGAGCACGGCCAGCGATCTGGATTTCTTTATCGATGCGTATCGTGATGAGGTGTCGAACCAGCGCTCGATCACGCTGGATTCGATCAGCGAATCGGTCAAGGGGGCTTACAAGCGCGATGCGGAGATGTTTCATGAACAGTTGAAGAACCGGATTCGTCGCGGGTTTTAGAATTTTGTCACTTTCGAAAAGCCCCTCACCCTAACCCTCTCCCAGAGGGAGAGGGGACTGACGGAGGTGTCCTGCGCTGTTCGTCGACCTGAAAGATCGCAGCGATTATGGATTCGGTAAGACAATTTCACCTCGATACATTTATCAGCCATCACCAAATCGGCTCCCTCTCCCTGGGGAGAGGGCTGGGGTGAGGGGATTGTTGACAACGCAATAAACGTCGCGCCGCGAACAAAAAACCGACATTACTGTCGGTTTTTATCGATCACTGCTTCGGCGCTGGCGCCGCCCCACCCGGCTCGGCCGGTTTCGGCGCCGCATCGTCAAACAGATTCAACCGCTCGCGCAACTCGTGAGCCGGCACTGGCTGTTTGTCCGCCGGCAACGCATTCGGATCAACCGGGGCTGCCGGAGCAGCACCGTTCTGACTTTGATCCGCCGGTTTCGCCGCCTCAGGCCCTTGCGCACCTTCGATGGCGGCCTGGGCTTTCTTGGTTAGCACGACAATATCGATGCGGCGGTTGACCGGGTTGAACGGATTTTCCCGATCGAACAACGCCGATGAGGCATAACCGACCACCCGCGCCACCTGCGCATCCGGATAGCTGCCCGCGACCAGGGCACGGCGAGCCGCGTTGGCGCGGTTGGCCGAGAGCTCCCAGTTGCCGTAGTCGCCAGTGCCGATGTACGGCTTGGCGTCGGTGTGGCCGCTGATGCTGATCTTGTTCGGCACCGCTTTGATGGTGTCGGCCATGGCCAGCAGGATGTCTTCAAAGTACGGTTTCAGGCGTGCGGAACCGGAATCGAACATCGGCCGGTTCTCGGCGTCCATGATCTGGATGCGCAAGCCGTTCGGGGTGATTTCGAAGAGGATCTGATCCTTGAATTTCTGCAGTTGCGGGTTCTCGTCGACCTTGTTCTGCAGTTCTTGCAGGAGCAGTTCGAGACGCTCCTTCTCGACCTGCTCGGCCATGCCTTCAACCTGATCGGTGTCGACCGTGACCTTGTCCGGTTGCGGCTGCGACTTCACTTCCGGGTTGAGGGTGTTTTCCGGCGCCAGGGTCGGTGTACCGCCGAGGTCGATGATGTACGGCGTGCCGCTTTCGGAGAAGCCGACCGGGTCCTTGAAATAACCGGCGATGGCGATCTTCTGTTCCGGCGTAGCAGTGGACAGCAGCCACAGCACGAGGAAGAACGCCATCATCGCCGTGGCAAAGTCGGCGAAGGCGATTTTCCACGCCCCGCCGTGGTGCCCGGCGGCAATGCGCTTGACGCGCTTGACGATGATCGGCTGATTATTTTCCATGACTTAGCGACCGCGAACCGCTTGTTCCAGCTCGGCGAAGCTTGGACGGTGCGCCGGGTACAGAACCTTGCGCCCGAACTCGACCGCCAGCGACGGCGGCATGCCGGACGCCGAAGCCACCAGCGAGGCCTTGATGGCTTCGTAGACGTTGAGCTCTTCCTTGGCATCGTGGGCCAGGGAATGCGCCAGCGGACCGAAGAAACCGTACGCCGCGAGAATACCGAAGAAGGTACCGACCAGTGCCGCACCCACGTGCAGACCGATCGACGCCTGGTCGCCCTCGCCCAACGAAGCCATGGTCACCACGATACCGAGTACCGCCGCAACGATACCGAAACCGGGCATGCCGTCGGCGATGCCGTTGACTGCGTGAGATGGGTGCTCGAGGTCTTCCTTGAGGCTGTACAGCTCCATGTCGAACAGGCCTTCGAGTTCGTGCGGAGCCATGTTGCCGGAAGACATGATGCGCAGGTAATCGCAGACGAACGCAGTCATGCGTTCATCCTTGAGCACCGCCGGGTACTTGGCGAAGATCGGGCTCGCGGCGGCATCTTCGATGTCGCCTTCGATGGCCATCATGCCTTCGCGGCGGCTCTTGTTGAGGATCTCGTAGATCAGCCCGAGCACTTCCAGATAGAAGGTGTGGGTGAAACGCGAACCGAACATGCTCAGGGATTTCTTGAGCACGTGCATCGTCATGTAACCGGGGTTGGCCTGGAGGAACGCGCCAAGGGCCGCACCACCGATGATCAACACCTCGAAGGGCTGGATCAGGGCGGCAATCTTGCCGTGGGAGAGCACGTATCCGCCGAGCACGCTCGCGAATACGACGATGATGCCGATAATTTTAGCCATAGGTAGAAGGTACTTGTTTAAGTCGGGTTCAAGGTCATATTCGGAAGTTAAAAAATCTCTTCTTCTACTTATCGGCAAAACTGCGCCAGACTATAGCCAGTTCAGGCGAAAAGCCAATTTAGCCCATGCCGGGCGCGTCTACAGTCAGTGAAGATCTCGTCCAGACATGGCTAATGAAACGAACATTCCATCGGTAAAACCCACCACGCTCCAGGCTTGGGTCAAGCTGCTCGACAGCGTCCGCCTGCCCGTACCACAAGAGGCTCACGACAAAGTCTGCCGGGCGATCCGCGACAATCGCAGCTCGCTGCGCGACATCGCCGAGTTGATGCAGGACAGCCCGGCGCTGGCCTTGAGCATCATCCGTGAGGCGAATCGTCACACCCACGGCACCATGGCCGCGCCGGCGGAAAATCTCGAGGTGGCAATCAATCGCCTGGGCCTTGCGCGCACCGAAGAATTGCTCGCGCACCTGCCCGCCGAACCGCACCGGCAGATCCCCAAGGCTTTGCGCCAATTGCAGTTGATCAGCCAACACGCAACACAGCAGGCCAACGGCTTTTTTGCCAGTCGCCTGGCGCGGCTGTGGCAGGACATCCACTGGGGCAGTCTGCTGTTTTTGTCGCCGCTGTGGCCATTGGCACTGACCTATCCGCAGTTGCTCGAAGAGTGGGAACTGCGGGTGATCCACAAGGGCGAGTCGGCGCGTGTGGTCGAAAAGCAATTGTTCGGCGTGCGCCTGTTGAAGATTGCCGAGGCACTGGTCCAGGCCTGGCATCTGCCGATCTGGGTCGAGCAAGGCTACAAATTGCTGCTCAGCGAACAACGCGAACTGGTCAAAGTGCTGCGCATCGCCCGCGACAGCGAGCACCCGCTGCGCCAGCAGAATCGCCTCGACGAAGACCCGACGCTACGCCGCTGGCTCAATCAACCCGCCAATACCGTGCTGCTGGCCAACGGCCTGGCGCTGTCGGCGCAACAGGCCTGGGACAGTCCGCACAGCAAGCGCTGGCAGTACCTGACCAGCCTGTATCTGCAGATTTCCATGGACGAAGTGCAGCAACAGCTGCACCAGCAAGCGGCGAACAGCGCGCGTCAGCATGCGATGCCTGATTTGTGGCACCCGGCGGTTTCGCTGATCTGGCCGTGGGGCACTCGTCGCTTGCCGGCCGGCATGCTCCCGGCAGCAGCGCCGAACGCGGATGATCTGGGCCAGTGGCGTCGGCAATGCGCCGAACTGCTCGCCGAGCCCAGCCGCTTCACCAATGCCATGAGCCTGACCGTCGCCGCCCGCGATGCACTGGTGGCCAGCGGCATGCGCCGGGTGATGATTCTGATGGCCGACCGCACGCACTCGACCCTGCGCGTGCACCAGACCGCCGGTTTGCCGAAGGATGCGGCGGCGCTGAGTTTTGTCGTCAGCCAGAGCAAAGTCCTGCAACGCCTGCTCGCTCAGCAGGCGCAGGTGCGGATCACGCCGGAGAACAACGGGCAATTCTCTGCCTTATTGCCAGCGAGCCTGCGCACGCTGTTTCGCGGCGAGCACTTATTCTTGCGCTCACTGGTGAATAACGGCCGGGTGATCATGATCGTCGTTGCCGATCAGGGTGGCGGGCCGTTCGCCGACATCACCGTACAAGCCTTCGGCAAAACCGCGCAGTGCATCGAAAAAGCCCTGCACAGCTTTAGCAGCCGCGGCCAATGAGCCTGCGCTACAATCCTCCCCTTTGTGCTCTGGAGACCTCACATGTCTGACTTCTCTGGCTTGCCGCTTGTCATCGAGCCGAGCGACCTGCTGCCGCGTCTGGAGTCCCCGGAACTGATTCTGGTGGACCTGACCAGCCCTGCGCGGTATGCCGAAGGTCACTTGCCCGGCGCACGTTTTGTCGACCCGAAACGCACCCAGCTCGGCCAGCCACCGGCGCCCGGGCTGATGCCGGCGAAGGCCGATCTGGAAGCGTTGTTTGGTGAGCTCGGCCATCGTAAAGACGCGGTATACGTGGTGTATGACGATGAGGGCGGCGGCTGGGCCGGGCGTTTCATCTGGCTGCTCGATGTCATTGGCCACGACAAGTACCACTATATAGACGGTGGTCTGCCGGCCTGGCTGGCGGACGGTATGCCGATGTCAATTCAGGTGCCGGCCGCCGTCGGTGGCCCGGTCTCGCTGACCCTGCACGATGAACCGACCGCCACCCGCGAATACCTGCAAAGCCGTCTCGGCGCCGCCGATCTGGCGATCTGGGATGCGCGTGGGCCGCTGGAGTATTCCGGCGAGAAAGTCCTCGCTGCCAAGGGTGGACACATCCCCGGCGCGGTCAATTTCGAATGGACCGCCGGCATGGACCAGACGCGTCAGCTGCGTATCCGCAGCGACATGCCGCAGATCCTCGAAAACCTCGGGATTACCAAGGACAAGGAAATCATTACCCACTGCCAGACCCATCACCGGTCGGGCTTCACTTATCTGGTGGCCAAAGCCCTCGGTTATCCGCGGGTCAAGGGCTACGCCGGTTCCTGGGGCGAATGGGGCAACCACCCTGACACGCCAGTCGAGATTTAAGGTTTTTAAGGACAACTAATGAAAGAGCGTCTGTTTATCCTCAGCCAGTACCTGCTGCCGCATCACCTGCTGTCGCGCCTGGCCGGCTGCATCGCCGAATGCCGTGTGCGCTGGTTCAAGAATGCCTTCACCCAATGGTTCGCCAAGCGTTATCAAGTGGACATGTCGCAAGCACTGGTCGAAGACCTGACCGCTTACGAGCACTTCAACGCATTCTTCACGCGTGCGTTGAAAGACGGCGCGCGTCCACTGGACGAAACTCCGGGCGCGATCCTCAGCCCGGCCGACGGTGCGGTGAGTCAACTCGGCCCGATCGAGCACGGTCGCGTGTTCCAGGCCAAGGGCCACAGTTTCAGCGTGCTCGAATTGCTCGGCGGTGATGCGGCCAACGCAGCGCCATTCATGGGCGGCGATTTCGCCACGATCTACCTGTCGCCGAAGGACTACCACCGCGTGCACATGCCGCTGGCCGGCACCCTGCGCGAAATGGTCTACATCCCAGGCCGCATTTTCTCGGTGAACCAGACTACTGCCGAAAACGTCCCGGAGCTGTTCGCCCGTAACGAGCGCGTGGCGTGCATTTTCGACACCGAACGCGGGCCGATGGCCGTGGTGCTGGTCGGCGCGATGATTGTCGCTTCGATTGAAACCGTGTGGGCCGGTCTGGTCACCCCACCGAAGCGCGAGCTGAAAACCTTCCGCTACGACGAAGCCGCACGTGCACCGATTCATCTGGAAAAAGGCGCGGAACTGGGGCGCTTCAAGCTCGGTTCAACGGCGATCGTGCTGTTTGGCCCGGATCAGGTGAAGTGGGCCGAAGAGCTGGTGGCCGGCTCGCCAGTGCAGATGGGCCAAGGTCTGGCGCTGCCAAAAGCGTGACCCTGTTTGCGGAAGCAGCCGAGGCTGCTTCCGCAAACCGCGGCATTTGCTGCTATGGTTTTGCTCATGAGCCAGACCAACTTATCTCCCAAGCTGCGCGCTCCGACTCCCACGCAAACGCGCCTGTCGTTCTGCGACGCCAGCCCGCGTGATCTCAAGCGCTGGATCGCCGGCCTGCCCAAGGCCAACATCGGCGAAACCGCCCGCCTGCTCTATCAAGGCCTCGGCGAACTGAACCTGTTGCTCACTCCCAGCGACAATCGCCTGCAACTCTTGGAACTGCTGCGGCCCGAGGTGTATTTCGTCTGCCAGCATCTGGAACGGCACTTTCTCCATCAGGCGATCATGCTCGACGAGCGCTCGCGCAAAGTCAGCAACCTGTGTCAGGCGCTGCAAGGTCAGTTGGCCATCGGCTATAAACAGATCGTTCTGCGCATCCTGCCCAAATACAGCAAGGACCGCGCGACGTTGGTCAGCACCGCCTTGCAACGCGCCGCGCATGCCCTGAAGGCGCAACTGGTGCGCGCCACGCAGTTGTACAGTTCACCGCCGGAACATGTGTGGTTCGAATTGCACCAGCTGTATCGCAGCGCGGCGCAATTGCAGCTGCAACAACGGCGGCTGCGCGATGATCTGGCCTTTTTGACCAGCGAACTGAGCGTCGAACAGACCTACATCGCCGCGCTGCTATTGGGCAGTGCCCGTTGCAATCAATTGCGTCAAAGCCAGATTGCCCGGCTGGCCGAGGTGATCGAGCCGTGGAGCGCCCTGCTCAAACTGCATCCCGGCAGCGCCGACGACGGTTTGTTCGCCATCAGCCCGGAACTAGATGTCGGCCCGCGCTACCGCAAGATGTTTCGCAGCGAACAACAGAACGGGCTGCTGGGCTTCGATCCGCAACCGCTGGTCAAACAGCTCGAAACGCACCTGCTGCACCAGTCCACCTCGACCCCGTTACCCGTTTCCGCCGGCCTCAGCGTCGACACCCTGCAACATCTGCACGCTACCTGGGGCCAAGCGGCCGAACGCAGCTTTCAACGCATCGCCGGCCAGGGCACGCTGACCGTGTGCGTTGGCATGAGCGCCCTGCACTTCTACCTCGGCGGCGAGCGCACCTTCAGCGAGTTGCTCAAACATCCCGGTGCCCGCGCGGCAAACTTCAGCAGCGTGGTGGCCAGCGGCGAAAAGGACAGCTGGAGTCAGGCGTTCGACGCTGCCCCGCAAAGTAACGATGAGCTGTTGCCGTACGAGGAAATCCAGTACGACCAGTTGAGCGAAGAAGAAGGCCCGGGCAACGCGCCGAATTATCCGACTTACGCCTTGCCGGTGATCAACCATAGTCCTGGCGGTTATTGCCTGGCCTGGCCCAGCGAAGTACCGGCGGAGTTGCAGGCCGGGGAAATGCTCGGCATTCAGGACAGCGAGGGCAAAGGCTGGAGCATTGCGGTGATTCGCTGGATCCGCCAGGTGCGCGGCAGCGGCACGCAGATGGGCATTGAACTGGTAGCGCCACACGCGCAGCCGTGCGGCTTGCAACTGGTGCGAACGAAAGATGATCACAGCCAGTATTTGCGCGGTTTGCTGTTGCCGGAAATCAGTGCGATCGATGTGCCGGCCACCGTGCTTGCGCCGCGCCTGCCGTTTCAGGAAGGCAACAAGGTGTTGATCAACACCCAGGGCGAAGAACACCGCGCCGGGCTGGATCGGCGGGTGGCGAGTACGCACAGCTTCAACCAGTTCGCCTATCGCTCGCTGGATCCTGCGCAGAATGGCGGAGGTGAGGAGGATTTTGATTCGTTATGGAATTCGCTCTAGATCGAGGCGCGGCCTTCGCGAGCAGGCTCGCTCCCACATTCAAATGCATTTCAAATGTGGGAGCGAGCTTGCTCGCGAAGAGGCCAGATCAGCTTATGGAGATCTCAGAGCTGCCCGTCGCGATCGCGGAAACCCAGCAGATACAACACACCATCCAGCCCAAGCGTTGAGATCGCCTGCTTCGCCGACTGCTTGACCAGTGGTTTGGCGCGGAACGCCACGCCCAGCCCGGCAATCGCCAGCATCGGCAAGTCGTTGGCGCCGTCGCCGACCGCAATGGTCTGCTCCAGACGCAGACCTTCCTTTTGCGCCAATTCCTTGAGCAAGTCAGCCTTGCGCTGCGCATCGACAATCGGCTCGATCGCCACGCCGGTGCACTTGCCGTCGACCACTTCCAGCTCGTTGGCAAACACGTAATCGATGCCAAGCTTGGCTTGCAACTGCTTGGCGAAATAAGTGAAGCCGCCGGACAGGATGGCGGTTTTGTAGCCGAGGCGCTTGAGTTCGGCGAACAGGGTTTCGGCGCCTTCGGTCAGGCGCAGCGAGGCGCCGATCGAGTCGAGCACGCTGACGTCGAGGCCCTTGAGCAGCGCCAGACGCTCCTTGAAGCTGGCGCGGAAATCCAGTTCGCCGGCCATGGCGCGCTCGGTGATTTCCGAAACCCGATCACCCACGCCGGCCGCCTTGGCCAGCTCATCGATGACTTCCGCTTCGATCAGCGTCGAGTCCATGTCGAACACGGCCAGACGTCGGTTGCGACGGAACAGCGAGTCTTCCTGAAAGGCGATATCGACGTTCAATTCCTGGGCAACGCTGAGGAATTCGGCGCGCAAGGCCTGCGGATCGGCCGCTTCACCGCGCACGGAAAACTCGATGCAACCCTTGCCCTTGTCGGCCGGTGTGTCCAGCGGCATGCGCCCCGACAGACGGTCGATATGGTCGATGTTCAGGCCATATTTGGCGGTGATCGCGCTGACCGCCTGCAACTGGCCGGCAGTGACCTTGCGCGTCAGCAGGGTAACGATATGGCGCTTCTTGCCCTGATTGCCCACCCACTGCTGGTAATCCTCTTCGGATACCGGGGTGAAGCGCACTTGCTGATCCAGTTCGTAGCCCTTGAACAGGATGTCCTTGAGCACCGATTTGCCTTGCTCGGAATCGGGAATTTCAACCAGGATGCCGAACGACAGGGTGTCGTGGATCACCGCCTGACCGATGTCGAGAATGTTCACACCACCTTGTGCCAGAACACCGGTGATGGCCGCCGTCAGACCCGGACGGTCGACTCCCGTGATGTTAATCAGGACGATTTCGCGCAACGCGCACCCCCGCAACTGGAAAAAAACCGCATTCTACCCACTTTCAGTGACCATCGGGCACCGCGAGCGCTTTGCCGGTCTGGGGCCTGTCGCTATACTGCGCGTCAACTTCACGGACAAAGAGCCGAGCTCAAGTGAACCGGCCCACGCCAGTCAAAACCGATAACTTCTTCCTGCTGATCTTCCGTGCACTGCGCCATCGCCGTGTACCGATTGCATTGCGCATTGCCAGCCACAACGTGATCCTGGTCGCTCTGGCCCTGGTGATCTATGCCGGGGTGATGGGTCTGCAATTCAAGCAGGCCATGCACGAGCAGGCCGATGCGCTGGGCGAAAGCCTGACGACGCAGACCGCCACCTCCGCCACCGAGCTGCTGGTGTCCAACGACATCCTCAGCCTCAACGTGCTGCTCAACAACCTGACCAAGAACAAACTGGTCGCCCACGCGGCGATCTACAGCGTGGACAACCGCATCCTCGCCGAGTCCGGTCAGCGTCCCAAGCACAGCCTGCTGGGCGAAGCCGAGGGCATGTACGAGAGCAAGATCACTTTCCAGGACGTGACGGCCGGGCAACTGCGCATCAGCCTGGACATGGATCAGTTCCAGCAGCCAATGACCATCAGCCTGCAAAGCATGGGCATTCTGAGCGCGATTCTGCTGGCACTGTCGCTGGCTCTGAGCCTGCGCATGGGCCGTTATCTGTCGACGCCACTGCTGCAATTGCGTGTGTGGCTGCGCCGCATCGACGCGCATACACCGGGCATCGATCGCCAGGATGAAATCGGCGATCTGGCGCGCCAGCTGCACGCCAGCTACGCCCCGGAACCGGAGCCTGAACCTGAACCCGAGCCGGAATTCGCCGAGGAAGAAGACGAGCCTGAATTCGAGGTGCGTAACCTGCGCGATCCAAGTTTCGACGAAAGCCGCCCGCTGGCCGCGAAGAAACCGGCGCCGCGTCACCTGGTCAGCACCGTCGAAGACGATGATGACGATGACGCCTTCGCCGACCTGCGCGACGAATCGCTGAACGGCGCCGTCCAACCGCTCACGCGCAAACCGAGCCCTGACGTTCCGCAGCATACCGCCGTACTGGCCGTGCAACTGGGTTCGCAGGAACAATTGCGCCGCTTGCCTCGCGCACGTCTGGAAGAATTGCAGGAACGCTATCGCGACTGCCTCGAGCAGGCTGCTTCTCTTTATCAGGGCGAAATCGAAACCCTCAACGATGGCAGCACGCTGTTGCTGTTCCACACCGAAGATTGCGGCGACGATTACCTGACCAATGCCATCTGCTGCGGCGAACTGCTGCGTGCTCTGGGTCATCAGTTGCAGATCGAGGTCGCAGACAGCGGCATCACCCTGCAATTGCAGCTGGGCCTGACCTTGGGCGATGAGTTGTTCGGCCTGAGCCAGATTGATCTGCTGCTGACCGATTCGGCCCAGGATGCACTGGCCTTGTCGCAACACAGCCGCAATCTGCTACTGGTTGAACGCAAGATCAGCGATGACGCGTTGATCCGCCAGCGTGCGCGGATCCGGCCGATCGCCAGCCCTGAGGGCGCGTGCTGTGTGGAGCGGTTGATGGAGCCTTATCCGTCGATGCTGGAGCGGCAACTGGCGCGGATGCATGAGCGCCGGGCGTAAGGCTTAGGCCCGATCCGCAAAAGCCCGCAGACGAGTGATTGTCTGCGGGCTTTTTTGTGCGCGGCGTTACTGGAATGTGTGCATCCCTGAAAAGCCCCTCAGCCTAGCCCTCTCCCAGAGGGAGAGGGAACCGACCGAGGTGTCTGGCGCCATATATCGACCTGACAGATCTTGGCGATTATGGATTCACCTCCGCGCGTTCACGTCGGTGTAGCTATCGAATATCCCCAATCGGTCCCCTCTCCCTCCGGGAGAGGGTTAGGGTGAGGGGCTTTTGATCTTCCACCCCACCTCCAGACACAACAAAGCCCGCACAAGGCGGGCTCTGTTCTGGCTCGTTCCAGCCTCAGAAGCGAAACACTTCCATATCCGTACGAATCGGCGAGGCCATTGGAATCTTCGGCTGCTTCTCGGCATCCGCCGCCGGCGCTGCGGGTTTCGGCGCGGCTTTACGCGGTGCCTCGGCCACGGGCGGCTGGTTGGCCAGTGGCTTGAGCGCCACCGACAGCTGCTCGGCCAGACGCTGCAACAGAACCCCTTGTGCCTGCACCTGGGACGCGGTGCTGCCGGCATGCGTTTCCTGCAGGTGAATGATGCGGTTATCACGCACCTTGCCGCGACGATCGATCAACCGCCACTGCGCATCGAGAATCGCCGGCTGTTTTGCCCCGGAATCCAGACGGGTGATGGTCAGCAACACCTGCACATCGGGCGTGAACCCGGCGGTAGCAGGCGCCAGCACCACACGCTGGCTGTCCAGGTGACCGGCGACCTGACGCATCAGCAACTGATCGATATCCGACGAAAGGCTGCCAGCCCAACGACCGTCGGTCGCCGCTCGCAGGCTGCCGTCGGGTTGACGTTGCAGCAGGGTTTCGCGTTGCAGGTAATCGGCTACAACCACCGGCCCCAGCAAAACCGCCATGCCCGCGCTTTGCGCAGGCTGAACCGGACTTCCGCTGTCCAGTTGGTACAGCGACACCGGCTGGTGAACGCTGCAACCCGCCAGGCCAAGAACGCCGGCGAGCAACAAAATAAGGGGGCGTAGAGCAGTCATCATCCCGTCCAGGTGGCCGCCACAAGGCTGACCACAGTGAAAATACTCAATAAATATGAAGAACGCTCGGCCACGCCGGCGCTTGAAAGGCCATATCATCCGTGAATATGCGTTCCGACTCCAGCGCCAAAGCGTCGATCTACGCGTTTAATCGCAGATCGAACGCTCTAGGAAGGCGTTCTCGCCTAATTGAGGTTTTCGACGAGCAGCGCATCGACCCGTTGGAAGCCCCGCGGAAGTTTGTTTCCGCGCCGTCCACGCTCACCTTTGTAGTGCTCGAGGTCGTCGGCTTTCAGTGACAGAGTCCGTTTGCCAGCCTGCAACACCAGGGTGGCGCCTTCCGGCAGAACGGCGATGTCCGTGACATATTCTTCGCGACTGGCCACGCGCTCACCGGAAATACCGATGATCTTGTTGCCTTTGCCCTTACCCAATTGTGGCAGATCGCTGATTTTGAAGATCAGCAGGCGACCTTCGGTCGTGACCGAGGCCAGCCAGTTCTGCTCACGATCGGCCACAGGGCGCGGTGCGATGACCTTGGCGTTGTTCGGCAAGCTCAACAGCGCCTTGCCGGCCTTGTTCTTCGCTTGCAAATCTTCACCCTTGACCACAAAGCCGTAACCGGCATCGGAGGCAATCACGTACAACGCATCGTCTTCGGGCATCAGCACGCATTCGAACGAGGCGCCCGGTGGCGGCGTCAGGCGGCCGGTCAACGGTTCGCCCTGACCACGGGCCGACGGCAAGGTATGCGCGGCAACCGAGTAGCTGCGACCGGTGGAATCGATGAACACGGCAAACTGGTTGGAGCGCCCCGCCGCCGAGGTCTTGAAGCCATCGCCGGCCTTGTACGACAGACCGGTGGCGTCGATGTCATGGCCCTTGGCCGAACGTACCCAGCCTTTTTCCGACAGCACGACGGTGACTTTCTCGTTCGGCAGCAGGTCGTGCTCGCTCAACGCCTTGGCTTCGGCGCGCTCGACGATTGGCGAGCGGCGGTCGTCGCCGTAGGTTTCGGCGTCTTTGAGCAGCTCGGTGCGCACCAGTTTCTTCAGCTTCGCTTCGCTGCCCAGCAGGGCTTGCAGCTTGGCTTGTTCCTTGAGCAGTTCGTCCTGCTCGTCGCGCAGCTTCATCTCTTCCAGTCGCGCCAACTGACGCAGACGGGTGTCGAGGATGTAGTCGGCCTGAATTTCGCTGAGGGCGAAACGCTCGATCAGCTTGGCTTTCGGGTGCTCCTCGGTACGGATGATGTGGATCACTTCATCCAGGTTGAGGTAGGCGATCAGCAAACCGTCCAACAGGTGCAGGCGCCGTTCGACCTTGTCGAGGCGGAATTGCAGGCGGCGACGCACGGTGAGCACGCGGAACTCCAGCCATTCGACCAGCAGTGCACGCAGATTTTTCAGCTGCGGCTTGCCGTCCAGACCGATGATGTTGACGTTGACCCGGTAGGTCGACTCCAGCTCGGTGCTGGCGAACAGGTGCTGCATCAACGCTTCGTGATCGACGCGGCTATTGACCGGAATGATCACGATGCGGCACGGGTTTTCGTGGTCGGATTCGTCACGCAGATCGGCGATCTGCGGCGCTTTCGACGGTTTGGCCTGCATCAGCGCGGCGATCTGCTCCAGCACCTTGGCGCCGGAGACCTGGTGCGGCAGCGCGGTAACGATTATGTCGCCATCCTCGACGTGGTACACGGCGCGCATGCGCACCGAGCCCTTGCCGGTTTCGTACATTTTCAGCAGGTCGGCACGCGGCGTGATAATTTCCGCTTCGGTCGGATAGTCCGGCCCCTGAATGTGTTCGCAGAGCTGCTCGACCGTGGCTTTCGGCTCATCGAGCAGACGCACGCAGGCGGTGGCGACTTCACGCAGGTTGTGCGGCGGCACGTCGGTGGCCATGCCCACGGCGATACCGGTGGTGCCGTTGAGCAGAATGTTCGGCAGGCGCGCTGGCAACACCAGCGGCTCCTGCAGGGTGCCGTCGAAGTTCGGCCCCCAGTCAGCGGTGCCTTGGCCCAACTCGCTGAGCAGCACTTCGGAATAGCGCGACAGCCGCGCTTCGGTGTAACGCATGGCGGCGAAGGACTTGGGATCGTCCGGCGCACCCCAGTTGCCCTGGCCGTCGACCAGCGTGTAGCGATAGCTGAACGGCTGCGCCATCAGCACCATCGCTTCGTAGCACGCCGAGTCGCCGTGGGGGTGGAATTTACCGAGCACGTCACCGACGGTACGCGCCGATTTCTTGTGCTTGGAATCGGCGTCCAGCCCCAGCTCGCTCATGGCGTAGACGATACGCCGCTGTACCGGTTTCAGGCCGTCGCCGATATGCGGCAAGGCACGGTCCATGATCACGTACATGGAGTAGTTGAGGTAGGCATTTTCGGTGAAGTCAGCCAGCGATCGGCGTTCTACACCGTCCAGGCTGAGATCAAGGGAGTCGCTCATGCGGGCCTCATCGGTTCGTTGTCTGGCGCAGCAGCATGGTGCCACCGCGCTGGGTAAATTCAAGTCTGTTCAGGGCGCTCATGCCGAGCAGCACCTGATCGCCATGCAGTCCCGGCGCCACCAGTGCGCGGACATCGCGCAGGATGATGTCGCCCAATTGCAGGCGGGCAATCTTCGTTCGGTAGCCCTGGCTCAGGCCATTGGCCGTGCTCAGGGTCACGCCGAAACCTTCTTGCAGCTTCAAACGCTTGGCCAGATCCGCCGGGATCGCCACATCGGTGGCGCCGGTGTCGAGCATGAACTCGACCGGCTCGCCGTTGATCTGGCCGCTGGCGACAAAATGCCCTTGGGCATTGCTCGCCAGTTTCACTTCGATGAAACCTTCGCCCTGCTCCGACGTAACCACGATGTTCGGATTCTGCTGGCGCTGTTCCCACTGACCGAAAAACCGCGTCGCGAGAAACAGCGCCGCGCACCAGGCGAGGATCATCAACACCCGACCGGCACGCTTGCCCGGTGGCTGCTGGCTCATGGCCTGGCACTCCAGCCACCGTCCGGCGCGGCAAAGCGCCAGACCACCGGGCGGACTTCGCCATCAGCACGCGGGCCAAAATTGTTGTCGACGCCGATCCACGCACCTTCGGCATCAATGATCAGCGCTTCCTCCAGTCCGTAGTTCTGCGAGTAGCGACGTTGTTCCTGCAACAGTTCGCCGGCATACGACCAGCATTGCTCGACTTTGGCCGTCTGTGCATCGCGACGACAAATCTCGAACGCGTTGCGTTCAAGGGTAAACAGCTTGCCGTTAAACAACGAAATGTCGGAAAAGTCGCGATGAACCGCTTTCGCCTTGGGAAACTGTGGCGGCTGCATCTCCTTGCCGCCCTCACTGAGCAGCACGCAGCGACCGTCACAATCCCACACCGTCTGCTGGCGCTTGATCAGCAGCAAACCGCGCTTTTGCCGTTCGGCGGCCAGCCATATCTGATCACCGGCCGGGTTGATCGCCAGGCCTTCGAAGATCGAATTGAACTTGAGCAGCAGGCCGCTCGCCCGCGCTTCGCGAACCAGCAGCGGCGAGATTTTCAGCCAGTTAGCCGGGCCACTGACCGGCACCTGCAACACCGCCGCATGGGCCTCACTGACGATGTAGCGATTGCCTACGCTGTCGCAACTGATGCCTTCGAAATCCAGATCGCCCCCACGAATGAACGACGCCGCCCAGGTGCGCGAACTCAAACCCCACGGCAAGCCGCTCTCGGGCACGGGCGGCACGTCGATGTGCACGGTTTGCGCCTGCCAGACCGGATCGCGGGTATCGAGCCGATAGATCTGCTCGTCATCGCGATCGGAAACCGTCCACAGCTCATTGCCGCACATGGCCAGCCCCGACAGGTTACCGCCGCGCATGCCTTCGACCGGGTGCTCGGAAAGCAGTCGCAATTGTTGCAGCGGCTCGGCCGACACGCTCAGCGCACTCAGCAGCAACGCACCCGCCAAGGCCCAGCCAAACTGCATCAGGCCAGCACCTCGGCGAGGTTGCCTTTGGATTCCAGCCAGGATTTGCGGTCACCGGCGCGTTTCTTCGCCAGCAGCATGTCCATCATTTCCGAGGTTTCGGCGAAGTCTTCGCCCAGCGTCAACTGCACCAGACGCCGGGTGTTCGGGTCCATGGTGGTTTCACGCAGTTGCGGCGGGTTCATTTCGCCCAGCCCCTTGAATCGGGTGACCTGCGGCTTGCCGCGTTTCTTCTCGGCGACCAGGCGATCGAGAATACCGTCGCGCTCGGCCTCGTCGAGGGCGTAGTAAATCTCTTTGCCGAGGTCGATACGGTACAGCGGCGGCATCGCCACATAGACGTGACCGGCGTCCACCAACGGGCGGAAGTGCTGGACGAACAGCGCGCACAGCAAGGTCGCAATGTGCAGACCGTCGGAGTCAGCGTCGGCGAGGATGCAGATCTTGCCGTAGCGCAGCTGGCTCATGTCCGCCGCGCCCGGATCGACGCCGATGGCCACGGCGATGTTGTGCACTTCCTGGCTGGCGAGCACTTCGCTGCCGTCGACTTCCCAGGTGTTGAGGATCTTGCCGCGCAACGGCAGGATCGCCTGGAACTCCTTGTCCCGCGCCTGTTTGGCCGAACCGCCGGCGGAGTCACCCTCGACCAGGAACAGCTCGGAACGCATCGGGTCCTGCCCGGCGCAGTCAGCCAGTTTGCCCGGCAATGCCGGACCTTGGGTGACGCGTTTGCGCTCGACTTTCTTGCTCGCCTTGAGACGGCGGCCGGCGTTGTTGATCGCCAGTTCGGCCAGGGCCAGACCGGTCTCCGGGTTGGCGTTGAGCCACAGGCTGAAAGCGTCTTTCACCACTCCGGAGACGAACGCCGCCGCTTCACGGGAAGACAGACGCTCTTTGGTCTGGCCGGAGAATTGCGGTTCCTGCATTTTCATCGACAGGACGAAAGCGATGCGCTCCCAGACGTCTTCCGGCGCCAGCTTCACGCCGCGCGGCAGCAGGCTGCGGAATTCGCAGAACTCGCGCATCGCATCGAGCAGGCCCTGACGCAGACCGTTGACGTGCGTGCCGCCCTGGGCGGTCGGGATCAGGTTGACGTAGCTTTCCTGCACCGCGTCGCCACCTTCCGGCAGCCACAGCAGCGCCCAATCGACCGCTTCCTTATTACCGGCGAAAGCGCCGCAGAACGGCTCGTTCGGCAGCCGTTCGAACTCGCTGACCGCATCGACCAGATAAGAGCGCAGGCCGTCTTCGTAATGCCACTCGACTTTCTCGCCGGTGCCTTTGTCTTCGAAGCTGACCAGCAGCCCCGGGCACAACACAGCCTTGGCCTTGAGCACATGCTTGAGGCGGCTGATGGAGAATTTCGGTGAGTCGAAGTATTTCGGGTCCGGCGCGAAGTACACGCTGGTGCCGGTGTTGCGCTTGCCGACGGTGCCGACGATTTCCAGCTCGGACGCCTTGAAGCCGTCCTTGAAGGTCATCTGGTATTCGTTGCCGTCACGCTTGACCCGTACGCGCACTTCGGTGGACAGCGCGTTGACCACGGAAATACCCACCCCGTGCAGACCGCCGGAGAACTGGTAGTTCTTGTTGGAGAACTTGCCGCCCGCGTGCAGCTTGGTAAGGATCAGTTCGACGCCGGACACACCCTCTTCCGGGTGAATGTCCACCGGCATGCCACGGCCGTCGTCGCTGACTTCCAGCGAATGGTCGGCGTGCAGGATGACCTGCACCGATTTGGCGTGGCCGGCCAGGGCTTCGTCGACGCTGTTGTCGATGACTTCCTGGGCGAGATGGTTCGGCCGACTGGTGTCGGTGTACATGCCGGGGCGTTTGCGCACCGGGTCGAGGCCCGAGAGGACTTCGATGGCGTCGGCGTTATAAGAACTAGCGCTGGGAGTGGCCATAAGGTCTCGTCGTCAGTCATTCATGAAAGAGGGGCAAGACTTCACAGCGTGGTGAAATCGATTGCCTGATACATATCGGCAGCCATGCCGGCAAAACTCAGCAACGCCGGCAATTGCCCGGCAAAGCCCTGGAAACTGTGGTCGCCGCCAGCCTGGATGCGCAAGGCACAGGCGCGGTAATACTGTTGGGCGAGGCGATAATCCAGCGTTTCGTCGCCGGTTTGCAACCAGACCTGATAACGCTGCGGATCCTGCGGTGGTGGCACTTCCAGTTCGGCCAGCGCCGTGACGTGGTCGTGGGTCAGTTCCCAGGTTTCATCGGTGTAGAGGTTCTGCTGCGTGCCCAGATAACCATCGAACATCCGGTGCGGGCTGACCGCCGGGTTGACCAGCAGGGCTTTCAGGCCATGGCGCTCGGCCAGGTGAGTCGCATAGTAGCCGCCGAGCGAACTTCCCACCAGCAACGGCCGGCCCAGCTCGGCGATTGCCTGCTCGAGCTGACCGATGGCTTCGCGCGGATGGTGATGCAGCGCCGGCACGCGCAATTGCTCGCTCAAACCCAGCCGCTCCATGACCGCGACCAGCTGACAAGCCTTCTTTGAGGCCGGCGCGCTGTTGAAACCGTGGATATAGAGGATCGAACCGGACATTTGAGCTCCCTGGCTGTCGGCGAAAGATAGCGGAGTTTACAGGGAGAAGGACCGGGATTGGGGGTGGGTTCAATAAATTGGTGTGACAGCACAAGCTGCCCTCACCCTAACCCTCTCCCGGAGGGAGAGGGAACCGACTGGGGGATATTCGAGAGCTACACCGACCTGAACGTTATGCTGCGAATCCATAATCGATATCGCTGTTTCAGGCCGATGCACAGCCAAAGACACCGAGGTCGGCCCCCTCTCCCTCTGGGAGAGGGCTGGGGTGAGGGTCTTTGATTGTCAGTTCAGTAACCGTTGGAGCCGTAATCGACTGTGAACTCGAAGTCGGTGACTCTTTCGACGCCCGTTTCCAATTTCCCGTCCGGGAACAACCGCAGCCAGCGATACCCCGGCGCCTGCTCGCCCACTTTGAAATCCGCACTGCCCGGCTCGAACTGGATGCACGTCGAAGGCGAAGCCATCAAGCGCACGCCATTGCGTTCGCGATCGATTTGCTGATGCACATGCCCCCATAACACCGCGCGAACCTGTGGGAAGCGATCCAGCACTTCAAAGAACGCTTCCGGGTTGCGCAGGCCGATCGGCTCCATCCACGCGCAGCCGATCGACACCGGATGATGATGCAGGCACACCAGATGATGACGCTCCGGCGCCTCGCTCAGCGCGCGGGCCAGCAGCTGCAACTGATCATCCTGCAGATAACCCGGCACCGAACCCGGCACCGCCGAATCCAGCATCGTCACCCGCCAATTGCCGATATCGACTACCGATTCGAGCAAGGTGCTCTGCACCGCCGCCTCGGCCATGACCATCGGCTCGTCGTGATTGCCGGGAATCCAACGCGCCGGGGCATTGATCTGCGCGCTCATCTGGCGGAAGGCCTGATACGACTCCAGCGTGCCGTCCTGGGAAATATCGCCGGTGGTCAGCAGCAGGTCGATCTGCGCCTGTTGCGCCAACACCAGGTCGATGACCTGTTGCAGGCTCTCGCGGGTCTTCATGCCCAGCAGCTTGCCGTCCGCTTCAGCGAACAGGTGGCTGTCGGACAACTGCACCAGCAGCGCCGGGTCGGCGCTGGTAATTGTCGATACGCTGGGCAAGGCGCTCTCCCGGGGCTAGGCACGCAATGGATGGGTGCGGCAATTATGCTGGGGGATGACACAAAGGGGAAACCGCCGAAGCGGACGCAGTTCACAACTAGCGAACGACTTCGTACTCGTGCCCCAACGCCAGGCAATGACTCAGCCATTCGCCCAGAAACACATTGAGCTGGGCCTTTTCATCGGGTTGGTGCATGGCGGCGTTCGGATAAGGATAGATGCCGCGAAAGCGTCGTGCATGTTCGGCGCTGACCACTTCGGCCATGCGCGCGTCGTGATAGACCTGCACTTCCAGTTGCGGCACCGGCAACCACGGCAGGCTGTGCTCCTGGCGCACCTGCAAGGTCGTGGTGTACGGGCAGGTCTGCAGCACTTCGAGGGCGAGCACGCCGAGCATCTGCTCGCCCTGGGTCACAGCGATGCGCCGCGCTTCGGGTTCGTTGCGCATGTCCGGCAGCAGTCGCATCAGGCGCGCGTAGTTGGCCTCGCAGGCGGCTTGCAGCCCTACGAGGTCAACCCGATAACGATCGCGCAGCTTGTTTACGACCATAGCCCCCTCACTTCGGCGCGGTTCAGCGCCAGCCACTGCAAGGCGATGATGCTCGCCGCGTTGGCAATCCGTCCGTCACGCACGGCCTGCAAGGCATCTTCAAAGGCCCAGACCGTTACGCGAATGTCTTCGGCCTCTTCTTCCAGCCCGTGCAGACCGCCGACACCGTCGGTGCTGCAACGCCCCAGATACAAATGCACGAATTCGTTGCTGCCACCCGGCGATGGGAAGTACTTGGTCATCGGCCACAACGCCTTGATGTCCAGCCCAGCTTCCTCCTGCGCCTCGCGGTGAGCAACTTCTTCCGGTTGCTCATCCTTGTCGATCAGACCGGCGACCAGTTCGACCAGCCACGGGTTGTCGGCCTTGCCCATGGCGCCGACGCGAAACTGCTCGATCAGCACCACTTCATCGCGCTGCGGATCGTAAGGCAGGACGCACACGGCATCGTGGCGCACGAAGATTTCCCGGTTGATCTCGCGGCTCATGCCCCCGGCGAACAGCTCATGGCGCAAGTGCACACGGTCGAGCTTGTAGAAGCCCTCGTAGCATTTTTCGCGCCGCACGATATCCACGGCGGTCGGAATGGCGTTGGCAAAGTCAGTCATGATCATCCTCTTTACTGCATATCCTTTACGAGGTTTCCGTGTACAACCGGCAACCTCGACTTCGCGCCATCCTAACGCGCCCGCACCGTTTGATGCAGCCCCTTTACCGTCAGCGGGATGGACGGTGAAGCTGAAACACACTCTAATCAGCTTAGTGGCGAACTGACTGCTCCGTTGAGAGTCGAAGCGGTATCTTTTTGCCTTCCCCTGCTTTCGAAAGGACGCCCATGTCGCTTTTCAAAATTGCCTCTGTGGCCGCTATTGCCCTGACTCTGGGCGCCTGTGCCAGCCTGTTCCAGCCCAACTATCGCACGCCGCTGGAAACCACCCGCGACGCCTCGGAACAACTCAAACCCGGCTGTTCCAATCCCGATTGCCCGCTGGTGAACATCGACACCCTGCGTTTCCCGGATGAGCCGGCACTGGACGGCATCATCGAAAAACGTCTGCTGCAAATGACCCGCACCGAGAAGAACGCGCCGGTAGCGCCAACCTTGGCCGCCTACCGCGAGCAGTTTCTGGCCAGCGCCGGCCCGCGCAACAGCAGCTATCTGCAAGCGAAAGTACGCGAGCAGCATGACGGACTGGTGATCATCGAGTTGTCGAGCTACCTCGATACAGGCGGCGCCCACGGCACGCCGGGTCGCGGTTTCATCAACTATTCGCGCCAGCAGCACAAGGTGCTGAACCTGTCCGACATGCTGCTGCCGGGCCAGGAAGAAGCCTTCTGGAAAGCCGCGCAGGTTGCACACAACAGCTGGCTGATCAGCACCAAGCTCGATCAGGAGCCGGAATTCGTGGCGAACTGGCCGTTCGTGAAAACGCCGAACGTGGCGCTGACCTACGGCGGCGTGATCCTCAAGTACGACGTGACCACCATTGCGCCTTACGCGCTGGGCCACGTCGAACTGAAGATTCCTTACCCGCGCCTGAACGGCATTCTCAAGCCTGAGCTGTTTCCCGGCCGTAACTGAAGGCCCGGCCCAGCACTAACTGCAACAGCCCTGCCAGCACCAGCGCCGGCAGGGTTGCGCCGACATCCGGATACAGATTCGCCAGCAAGTGGTAGGTGCTCACGCCACCCAGCCACGCCAGCAACGCCGGCCAGCGCAATGCGGCTGAGGCGACCTGAGCACTGCGCTTGCGCAGGATGAAGTGATCCACCAGCACCACGCCGAACAGCGGCGCAAACACCGAGCCGATCAACAGCAGGAAATTCTGGTACTGCGCCAACGGCGCCAGCAGTGCGATCAGCGTGCAGATCACGCCGATGGCCAAGGCCAGGTGCTCGACTTTCAGACGCAACAGAATCCCGCTCGAGACCGCTGCCGAATGAATATCGGCAAAAGCGTTTTCCGACTCGTCGAGCAGAATCAGCAACAGCGGAATGCCCAGACCGGCACCGGCCAGAGCCAGCAGCAGCGCATTGACTTCGCCGCTCGGCGCGAACGCCAGGGTGTAGGCCACGCCAAGGCTCATCAGCCAGAAATTACCGATGAAAAAACCCACAGCCGTGCCACCGAAGACATTCTTCGCGCGCTTGCCGAAACGCGAGTAGTCGGCAATCAGCGGCAGCCACGATAGCGGCATGGCGATGGCAATGTCGAAGCCCACCGCGAATGGCATCGAACCGTCACCGGCGCGCGCCCACAGCGCCGCGAGGTCGGCTTTGGCGAACAGGTTCCAGGTCAGCCAGAGGCACGCGGCGAGCAACAGCCAGATGCCCCACTTGCGCAGAATCTGCCGCACGAACGTCAACGGCCCGCTCACCGCGAGCAAGGTCGCCAGCGCGCCGAAAAACAGCGTCCACAGCATCGGACTGGCCCACAGCGAGCCTTCGCTGAAGGCGCGGGTGCCGAGCAGGCTGGCGGCATCGCGCATGACGATGATTTCGAACGAGCCCCAGCCGATCAGTTGCAGCAGATTGAGCAGCGCCGGCAGGCTCGCGCCTTTGCTGCCAAGGCTGAGCTTCAGCGCGGCCATTGATGACAGGCCGGTGTCGCTGCCGATCACACCGACCGCTGCGAGCAGCAGCACGCCGACCAGCGTGCCAAGGAAAATCGCCAGCAAAGAACCGGACAGGCCCAGGCCCGGCGCGAGCAATGCGCCGGTCTGCAAAACCATCAGGCCGATGCCGAGGGAGAACCACAGGGAAAACAGATCGCGACCGCCGAAGACACGCTTGTCAGCGGGCACGGCGAGGTCGGGAGAATAAGTGCCGGGTTGAATGCTCAAGGGTGTTATCTCAAAGAGGAGCAGGAAAAAGCCGCAAGCCGCAAGCCGCAAGTTAAAAGCGGTACGCGGACTGCTTCTAATCTTGCAGCTTGCAGCTTGTTGTGATCGTTCCCACGCTCTGCGTGGGAATGCCTCTCGGGACGCTCCGCGTCCAGTGACGCGGAGCGTCACGGGCTGCATTCCCACGCGGAGCGTGGGAACGATCAGTACGGGGTCAAACTTTCTTGTACAGCTGACTGCCTTCCTGTTTGAACCGCTCGGCCTGCTCAGCTAGCCCCTTGGCGACGTCCACATCGACCGCGTCGATGCGCTGGTTGGCCGCATACTCGCGGACTTCCTGGGTGATTTTCATCGAGCAGAATTTCGGTCCGCACATCGAGCAGAAATGCGCGACCTTGGCCGAGTCCTTCGGCAGGGTTTCGTCGTGATAGGAACGTGCGGTGTCCGGATCCAGGCCGAGGTTGAACTGGTCTTCCCAGCGGAATTCGAAACGCGCCTTGCTCAGTGCGTTATCACGAATCTGCGCGCCCGGGTGTCCCTTGGCCAGGTCCGCTGCGTGCGCGGCGATCTTGTAAGTGATGATCCCGGTCTTCACGTCATCCTTGTTCGGCAGGCCCAAGTGCTCCTTCGGCGTCACGTAGCAGAGCATCGCGCAACCGAACCAGCCGATCATCGCCGCGCCGATACCGGAAGTGATGTGGTCGTAGCCCGGAGCGATGTCGGTAGTCAGCGGGCCGAGGGTGTAGAACGGCGCCTCGTCGCAGCATTCGAGCTGCTTGTCCATGTTCTCTTTGATCAACTGCATCGGCACGTGGCCCGGGCCTTCGATCATGCATTGCACGTCGTGCTTCCAGGCAATCTTGGTCAGCTCGCCGAGGGTTTCCAGTTCGCCGAATTGCGCTTCATCGTTGGCGTCGGCAATCGAGCCCGGACGCAGGCCATCGCCCAGCGAGAAGCTGACGTCGTAGGCCTTCATGATTTCGCAGATTTCGTCGAAGTGGGTGTAGAGGAAGTTCTCTTTGTGGTGCGCCAGGCACCACTTGGCCATGATCGAACCGCCACGGGAGACGATGCCGGTGACGCGTTTGGCGGTCAGCGGCACGTAACGCAGGAGCACGCCGGCGTGAATGGTGAAGTAGTCGACGCCCTGCTCGGCCTGTTCGATCAGGGTGTCGCGGAACAGCTCCCAGGTCAGGTCTTCAGCGACGCCGTTGACCTTCTCCAGCGCCTGATAGATCGGCACGGTACCGATCGGCACCGGCGAGTTACGAATGATCCACTCGCGGGTTTCGTGAATGTGTTTGCCGGTGGACAGGTCCATCACCGTGTCCGAGCCCCAGCGAATGCCCCAGGTCAGTTTCGCCACTTCTTCTTCGATCGAAGAACCCAGGGCGCTGTTGCCGATGTTGCCGTTGATCTTCACCAGGAAGTTACGGCCGATGATCATCGGTTCCAGTTCGACGTGGTTGATGTTGGCGGGAATGATCGCGCGACCGCGAGCGATTTCTTCGCGGACGAATTCAGGGGTGATTTCTTGCGGAATGCTTGCACCGAAGCTGTGGCCGGCATGCTGCTGCTTGAGCAGGCCGGCCGCGCGCGCTTCTTGCAGCTTCATGTTTTCGCGGATGGCGACGTATTCCATCTCGGCAGTGATGATGCCTTTGCGCGCGTAGTGCATCTGGCTGACGTTGGCCCCGGCCTTGGCCCGGCGCGGGTTGTTGACGTGGGCAAAGCGCAGTTTGGTCAGTTCGGCATCGGCCAGACGCTGCTGACCGAAGTTCGAACTCAGGCCCGGCAGGCGCTCGGTATCGCCACGGTCATCGATCCACGCTGAACGCACATCGGCCAGACCTTTGCGCACGTCGATGACCACGTTCGGATCGGTGTACGGGCCGGAGGTGTCGTAGACCGTGACCGGCGCATTGATCTCGCCGCCGAAATCGGTCGGGGTTACATCGAGGCTGATTTCGCGCATCGGCACGCGGATGTCCGGGCGCGAGCCCTGAACGTAGATTTTTTGCGAACGGGTGAACGGCTTGACCGATTGCTCGTCGACCTTGGCCGAGTCACTCAGGTTGATCGCGTTTTTTTCTTTTGTTGTCATCACAGGCTCTCCAGACAGCATCCAGCAGTGGATTGTCGGAGCAGAACCTGAAAGGCACGGACGCACCAGGACCGGTGCTGTGCATTCGTCATGGCGTTCGATTGTCGAACAATATCCCGGACGAAGCACAAGAGGACTCGCCGGGTGACGAGAAATCTTGTTCCCTACGCAGGCGCTAACCTGATCAGGTTCAACGGGATCCGAAATTATTCGATCTCAGCCTCATAGCAAGGCACCCCGACAAGAACCCGGCCAGTCTAGACACAACCATCAAGGAACGCCAACACCGCAGCGAACGCCATGATGAATGGCGTAAATACCCAGGTTGGCCGATTGTTGCCGGAGCAATGCGCAACTACACTCGCTGGGCCTGCTCAGCCTTGACGCTGTGCGGGCTGCGCCTTACCTTTGGCGCCCGGATTACTTCCATAATATTCATGCTAGGGATCGCCTCATGCTGCGCAAACTTTCATTGGCTGTTGCCGTGTCCTGTGCGTCCAACACAATGGCCTGGGCAGCGGAAGCACCCTTGTCGACCAAAACCGATCTGGTCAGCGTCTATCAGGAAGCGGTCGACAACAACGCCGACCTCGCGGCGGCCCGCGCCCAGTATGGCGCGCAGAAAGAAGTGGTGCCCCAGGCCCGCGCCGGTCTGCTGCCGAACCTGTCCGGTGGCGCCGAAGTCGCCGACGTGCGCACCTCGATCGACCAGCCTTCGGCCATCGCCAACCGCAGCGCGCATTCCTATCAGGCGACACTGGCGCAGCCGCTGTTCCGCGCCGATCGCTGGTTCCAGTATCAAGCGGCGAAGGACGTCAACGAGCAGGCCGCGCTGCAGCTGTCGGCGACCGAACAGAACCTGATCCTGCAGAGCGCCGAAAGCTACTTCAACGTGCTGCGCAGCCAGGACAATCTGGCCTCGACCAAGGCTGAAGAAGCGGCGTTCAAACGTCAGCTCGATCAGTCCAATGAGCGCTTCGATGTCGGCCTCTCGGACAAGACCGACGTGCTGCAATCGCAAGCCAGTTACGACACCGCGCGAGCCAACCGCATCGTCGCCCAGCGTCAGGTCGATGATGCGTTCCAGGCGTTGATCACCCTGACCAACCGCCAGTACAACTCGATTCAGGGCATCGTTCACACGCTGCCGATCCTGCCGCCGGCGCCCAACGATGCGAAATCCTGGGTCGACACGGCGGCGCGGCAGAACCTCAATCTGCTCGCCAGCAACTACGCGGTCAGCTCTGCCGAGCAGACACTCAAGCAGCGCAAGGCCGGCCACTTGCCGACCCTCGACGCCGTGGCGAAATACGAGAAAGGCGACAACGACGCCCTCGGCTTTGCCAACCCCAACTCGTTCGGCGCGCCTTATGGCGGCAACGTCGAGCAGAGCACCCTGGGCCTGCAACTGAACATCCCGATCTACAGCGGCGGGCTGACCAGTTCGCAAGTGCGTCAGTCCTATGCGCAACTGGATCAGAGCGAACAGCAGCGCGAATCGCTGCGCCGGCAAGTGGTGGAAAACACCCGCAATCTGCACCGCGCGGTGAACACCGACGTCGAGCAGGTGCAGGCGCGCCGCCAGTCGATCATCTCCAACCAGAGCGCGGTGGAAGCCACGGAAATCGGTTATCAGGTCGGCACACGCAACATCGTCGACGTGCTCGACGCGCAGCGTCAGCTGTACACCTCGGTGCGCAACTACAACAACACCCGCTACGACTACATCCTCGACAACCTGCGCCTGAAGCAGGCGGCGGGGACCCTGAACCCGGGTGACCTGGAAGATCTGCGGCGTTATCTGAAAGCCGACTACAACCCGGACAAGGATTTCCTGCCACCGGATCTGGCGTCGGCGGCCGAGGCGCAGCTCAAGGCCCGGCCATAAACAGTCTGGAATGAATCCCCTGTGGTGAGGGGATTTATCCCCGTCCGGCTGCCCAGCAGTCGTAAATCCTGCTGGCCAGATCTGCCTGAATCACCGCGTCGAATGGTTTCGGGGCTGCTTCGCAACCCAGCGGGGATGAATCCCCTCGCCACAGTAAGGCCCGGCCATAAGCAATCTGGAATGAATCCCCTGTGGCGAGGGGATTTATCCCCGTCCGGCTGCGCAGCAGTCGTAAATCCGGCTTGTCAGATCTGACTGAATGACCACGCTGAATGGTTTTCGGGCTGCTTCGCAACCCAGCGGGGATGAATCCCCTCACCACAGTAATATTCCAGGCGACTATTGGATCAGCCGCGCCAGACCATCCAGCCAAAGGCGCGGCCATGAAAGATCTGGAATGAATCCCCTGTGGCGAGGGGATTTATCCCCGTCCGGCTGCGCAGCAGTCGTAAATCCTGCTTGCCAGATCTAACTGAATCACCGTGTTGAATGGTTTTGGGGCTGCTTCGCAACCCAGCGGGGATGAATCCCCTCACCACAGTCATATTCCAGGCGACTATTGGATCAGCCGCGCCAAACCATCCAGCAGCCGCTGCAATGCGCCCTGATTGCGCCGCATCACCGCCAGCCCGGCCTCGGCCATGCGCTGCGCATCACGCGGCAGTTCGAACAAGCGCTGCACCTCGACTGCGAGGCCTTCAGCATCATCCACTTCGGCCAATGCCCCGGCTTCGCGCAGTTGCGCGGCGATGTCGAGGAAGTTGAACAGGTGTGGGCCGCTGAGTACCGGTTTCGCCAGCGCGGCGGGTTCGAGCAGGTTGTGCCCGCCATTCGGCACCAGACTGCCGCCGACAAATGCGCTGTCGGCCAGGGCATAGAGAAACAGCAACTCGCCCATGGTGTCGCCAAGCAGCACGCTCGTCTGCACATCGACATTGGCCCCGGTCGAGCGACGTACCGTGGCGAAACCTTCGCGCTGGCACAGCTCGAACACCGAATTGAAGCGCTCCGGATGACGCGGCACCAGAATCAATAATGCATCCGGATGATTGGCCAACAGGCGACGATGAGCGTCGAGCACCACTTCGTCTTCGCCTTCGTGAGTGCTCGCGGCGATCCACACGGGACGCTCCAGCGCCTGCCATTGGCTACGCAATTCGGTAGCACGCTGCAACAGTTGCGGGTCGATGGTCAGGTCGAACTTGATCGAACCGGTGACGTCAACGGCTTCCGAACGCGCGCCGAGATCGCGGAAGCGCTGGGCCTCGGCTTCGGTCTGCACCGCCAACAGGCTCATCTCGGCAAGCATAGGCGCGGTGAGTTTGCTGAAGCGGCCATAGCCTTTGGCGGAACGCTGCGACAACCGCCCATTGGCCAGCGCCACCGGAATTCCGCGCTTGGCACACTGATGAATGTGGTTGGGCCACAGCTCGGTTTCCATGATCACCGCAAGTTTCGGCTGCACGCGATCAAGAAAACGCGCCGCCGCACAAGGCAAGTCATACGGCAGATAGCAGTGTTGAATGCGCGCCTCGTTGGCGAACAGTGCCTGAATCCGCTCCGAACCGGTCGGGGTCATGCAGGTCACGGTGATCGGCAGCGCCGGATAGCGTTCCAGCAGCGCACGGATCATCGGCGCGGCGGCAATGCTTTCGCCCACCGATACCGCGTGCACCCAAATGCCACCGGGCTGCAAGGTCGGCATGCCAAGAGTAAAGCGCTCGCCAATGCGCTTGGCATACGCCGGCGCCTTGCGCGCGCGCAGCCACAGCCGAATCGCCACCAATGGCAGCCCCAGGTAAAACAGCGCGGTGTAGAGAGTTCTATTCATGGCGGCGGAGTTTATCGGCTTTTGTCGCCGATCGCCCGCAAGTGCACGGCAAAACGTTCCGCCAGCCAGCGCGCGGCCGGGCCGAGCGGTTCGTCGCGACGCCAGACCAGTTCCACCACCAACGCCGGCGGCGTCCATTCGCTATCGAGTTCAACCATTTGGCCCTGATACGCCGAGTACTGCACAACGTGGCGCGGCAACCACGCCCAGCCGAGATCGCGCACCAGCCATTCGGACATCACATAAAAACTGTCCGCGCGCCACACCTGCGGGCTGGCCGGCTCATTGCCGGGATAGACGCTGGTCTGCGTAGACATCAGCAATTGCCGGTGCTGCGCCAGTTGCTGGCAGGTCACGTAGGCCTGCTGCGCCAGCGGATGATTGACACCGCAGACCGTGACCATTTCCACTCGACCCAGCACGCGGCGCTCAAGGGCTTCGGGGATTTCATCGTGATAGAACAGCAGGCCGAGGTCGGCGCGACGTTCGACCAGTTTGCGCGCAACTTCACCTTGGGCGGCGCTGGTCAGTTGCACTTCCAGGCTGGGAAACTGCTCGGCCAGTTCACCGAAACTTTCCACCAGCGCCTGATACGGCATCGCCTCGTCCTGAGCCACTCGCAACTGCGCCTCCTGACCGCGCAGCATCGCCATGGCCCTGCCGTTGAGGCGCTCGCACTGGCGCAACACTTCCCGCGCCTCTTCCAGCAACGCCGCACCCGCCTCGGTGAGCATCGGCTGCCGACCGCTGCTGCGTTCGAACAGGCTCACGCCCAAATCCTCTTCGAGCATCGCAACGGCGCTGCTGATCGCCGACTGCGCCTTGCGTTGTCGCCGCGCCACGGCGGAGAACGAACGCTGCTCAGCGACGTCGACAAATATGCGTAGCTGCTCAAGATTCCATTGCATGCGCCCTCCCAACCTATCTCCAGAACAGATAGGTAATGACTTTACCCCATCTGAACAGTTCTTAGAATGTCACCTCAGCAAGCAACGATTTATTTGAGGATCGAAACTATGAACGCCTACGTCTATCTGGCCATCGCCATCTGCGCCGAAGTGATCGCCACCGTTTCGATGAAAGCGGTCAAGGGCTTCAGCACGCCGCTGCCGTTGATTCTGGTGATTGTCGGCTATGGGATCGCATTCTGGATGCTGACGCTGGTGGTGCGCACCGTACCGGTGGGCGTTGCCTACGCGGTCTGGGCGGGGATGGGCATTGTCATGGTCAGCGTCGCCGCTCTGTTCATTTACGGGCAGAAGCTCGACGTACCGGCGATGCTGGGGATGGCGTTGATCGTGCTGGGGGTCGTGGTGATTCAGCTGTTTTCGAAAACTGCCGGGCACTGAGATCAACCCATTACTTGTGGGAGCGAGCCTGCTCGCGAAGGCATTGGGTCAGATACATCATGGTCATCTGACACTCCCCATTCGCGAGCAGGCTCGCTCCCACATCTGGATTTGCATTCGGCGCATTGATCATCGACAAATCCGCCCTTTTCCCGAGTCTGTATACTGCGCCCTCGTCTTGAACACTGAGGTCGCTGCATGCCATCCGTTATTTCCACCGACGTTCTGATTGTCGGCGCTGGTGTCGCCGGCCTCTGGCTGAATGCGCGCCTGCGCGGTCAGGGTTTTTCGACCGTGCTGGTGGAAAGCGCCAGCCTCGGTGGCGGGCAGAGTGTCAAATCCCAGGGCATCATCCATGGCGGCGCCAAGTACGCGCTGCACGGTGCGCTGACGGGCGCCTCGGAAGCCATCGCCGACATGCCGCGACGCTGGCGCGAGGCGCTGGCCGGCACGGGCGAGCTGGATCTGTCCGGCGTGCGCCTGCTGTCCGATGCGCATTACCTGTGGTCGCCGGGCACGCTGGCCGGCAACCTGACCAGTTTCTTCGCCAGTAAAGCCGTGCGTGGCCGGGTCGATCAGGTCAAGGGCGATGAACTGCCGCCAGCCCTGCAAGACAAGCGATTCAAGGGCAAGGTCTATCGTCTCGCCGAACTGGTGGTGGATGTCCCGAGCCTGATCCAGCGTCTGGCCGAGCTGGCCGGCGACGGTCTGCTCGCCGGTAAGGTGATCGAACCGCTGCTGGAAGCCGGCGTGCTGGTCGGCCTGAAAGTCGACGGCCGTGAGATCCGCGCCCAGCGCATCGTCCTCAGTGCTGGCGCCGGCACTGCCGAACTGCTCGAAGCATTGGGCCTCAGTCGTCCGGCCATGCAGCGCCGACCACTGCACATGATCCTCGCCAAGGGCCCCGGCTTGAAACCGTTATACGCGCACTGCCTGGGCGGCGGCACCAAGCCGCGCATCACCGTGACCACGCACCCGGCCGCTGACGGCCAGTGGGTCTGGTACATGGGCGGCGACATCGCCGAAAGCGAAGGCGTGGCCCGCGAGCCGGCCGAACAGATCGCCACCGCGCAAAAGGAAATCGCCCAGCTGCTGCCGTGGATCGACCTCAGCACAACGCAATGGGCGACCCTGCGCGTCGATCGTGCCGAGCCGCTGCAAACCGGCCTGACCCGCCCGGACAACGCTTTCCTCGCCGAGGAAGGTCGCTTGCTCGTCGGCTGGCCGACCAAACTGGCACTGGCGCCGGACTTCGCCGACCGCGTTATCGCCTCGCTGCAACGCGACGGCATCCAGCCGCAGGTGACTGAACCGCTGCCGCCGCTGCCGAAACCGCCGCTCGGTGTACCCGCGTGGGAGCAACTGCTGCCATGACCATCGCCACTCTGCACGAACTGCATCGCCCGCTGGGCAGCACCGGCCTGACGGTGTCGCCGCTGGGTCTGGGCACAGTCAAACTCGGCCGCGATCAAGGGGTGAAATACCCCAACGGCTTTCAGATTCCCGGCGACGACGAGGCGCGCCTGCTGCTGCGCCAGGCGCGGGATCTGGGCATCAACCTGATCGACACCGCACCGGCCTATGGTCGCAGCGAAGAACGCCTCGGCCCGCTGCTACGCGGCCAGCGACAGGATTGGGTGATTGTCAGCAAGGTCGGCGAAGAGTTTGCCGATGGCGTGTCGCGCCACGACTTCAGCGCTGCGCACACGCGAATGTCGGTCGAGCGCAGCCTGCAACGTCTGGAAACGGATTTCATCGATCTGGTCCTCGTGCACTCGGACGGCAACGACATGGCCATCCTTGAGCACGAAGAGGTCTACGCCACCCTCGCGGCGCTGAAGGCCGAGGGCAAGATTCGCGGCTTCGGTTTTTCCGGGAAAACCGTCGAAGGTGGGCTGAAAGCGCTGGAGCAAGGCGACTGCGCGATGGTCACCTACAATCTGAACGAACAAAACGAAAAGGCGGTCATTGACTATGCTGCTGCCCACGGCAAAGCCATTCTGGTGAAAAAAGCCTTGGCCAGCGGTCATGTCTGTCTGAGTCCGGGAGTCGATCCGGTGCGCGCCAGCTTCGAGTTGCTGTTCACTCATCCCGGCGTTGCCAGTGCTATTGTCGGCACAATCAATCCGCTGCACCTCGCCCATAACGTAGCGACCGTTGCCCAGGTCCTGCGTAGTCACTGACGCCGCCCCGCGGCCTTAAGCCAGGAGCCGATATGCCGCGCACGCTCATCCGCAAGAACCCGAGCAACTTCAAGACGCTGCCGCTGTTCGTCGAAGCCACGCCCGAAGGCCTGAGCTACCAGAGCGTCGGCATGCCGCTGAACTTCGCCCAGACCCTGCAACGGCGCAAACCGGTCAGCGTTGCAGACAGCGAACGCTTTGCCCTGGAGCTGGCCAACCTCGGCGTGTCCGTGCGCCTGACCCTGCATTGGCAGAATCGCGATTACTGGGTGCTGGTGCGCCAGCGTCGCCAGGATCGCGGCGACGTGGTACTGAAGCTGATTTCCGGCTACGTGCCGGCCCACGAATTGAATATTCCGCTGCACACAGCAATTCAGGAAATTGCCGAAGAGTGCCTGCTGGAAACCCCGGAAGGCTGGCTCGGTGGGCGTTTCAATGACACCTGGTTGCCGGCGCCCTACTCCGCTGCGCTGCATTACCGCGAAGCGCTGCCGTTTCGCCTGACACCGCTCTCCGGTTCAGCACGGCCGGTGCGCTGCGCCAACCTGCAATTGCTGGAGCGGCCACGGGCCTACGTGCATTTGCCGACGGCGTCATTGCAATTGATCTATGACCTGCGCCTGGACGTACCCAAAGAGGCGAAGTCCTTGAGCCTGTTTCATGTCGACGAGCGCCTGGAAGGTGATCAACTGGTGGCGCGGCTCGATCGCAAACGGCCTGACCTGTATTTGATGCCATTGCACGACGGTCAGCCGCTGCCTGAGTTGTATACCCTGAAAAAGGATCAGCTGTATCCGGCGAGTACGCGCGGTCTGTATCTGGCTGAAAGCTTTGCCCGCCAGGATGGCTGGCTGGTGCGCGATGAGCGGATTCGCTGGAAGGACTGGTTGCGCCAACAGGGCCTGACGCCAGCGGAGAAGGCCACTGGACTGGCCCGCCTGCGCGGCAAGGCCAGGCAGTTGCTGAAGAAAATCGTACCGCGCAAGAAAGTGAATTCCTGAAAAGCAAAAAGATCGCAGCCTGCGCCAGCGCCTGAACAGAATTGTGCAGGCGCTGGCGCAGGCTGCGATCTCTTGAGCTTATTGGCCGCGGATCTTTTCCACGATTGCTGTGGTCGAGCTGTTTTCCACCAGCCCCAGCACTTTCACCGTGCCGCCGTAGGCGGTGACGATATCGGCGCCGACTACCTGATCGATGCCGTAATCGCCACCCTTGACCAACACATCCGGCTTGACCTCGCGCAGCAGGTTTTCCGGCGTGCCTTCAGAGAAGCTGATCACCCAGTCCACCGCGCCGAGACCGGCGAGTACCGCCATGCGTCGGTCAACGCTGTTGATCGGCCGGCCTGGGCCTTTCAGGCGGCTGACCGAGGCGTCATCGTTGACCGCGACGATCAGACGATCGCCTTGAGCGCGGGCCTGCTCCAGATAGGTCACGTGGCCGGCATGGAGGATGTCGAAGCAGCCATTGGTGAAGACAATCCGCTCGTTGTGCGCACGGGCATCGTCAACCGCCAGCAGTAGTTGCTCAAGACCCAGCACACCTCGCTCCGAACCTTCTTCGCGCTGAATGGCGCGGCGCAGCTCCGGGGCGCTGATCGCTGCTGTACCGAGCTTGCCGACGACGATACCTGCTGCCAGATTGGCCAGCGCCACGGCGTGCGGCAGTTCTTCGCCAGCGGCAATGGCTGCCGCCAATGTCGAAATCACCGTATCGCCGGCACCGGTCACGTCGAACACTTCGCGGGCGCGGGCCGGCAGGTGCAACGCCGGATGATCCGGGCGCAACAAGGTCATGCCGTGTTCGCCGCGGGTCACCAGCAGTGCGCCGAGGTCGAGGTCCTGCATCAGGACGGCACCCTTGCTCACCAGTTCGTGCTCATCGGCGCAACCACCGACGATCGTTTCGAACTCGCTGAGGTTCGGCGTGATCAGGCTGGCACCGCGGTAGATCGAAAAATCCTTGCCCTTGGGATCGGCCAGCACCGGAATGCCTTTGGCACGGGCGGCCTGGATCAGCGTCTGATGATTCTTCAGCGCACCTTTGCCGTAATCCGACAGCACCAGCACCTTGATGCCTTCCAGCAGTTCGTCGACCTGCGCGGCCAGTGCCAGCGCATCGGTGGCGAACACCTCTTCGAAATCGATACGCAGCAGTTGCTGATGCCGGCTCATGACCCGCAGCTTGACGATGGTCGGCTGGTGCGCGATGCGCTGGAACAAGGCGCGCACGCCGGCGCCCTTGAGACTGTTGCTCAGGCTGTCGGCGGCTTCGTCATCGCCGGTCACGCCCACCAGCGATGCCGGCGCGCCCAGCGCGGCAATGTTCAGCGCCACGTTGGCGGCACCGCCCGGGCGATCTTCGATCTGCTCGACCTTGACCACCGGCACCGGTGCCTCAGGGGAAATCCGTGAGGTTCCGCCATGCCAGTAACGGTCGAGCATGACATCGCCGACCACCAAGACAGGGGCTTGATCGAATCGCGGCATCGACAATTTCATGGAGCAACCCACATACAAAATGAACAGGGGCGCGATATTAACAGGATCGCGCGCACCGGGAATACACGAGGGTGAGGCTGGCTCACCCTGGTCCGCAGATCAGGCAATGTCTTCGGCCGGAGCATCCAGCCCCATCGCATGCAACCGCGCGTAATAGCCATTGTGAGCAAGCAATTGGGCATGAGTGCCGCGTTCGACGATCTCGCCCTGATCCATGACGAGGATCAGATCGGCCTTCTCGATGGTCGACAAACGGTGGGCAATGACCAGCGTGGTGCGGCCTTTCATGACATGGTCGAGTGCTGCCTGAATGTGCCGCTCGGACTCGGTATCAAGGGCCGAAGTCGCTTCGTCGAGGATCAGCAGCGGGGCGTTTTTCAACAGCGCCCGGGCAATCGCCAGACGCTGACGCTGGCCACCAGACAACAACACACCGTTCTCGCCCACCTGGGTATCCAGGCCTTGAGGCATCTGCGCGATGAAGTCCATGGCAAATGCATCCCTGGCGGCTTTCTCGATATCTTCGCGAGGCGCGCCTGCAAGATCGCCGTAAGCGATGTTGTTGGCGATGGTGTCGTTGAACAGCGTCACGTGCTGGGTCACTTGCGCTACATGGCGGCGCAGATTGCGCAGGCGATAATCTTCGATCTCGACATCATCGAGCAGAATTTCGCCGGTCTCGTGGTGATAGAAGCGCGGAATGAGACTGGCCAGCGTCGATTTGCCGCTGCCGGAACGCCCGACCAGTGCGATCATCTGACCTGGTGACGCGGTGAAGCTGATGTTTTTCAGCACTTCCCGTTCGGTGCCCGGGTAAGTGAAGCTGAGGTTGTTCACCGCCAGGTGGCCACTGACCCGATCACGCTCGATCGTGCCGGTATCGATTTCCGGTTCAACGTCGAGTTGCTCGAAAATGCTTTCAGCACCGGCCACGCCTTTCTGAATGGTCGAGCTGACTTCGGACAATTGCCGGATCGGCTTCGGCAGCAAACCTGCTGCCGTGATGTACGCGACCAGATCACCGGCCGTTGCATCACCGCGCAGGAACAACACCAGGAACATCAGCACGGCCATGGCGGTGTAGATCACCAGCTGCAGCATCGGCGTATACACGGCGCCAGTCTTGGTCATGCGCAACTGTTTGTCGGTGTTGCTCTGACTGGCCGCCGCAAAACGCTGCTGCTCATAAGCCTCGCCACCAAAACTGCGCACGACGCGATAGCCTTGAATGGTTTCGGAGGCGACATGGGTGACATCGCCCATTGCCACTTGAATCTTCTTGCTCTGCTTGCGGAATTTCTTGCTGGTGTTGCCGACCATGAACGCGATCACAGGCAGGATCGCCAGCATCACCAAGGTCAGCTTCCAGTTCATCCAGAGCAGATAGGCGAACAGGAAAACCACGGTCAGGCCTTCGCGGATCACCACTTTGATGGCATCGGTGGCGGCGCCGGTGACCATGGTCACGTTGAAGGTGATGCGCGAGATCAGATGACCCGAGTTGTGGGTATCGAAATAGCGGTTGGGCAGTACCAACAGTTTGTTGAACAATTCGATACGCAGGTCATGCACCAGCCCCAACGAAACCCTCGCCAGGTAATAGTTGCCGAGAAACGAGCCAAGGCCCTGCCACGCTGCGATCAAAATGATCAGCAACGGCACAGCCATCAACAGCTGCACGTCTCGCAGATAAGGCACATTGGGGAAGAGCACCGCTTCGGGATTGCTCAGGCCATCGACAAAATACTTGAGAATCCCGGCCAGCATCGGTTGCGTGGAAGCAAAGATCACGAAGCCCACGATACTCAGCAGGAAAAGACCGATATAGGGTTTTACGTACCCCAACAGCCGAAAGTAGATTTTCAGGCTGGATTCCTGTTCCGCTTTGGGCGGTGCGTCAGTCATCGTAGAGCTCACTGGTTAAGAAGAACGCGAAATTTTATCACAAGCGCCGCCATTGGCCCGCGCCCATACCAAAACGCTGGCAAGCCCCAACGGCAGCCAGCTGATGAACCACTCGGCGCGCGGGGTGCCGGTGAGGCTGGCAGCGTCGAACTGCATCGCCAGTGTCGAGAACAGCCAGATACCGATAACACCGCGGGCATACAGCGTTTCCCGAACTTTCCACGCCTGGAAAATCACGCCGAACCAGACGGCAGACCATAACAGCAGTCCCGGCAGACCCAGCACGATCGCGACATGGGTGAACAGGTTGTGGGCGTGATCGAAGGTCATTCCAGACCAGAGCACCCGATAGTCCCCACCCAGACCCAGCCCGCCCCAGGGGTGCTTGGCGATCATATCCAGAGAAGCCATCAGAATCTGCGGACGATACGAGACCCCGCGCGCCAGCACCAACGGCTCGAACAGCCACAGCGCCGCAATCGCCACCACCAGTGCCACGGCTGCGACGATTCGGCTGTGGCGGTCACGGCACCAGATCGGCATGGCCAGGATGGTCAGAAACAGCGCCAACGCCGCACCGCGGCTCTGACTCATCAGGACAAAAACAACCAGCACCGTCAACGCCAGCGCCCAGATCCCTTGCCGCATCAAATCACGCGGCGCCCACAGGGCCAGCCACACGGCCGCGAGGCCGATGACATAGCCGCCGAGGATCGGATGCGCCAGTTCACCCAGACCTTCCACCCGCGCAGACCAGACGTTGCCGTCAATGACGTAGAACCTGACAATCGCCACCAGCGCCGTCACCGCCAATCCCAGCCCGCCCCACTGCATCAGGCGAATCAACCGCTCGGGGCGTCCGCTGGCAAACACCGGAAAAAACAGCAGGAACACCACGATGTACAACAGACGCTTGGCCTCGCGACCCGTTTCCGGTGCGTTTGTCCATGCCAGACTGATCAGCGACCAGACCAGCAATCCGAGCAACGGCAGGTAGATCCAGCGTTGCTCGTAAAGCACTTCCCTGACGCGGTGCCGCGCAGACCAGCCCAGCACTAGCGCCGGCAACCAGACGAGAGCGACCAGCCCCTGCTGGTAAACCTTGTTGGTGGGCGCTAAGGCAATGGCCAGTAAAAACCACAAGAGCCCCGTCGCCATCCATAGTTGCGCCCAGCGTGTTTCCTGCATCAATCTGCTCCTGACAAGGGTTCGCCCATGCGACGCGGCATGGTTAAAATCGAAACTTTTCGGCATCATTGCCCGCTACTACACCCCGCACTTTCGACAAGGCTTCCTACGATGCGATGCTCCCGGCTCTCCCAAGCCGCTCTAGACCAAATGATCGACGCTGCCAAAGTGCTGGAAGCGGACAGCTACGGGCCGAAAGTCTACCTGCTGCAAGATGGAAAAATTCTCAAACTGTTCCGTCGCAAGCGGTTTTTTTCATCCGCTCTGCTGCGCCCCTATTCGAAGCGGTTCATCGACAATGCCGTCGAGCTGCAAAAACTCGGCGTACCGACCTTGCAGATCCTCCAGTTCTTTCGCCTTGAAAAACCAGGCATGACCGCCGTGCTGTATGAGCCTCTGCCAGGGCAGACGCTGCGTCAGATCGCCAGCAAACAAGGATTCGAGTGGAAGCAGGCGTTGCCGGACCTCGCCGCCCTGATACGCAGCCTGCATCGCTCGGGCATCTATTTCCGCTCCCTGCATCTTGGCAACATCGTGGTCACGCCAGACAACCGCATGGGCCTGATCGATGTTGCCGACATGCGCTTTACCCGCGGACCGTTGCCAAAGCGCTTGATCAAACGCAACCTGCAACACTTCGCACGCTATATTGCGCGCGAAAAGCTGAACGACAGCTTTCCGATGCAGGCACTTGAGCGCGCGGTCTTGTCGTCATGAAAACAATGCGCGGGCAGCCTGGCTGAAGCTCGACCAGGCCTCGTCCGGTGCAAGCATCCGGTACTGCTCGGCATTGATCGCTTGAGATGAGGCATTGAAGGCGCGGTCGATGGCCTCGGCCCAGGCTTTCGTGTCATTGACCGGCGCATACCAGCCGGCGCTGCCCAGCTGTTCGCTGAACACCTCCAGATCGCTGCACAGCACCGGTACGCCGGCCATCACCGCTTCCTGCATGACCAGACCCAGGCCCTCTTCCAGCGAAGGGATGGCCACCCAGTCGAACGCACGATAAAGCTGCGCTGCTTCGTTCAGATGGCCGGTCAGCAAGACCTTCTCCTGTAAGCCAAGCGCGTCGATGCGCTGCTCCAGCGCCGCGCGTTTGGAGCCTTCGCCAACAATGACCAGGCGCAAGTCCGGGCGGGTGTCGAGTGCTGCGGCAAAGGCATCCAGCAGATAGCCGAAACCCTTCTCGGAGACCAGCCGCCCTACCGCGCCCAATACTGGCGTATCGCCTTGCGGCAAACCCAACCGTGTCCGGGCTTGCTCGCGGGTGAACAGGTCAGCGCGAAACGCCTCAGGATCGAACGCACTTCGCAGCGCGGTGACAGGCATCTGCAGATCGCGGGCCAGTGAATCGGCAAGGGTGCTGGAAACGGCAACCAATGTCAGTCGGGACGCAGGGATTGCCTGGAATAGAGCCTGGTCGCCGGCATTCAAACGCGCCGAACCGTGGAAGATCACTACCGCGCGGATATGCGGCAGTTTCTTGAGGACCGGTAACAACGTGCGTGCGACACCCATGCCGTCCAGCAGCAGCAATCGAGCGTCACTGTCCACGAGCGCCTGGCGAAACCTCGCCCGCATCACGGGTTTGGCCAAACGCCAGAAATGCCGGCCCTTCAGGCGGGCTGACGATAACCGCCACTCCCGGACCTCACCGACATCCACGCCGCACTCGGCTCCCTGCCCCTGGAGGAGCCAGGTTTTGACCACCGCCGACGGCGCAGCCTGAGAGAGTATCTGCTGATGCACTTTATGGATTGATGCGAACGGAGCGCCACCGGCCCACATGATATTGAGAATATTCATAGGGCAGAAAGCCGTTGCACGGATTTGCGGGGACAAGCTGCGCGGTACTCGAACTCAGTTGATGAACCAGCCAATGCAGACTCCCAGCAACAGAAACAAGGCAAATTTGATCTGTTCGCGGCGATTGCGGCGCGCTTTGCGTTCACGCTCGACATCCGTTTGCACATGCAGACCGAAACCGGTGTGCATGACCGCGTCTGCCTCGAGTATCAAGGCGTCCCTGTTCAGTTGTGAGTAGCGCTGTGACAAGGCCTTCTCGCCACCATGGCCGGCGAAAGGCGCACACAACCGATAGTCCTCAAGTCGACGCAACCCAGGGTTCAGCGAGAACCCCTGCCACTCCGGCTTGTCGGAAATCAGCGGATAACACGCAACGCCATCGACAATCTCGCGCGCGCCCAAATGGATGTAAGGACTGTGAACCCGCAGATCGTGATTATAGCTGCGCAACCAGATCTGCAGAATTTCCGGCCGGGCCTGCAGAACGGTCATCGAGTCTTCGACGAACCCTGGACGGTAGAACTCCCAGTCGTCTTCGCAATGAAAGATATAGGGTGTGCTGACCTGCCCGTAGGCCAGGTCGATCGATGCCAACTGGCCCAGCTTCGGACGATTGACGAAGACCGTGCAATGCTCTTTCCAGTGAGCAGGCAGAATCCCGGCAACGCCTTCGTCGCCGGCATCTTCGGTGATGAACACTTCACGAATGGGTGCCGTGTTGTACCGGTCGAAGCTATCGAGAGTGGCCTTGAGCAGATCGAGTCGACCGCAGCTGGTAACCACCAATGTAATCTGGCTTTCTTTGGAAAATTGCACCGAAATCTCGTTAATCAGAAGTCGCCAGCAATATCACTGGCTATATGACACTTGTCAAATGCCCACTTTCAGGCGGATTTTTTCCAGCAGACTCAGCGGCGCCCGCTCACGCAGCGGTGGCTCAAGTTCTTCAACGATGCGCTGACCGATCCGCGCGAAGCTGAACTGCTCCACCGCCAGTTCGCGACCGTTGTCAGCGATGCGTTGCGCCAGTTGCGGATCCTCGCGCAGCGTGGCCAGCTTTTCCTGCAACTGCGCGATCGTCTGATAGAACACCACGTTGTGCATGTCCTGCAAACCCAGCGCCGCAGCTTCGGCGGCGCCTTGATCATAGGCCAGCAGGACGCAGCCGCAAGCCATGGCTTCGAAGTTCTTGATCATGAACTCGCCCATGCCCACGTCCGCGCTGACAAAAAAGCGGATACGGTTGAGCGTTTCCAGGTATTCAGCCCCGGACTTGGTCCGCGTCACCAGCAGCGGCTCGACCTGGCCCAATTCATCCAGCAGTGCCTTGCGGCCGCTGTAGGCCACACTGTTGGTACTGCCGACGAAGGCAAGTTCGATATCCCGCTCGCGCCCCAGGTCCTGCAATTGCGTCTGATCGTAGCCCTTGGGCACGAACACGGCGTCGAAGCCCTCCGAGCGCAGGCGCTCGGCCACCACGAAACCGGAACTGATCACGCGTGCCCACGGCAAACGCCGATAGTGCGCACTGAACTTGCCGGTGTACTTGCAGGGGATGTAATTCTGATAGGCGTCGTGCTCCAGAATCACCAGATTGGGGATGGTGCGAATAAATCCGACCTGCCGGATCTCCTGCTTGAAGCGCAGGAAAAACACGATGCGGTCATAGCGGGAAACGTCTACTTCGCGGCGAAAGTATCGACGCAGATTGCGCTGCTCGTCACCGCTCAACCAGCGCAGATCGCACTCACAATGGGCGGCGACACCCTCGTACAACCGATCGAGAATGGCCCGTTGATCTTTCTGCACCAGAAATAGAACTTTCATTGTCTTCCTTGCCGCAACAGCAACCCGAGCAAACCTGAACATGCCCGCCCGCAAGAAAGTCTTGCGCGGGCGCCTGTGTCGTTACAAACGCCAGAACAGTTCATGTCGCCGAACCGCCTTGCGGAAAAATTCGTTTTCGCCATAAGGCGAACCGGAGCGTCCAGCCAGCAATCGCTGCAAGCTGCGACGCAAGCGACGCTTGAACGGCGCAGGCGGCTGCAAGTCATGCATCATGCCCAGGGCCATGGCTTTGTCACGCTGCTGCTCTGCGGACAACGCCAGACATACAGGCTGCACCGGCACGCCAGCATCAAAGGCTGGCGGCAGAGCCACGCCATCCCCACTATTACCCATCGGCCACCGGTCGTTATCGTGCAGGTGGTTGGCATAACCGAGCAGTGTCGGCTGCCAGTCCAGACCTTTCAACACTTCAAGCACAGCCTGCTGCGCGCAGATGTGGTCAGGATGCGGGTCGAGCGCCGGATGCGGCAGCACGATGACGTCCGGACGAGCGCGCAGCATCGTTTCGCGCAGATCGGCCAGCAGATTGTTCCAGGTCGGCGCGCCATCGGCGTCCCCCGGGAGCACAAATGGATTGAATTGACGGAACAGGCGGGTATCGCTCAAGTCCGCTTCGCGCGAGCCCACAGGTAGATCCGGCCTGTCACGCATCGCGGCCAGTTGCAGGCAGAAATACCCGAACTGCACGCAGCGTTCCTGGGGGACACCGGCCCATTGCGGCACGGTGAGGCTGTCCCAGGCGCGCAAACGTCCCTTCAGCCGCGCGGCTTCGACCTTGCTCATGCCCATCTGCTGATAGTGTTCGGCCTCGATTTCACCAGCAGTCAGGGTAACGATCCAGGCTTCATCGGCCTGACTGTACAAGCCGAACGCCGCCAGCTCCGCATCATCCGCGTGAGGGGCAATGACCATGACCCGCTGGCGACGATAATCAGCGTGTTCCAGCGCCCACAGCACAGGCTCGCCCGACACTCGACAGAAACGGCCGCGCAGACGCAATACTCCTTCGGACAATGCTTGCGCCTGACCGCTGAGGTTGAGGTAGCGCAGGCCGCCGACACCGCGCTCAAAGGTTTGCACGTCAGGATTGGCGCCGCCCGACAACGCGATACAAGGATCGAGAAAGCGCCCCAGCCATGTGCTTCTGACCTGCACCGCCAGGATCAGCGTAGCGTCATCGGCCAGCATCACACCTTCATCCAGACGCAACTGCTCGCCGTGCAGATGAACCTTCGGCTGCGGCGTATAGGGCGGGAAGCTGTATAGGTAATCGTCGCCGGGCGCGTAGAACAGATGATCGGCAAACCACGCTTCATGGGCGATCCAGCCGCCAATCAGCAACACCGGCGCCAGCCACCAGACGACCAGCACGCTCAGCGCGATGATGGCGGCCAGCGCGACCAACATAGCCACGCGCTTGTTGCGTCGATGGCGCTTGAGCAATTGCTGTTTGCGGCTCATGGTCTGGCTCATACGGTGAACACCGGCACAGGGTTGCACCAGCGGTCCTTGTACTCACGGTCAGCGCGCCCGAATGAAAAACGCAGCGGCTTGCCGAGTGCCCGTGCGTCTTCCCAAGCGCTTTGCGTATTGAGAAAGCTCAGCACGCTGCCGGGGCTGAACTCGCGGGTTTCGGGATCCACGCCGCCATTCACGTATTCGACACTGATCCATTCTGCCGCCTCAACGCGGTAGACCAATTGAATCGCAATCGGCGCATCGTTGAGGAAAATGACCGAGCCGATCAGCAACTCGCGCAGCAACTCGATGACCTCGGCCATGCGCGCCGCGCCGGTCGCCGGAAAGCCCCAGCGGCGCTGAAACAGATCGCAGTACATCGCGGCCAGCTCAACGCTGGAAAACTCGCTGACCGCTCGCACCACACCGCCCGCTTCTTCCAGCAGACGCAACTCTCGACGCTGGTTGTAGCGAAACTTTTTCGACAACTCTTCCGGCGTGCGGGCCATGGCCAGTTGCTCAGCCTGCAACTTCAGGCCACTGAAACGGCCTTCGTTGAGTGCCGACAGATAGCGCGCCCGATGACGCAGCGGTGCCTGAGCATCGACGGCGGCAGGCAGAATCAGCTCGGCATTGCCCAGGTCGAACAGGCCTTTCTTGCCGTTGCGTTTGAGCACGTCCTTGGACAGAGCCAGGTCGCGCCCCCAGGTAGCGATGGCGGCTTTAACCTCGCCCTGCGGCTGCCAGGCCAGATAACGCACCGGGATCCCGGCCAGGTTCGCCAGGCGCTCGATGACCAGCGGATGTGTCGCGACACTGCCGCCATAACGCTGCCAGGCAGTGGCGTAGGTCGAGGCGTCAACGGGCGACCAGCCACGTTCGCGCCAGCCTTGAAATCGGTTGAGCATCAGCCCCTCGTTGCCAGATCGGTAACTGGCGGCAGGCGCCAGAAGGTCTCGCGCACTGCACGGTCGGAGAAATGCTCATGCAGTCGCTCGAGCATCATCTGTGCACATTGACGACGCTGCGGCTCATCCATCGCGGCCAGGTGTTGCAGCCCTTGAGCCAGATGTTCGGCATCGCCGAGTGGAAACAGAATGCCCACCCCCTCGACCACCTCCTTCGCCCCGCCGCACGCGGTGGCCAGCAGCGGCACGCCGGCAGCCATGGCCTCCAGCAGCACCATGCCGAACGGCTCGTGATCGGAGCTCAGGGCAAATACATCGAAGGCGCGAAAGTAGTTGCGCGCATCAGGCACCTGACCGAGAAACAGCACTCGATCGGCAATCCCCAGCTCGCGCGCCAGCGCCTTGAGATCCTGCTCCAGACGACCGCTGCCGAGAATGGCCAGCTGACTGTTGTCCGGCAGGCCTGGCAGCGCCTGGGCAAACCCGCGCAGCAACGTGGCCTGATCCTTGTCCGGGTGCAGGCGGCCGACGTTGCCGACGATCCAGGCATGCGGCGACAGCCCGAGGATCTGCCGCGCTTCTTCGGAAGGTACCTGACGGGCTTGCAGTGCAGGCACATCGATGCGGTTGTACAACGTCTGGATTCGGCTTGCCGGCCATTTCGGCAGGCAGCGCCGCATGTCGTCGCGCACCGCATCCGACACTCCGAGCAGGCTCAGGCGCTTGCGGAAAATATGTGCGAAGAGCTTGCGCGTGCCACGCTGGTAATCGCCGAATGCGTGGTGCACACCAATCACTGGCAGCGAGGTGCCGAGCAAGGCGATATAGATCGGCTTGAAGCGATGGGCGATGCAAAGACTGAAATTGCGTGAGGCGACGATCTTGCGCAGATCGCCGATAGCCCCCAGTTTCAGGCCCCGAATGGCCTTGGAACTGTACTCCATGAACAACACTTCATCGGAAGCGCACGCTGCGGCCACCTCGCTATCGGCGGCCCCGGTCAGAAACACCGTGGTCACCCGATAGCCGGTGCCGGCGAACAGGCTGGCGTACTGCCGTGCGCAGTCCAGGAACGGCCCGTCATAGCCGTGACAGAACTGCAACACATGGCGTTCAGCCGAGCGAGTCATAAGCGTTCGCGCCCTCTTTGACCACCAGAATGTCTTCCATGATCAGATATTGCAGGTCAGAGCCGAAAAACATGTTCAGCGCATCGGTCGGCGAGCAGATCATCGGCTCGCCACGACGGTTGAGCGAAGTGTTCAGCGACACGCCGTTACCGGTGAGGTTTTCCAGCGCCTTCATCATGTCGTAGTAGCGCGGGTTGTATTCGCGCTTGAGCACTTGGGCCCGGGAAGTACCGTCTTCATGGACAACTTCCGGCACGCGGGTTTTCCATTCTTCGGCGACTTCGAAGGTGAAGGTCATGAACGGCGCCGGGTGATCGATCTTGATCATCTGCGGCGCGACGGTGTCGAGCATCGACGGGCAGAAAGGCCTCCAGCGCTCGCGGAACTTGATCTGATGGTTGATGCGGTCGGCGACACCGGCCACGCTCGGGCAACCGATGATCGAACGACCACCCAACGCGCGCGGACCGAATTCCATACGGCCTTGGAACCAGGCGACCGGGTTGCCATCGACCATGATCTGGGCGATCTGCTCGGGCATGTTGTCGAGCTTGCGCCAGGTCGGCTTGTTCTCGTGACGGGCGCAGGCGGCAATCACGTCCTCGTTGCTGTACGACGGGCCAAGGTAGACGTGTTCCATCTTCTCGACCGGCACGCCACGGGCGTGCGACACGTAAGCGGCAGCGCCGACCGCGGTGCCGGCGTCGCCGGACGCAGGCTGTACGAACAGCTCTTTGATGTCGTCGCGGGCGATGATTTTCTGGTTCAGCTTGACGTTCAACGCACAGCCACCGGCGAAAGCCAGTTTGCCGGTTTCCTTGAGCACGTCGCCCAGGTAGTAGTCGATCATCTGCAACGCGAGCTTCTCGAACAGCGCTTGCATGCTCGCGGCGTAGTGGATGTACGGCTCGTCGGCGATGTCGCCTTCGCGCTTCGGACCCAGCCACTCGATCAGCTTCGGCGAGAAGTAGAAACCCTTGCCCTTCTCTTTATAGCGACGCAGGCCGATGACGTTGGCGTAGTCGGTGTTGATCACCAGTTCGCCATTCTCGAACGAGGCCAGACGCGAGAAATCGTACTTGCTGGCATCGCCGTACGGCGCCATGCCCATGACCTTGAACTCGCCGTCGAGCATCTCGAAACCGAGGAATTCAGTGATCGCACCGTACAAACCACCGAGGGAATCCGGGTCGAAGAATTCCTTGATCTTGTGGATCTTGCCGTTTTCGCCGTAACCGAAGAAGGTCGTGGCGTATTCACCCTTGCCGTCGATGCCGAGAATCGCGGTTTTCTCTTTGAAACCCGAGCAGTGATAGGCGCTGGAGGCGTGAGCCAAGTGATGTTCGACCGGCTCGATCTTGATTTTCTTCGGATCGAAGCCCAGTTGCTCGAGGCACCAGACGATCTTGTTGCGATAGCGCTTGTAGCGGCGGTTGCCCATCAGGATCGCATCAAGAGCACGATCCGGGGCGTACCAGTAGCGCTTGGCGTAGTGCCAGCGGGCCTTGCCGAACAGGCTGATCGGGGCGAATGGAATCGCCACCACGTCAACGTCGGAAGGTTTGATGCCGGCTTGCTCGAGGCAGAATTTCGCCGATTCGTAGGGCATGCGGTTCTTTGCATGTTTATCGCGTACGAAGCGCTCTTCCTCAGCCGCCGCGACCAGCTTGCCGTCGATGTACAAGGCTGCGGAAGGATCATGGCTAAGGGCGCCGGACAGGCCAAGAATCGTCAATGCCACAGGGGTCTAGCCTCTTTAGTCTGCATGCAGGCGCGATGCGCCTTGAAAATTGATGTGCCCTCGCACAGGGCGAGCGGCAGCTAAAGGGCGGGATTATAGCGTAAACATGACGGGAATTACCTTGTGCGAATTGCCACCTGCACGATTGGTCCGAATCAACAGGTTCAACGACTCAATAGCCGTCTCTGCTCCAGTAAATACTCAGATTTGAATCGGTAATCTGCCGATATACCGTGTAAGGCAGCGAAAGCGTATCGAACACGGCGGACAGCGGAAGATCGAACAAAACAAACGGCGCCAGCATTCCCGTAGGATCAGGCGGCGCATTCAGCGTGCAAAAATCGAAGGCCAGGCCACTGTAGATGCGCGGAATCGATTGGCAGTAGGTCTTCTTTTTGCGCAGGTCACGGGCAGCATCGGCGTCGCCCTGTAAAACGGTCGAGACACTGCCACAGCCTGAGACCACCGCAGATATTACGCCCAGCATCAGAATTTTTTTCATGCTCAAGATTCGCCCTCCGAGATCGTCAGGCAAATTAGCATCGAGCCCGAGCAGGGCACAGTTCATGGCTTCTGGAGAAGTTGTAGGACAGATCGCTGTATTTTGTCCGCTACTGCCCACAGACTCCGTTTCGCAGTGGACCGGGTCCTTTGCAAGAACCAGTCTGCTCGTGAGAAGGAATCACCCCGCGCTGGAGACTCCTTTCGGCAGCCGCTCATCAATGACCCGATACAACGCGCTACTTTCAGGCCAGTTGCGCATGAACCGCGCGCGATCGCGGGCGTAGGCCGGGGCGAAACTGCCAACCGAGGCGTGCTGACACATCGAGTCGAGGTCGATCAGCGCCCAGCGATCCGTCTGCCAGAACAGGTTGTGGCCTTTGAAGTCGCCATGACTGATGCGCTCGGCGATCAATCGGGCAAACAGTTGATCAAGCGCCAGCAACTCGGCTTCCGGCGCCTGGCCATTTTCCACGTACGGCGCAAAGCGCTCGATAATGTCCGGCCCGGGCAGGTATTCGGTGACCAGATAGGCACTGCGGCGCAGCCACAAGAAGCGCTTCTCCAGTACCGCCAGCGGTTTCGGCGTGGCGATGCCAAGGAACGCCAGGCGATTGCCCTCACGCCAGGAATGCCAGGCCCGACTCGGGCGCCAGAAGCGTTTGAGCCAATGGGCGAAATTCTTGATGTTGTAGCGCTTGATAACCAGAGCCCGCCCGGCTATCTCGACTTTGCCGACGCTGGCCGCGCCGCCGGTCTTGTACAGGTGCCCCTGATCAAGCAAGGCGTCAGCCTGCTCAAGCACCGGCAGCATGGCCGCTTCTTCTTCACGGCGAACGGCGCGCAGGGCAAATGCGCCGCGCTGCACGGCGAACAACGTGCAGTCGCGGCCAACCTTGATCAGGTAATCCCTGAGTCGCCAGTTGCGCACCTTGTCGATCTGTTTCTGCAGAGCCTCCAGCGGCAACGCATGCTCGCTGTTGCTCAGCAGGTAATACACCAGCAGTTCTTCGGTGAACGGTTCGAGTGATTTTGGCAACTGGGCGAAAAACACGCCGAGATTTTCCAGCACTTTCTGCCGGGACAAGGGCTGCCCCGCCGTTTCCGCACGAACGCCGGCGCCATCGATCAGGTACAACTGACCGCCGTGGCGCAGCAGATTGTCCAGATGCAAGTCTTCCTGCCAGAGCCCTTTGCCGTGCAGCCGACCGATAGCATCCAGTGCTTCGGCCAGAACAGCGGCCTGCTCATCGGCCAGCGCCGGCAGAAACTCGACCTCGGCCCAGGCATCACCGAGGCTCTCGGAACCCTCAAGAAATTCGAACAGCAGCCAGCCACCCTCGCCGTCCTTCAGCCCATCGGCCAATAACAGCGGCGTGGTCATGCCCTGCGCAGCGAGCAAGCGCACGCCTTGCAGCTCACGCTGAAAATGCCGCGCAGCTTTGCTGCCGACCAATAACTTGGCCAGCACCGGCCGACCGCGCCAGACACCTGCGCCAACGTAACGCTGCCCGGGCAACACCCGCAGCAAGCTCAGCAACTGTAAATCCGCCGCACCGGCGGCGTCCGCCAGGGTAACGGTCAATGGCAGTGTGGGTGCGCGCCCGGAGCGGGCCAGCTCGGACAATTGCATCAGCGGGTCTCCTTGTGGCTGCGCCGCGCTGTCAGTCGGGTCAGCCAGCTGTCGAGCAACGAGCTGTCAGTCGGCTGGTCGAGATAAGCCGCAAGCAATTGGCGCAAGTCGGCCTCGCTCCACTGCGGCGCTCGGCGTTGCAACGGCTCCAGATCCTTGACCCGATCACGCATGCCGAACAGCAACGGCCGGGTTTTCTCCAGATCGATCAGTTGCGCCTCATAGCCGTCGCCGGTGGCGCGCAGAAAAATATGTTTGGGATAGAAACAGCCATGCACCTGACGCGCGCCGTGCAGCCGCCGCGCCAACAGCCCGCAAGCGGTGAGAACGGCCGAATGCTGCGCGGCACTGAGCTGCGTCCAGCGCGCCAGCAACGAATCCAGGTCGCTCCAGCCATCCAGGGCGCGGGTGAGCAGAATGGCGCGCACTTCCCCGGCGACCTTGCGCTCACCGAAAAAGGCTGCCTGCAATGCCGGTATGCCCAACTTGCGGTAACGGCTGATGTTGCGAAATTCGCGGGCAAAGCTTGGCTCGCCAAACGGCGCCTGCAAGGTCCGCGTCAGGTAATTGCTCTGTCGCTTGAGGTAATAGCCCTGGCCGTCAAGATCCAGGCGGAACACGCTGCTCCAGCCGCCACCGGCAGTGTTGGGCTCATCCACAGCTTCAAGCTGTTTTGCCCACAGTGCGTCGAAATTGCCGAGACCGTGGCGCTCCAGCAGTGCGCGGTCCTGTTCGGCAAGAAAATCAGTCATTCGCGCCCCTCAAAAAATCTCACCACGTGGCGAATCCGTTTCTTGTCGGCGACATCGAGCCGATCACACTGGCGATACTGCTTGTAGAAGCGCAGGCGTTGGGTGTTGGACAGGTGATATTTGGCCAGTTTGTCGAGACAGGCGAGGTCCTTGGTGATCCGGTACTTGAGCCAGAAGCCGCGCCAGAATTCGCCGTTGGGGCAGTCGATGAGGAAGATGCGCGCCTGATCGTCGATCAGCAGGTTGCGCCATTTCAAATCGTTATGCGTAAACCGATGGTCGTGCATGGTCCGGGTGTAACCGGCCAATTGCTGGCTGACACCGTCGACCCAGTCGCGATCCTTGAGCCGGGGATCCTTGCGCTCGGCCAGCGCCGAGAGGTCTTCGGTATTGGGCAGCTCACGGGTGATCATCGCACCCCGATCGTAGGCCGCGCCGCGCCGCTCCAGGCCCCAGGCCACCACCTCGGCAGTGGGGATGCCCCACTTGGCGAAGCGCTTGAGGTTCTGCCATTCCATTTTTACCCGCGGCTTGCCGAGGTAACGGCGCAGACCCTTACCGGCGCCGACGTAGCGTTTGACGTAGTAATTGACCCCGTCGCGCTGCACCCGAACGACTTCCGACAGCGGATCGCGGGTCAGGCGTTCGCCCTGTAACGCAAACACCGCTTCGAGGCTGCCGAAATCTTCCGCGAGTTCGCCGTACTGCGGCTCAAGTGTCCAGCCCGCCATCAGAGCGCATCCCCGTAACGCTGTTTGCGCGCGTAGAGCTTGTCGGCCTTGCCTTGCAGCCAGCTCAGCAGTGGCGCCTCTTCTGCCAGAATCTGCCGCAGCGGTTGCTGGAAGTAGCCCTTGAGGAAACGCAGTTTGTCGCGGCGGGTCAGGCCGATGTCCAACGCCGAGAAGTACAGCGCCGCCAGATCCTTGTTGCGCCAGCGCTGAGTGATTTTCGCGCGGGTTTGGGCACGGTGCAGATCGATCACCGAGAGTTTGAAATCCTGCGGTGTGACCGGTTTGTCGGTGTGCAGCAGAAAATGGCAGATGTAGCAGTCGCGGTGATTGACCCCGGCGCGGTGCATCATCCCGGTCATCCGCGCGACTTCGGCAATCAATGCGCGCTTGAGTGTTGGCTCCGGCGGCTGCTTGACCCAGTCAATGCTGAAGTCTTCGAGGCTGATGGTCGGCGCCAGCTCTTCGGTGACGATGAACGAATGCTGATCCGCCGGGTTGCTGCCCTTCTCACCGTAGGCGACGGCGGTCATGGTCGGCACGCCAACTTCCTGAAGGCGCTGGATGGCCTTCCACTCTTGCCCGGCGCCGAGCACCGGCAGCTTGGCGGTCAGCAGATTCTTGAAGATTTCGCCCCAGCCGATACCACGGTGGATCTTGACGAAAAAACCATGGCCGTCGACTTCCGTGCGCAATGTCCGGCGCGCTTCCAGCTCGCGATATACCTCGCCCTGCAAGCCTTCGACTGCGGCGAACGGGTCGCGTCCGGCCCAAAGGCTTTTGAACGGTTCAGCCAGCATCAACTTCATTAAGCGTGCTCCGCCAGAATCACATCCGCCGCGTGCTGCGGCATGCTGTAGAGGTCGGCCGTCTCGGCGAAGGCCAGACCGTTGCGGCTCCAGGCCGCCCGTGCAGCGTCGTTGCTCAACATCTCGGTCAGGTATTGCGTCAGCTGCGCCTGCTCGAACGGCTCGTCGAGCACTCGCCCGGCATCGGCCTCGGCAATGTAATGGGCGTAACCGCAGACCGCGCTGACCAACACCGGCAAACCGGCCACCAGCGCTTCAAGCAGCACGGTGCCGGTGTTTTCGTTGTAGGCCGGGTGGATCAACAGGTCGGCACCGAGCAGGAAACGCGGGATATCGCTGCGCCCTTTGAGGAAGGTCACATTATCGCCCAGGCCCAGCGTCGCACTCTGCATCTGGAACAATTTGGGGTCATCCTGGCCGATTACAAACAGCCGGGTGCGTTTGCGCAATTCGGCGGGCAGTGCGGCCAGTGCCTTGAGGCTGCGATCGACGCCCTTGGTCTTGAAGCCGGAGCCGATCTGCACCAGCAGCAACTCGTCGTCCTTGAGATTGAATTCAGCGCGGAAACCGGTGCGAATCTCGTCGGCATTCGCTGGCCGCCGACGATCCTGGGCAATGCCCGGCGGCAGCAAGTGGAAGCGCTCGAGCGGCGTGTCGTAATACTTGATGAACAGCGGCTGCTGCACTTCGGAAATCATCAGCACTTCGGTCTTCGCGTCCTTGGCGAACACCGCGCGCTCGTACTCGGCGAAGTGGCGATAGCGACCCCAGCGGCGATACAGCGAGTTGCGCAGGTTCTGTGCCTTATCTTCGAAGCAGCCGTCGGCGGCGTAGTAGACGTCCAGGCCCGGCATTTTGTTGAAGCCGATCAGGCGATCGACCGGACGCTTGGCCAGATCCGCGACCATCCACGCGCTGAGCTTTTCGTTGCGACGGTGATTGAAGAACGCTTTGACCGGCGCCACCAGCACTTCGAAACCCGGCGGCACGTCGCCTTCCCAGATCAGCGTGTAGACGCGAATCTGATGGCCGCGTTTCTGGCATTCGAGGGCGATGCGCATGAAGTCGCGCTGCAAGCCACCGAACGGGAAATATTTGTACAGGACAAATGCCAATTGCATCAGCGCAACTCCTCAGCCATTAACAACGTGCTCAGTCGGCTGGCGACACGCTCGGGGTTCACACGCGTGAAGCACAAAGGCTGCTCGCGTATCAGGTCAAACTGACGGGCATCCTGCTCGGTCGGTTGATAGGTACATTTTTTCTGCATGCAGGGCGCGCACGGGAAGTCGCTGGCCAGATGAATCTGCAGCTTGCCGTAGGCGCCGGTGAGGCCCGGGTTGGTCGGGCCGAACAACGAAATCGTCGGTACATCCAGCGCAGCGGCCAGATGGCCGAGCCCGGTGTCCACCGCCACGCAGGCTTGCGCGCCGGCGAGGACTTTGCCGACGCCGGCCAGATTAAGCTTCGGCAGCACTTCGGCGTGTTTGAAGCCGGCAGCGATGCGTTCGGCGCGGGCCTTTTCCTGCGGGTTGCCCCACGGCAGCTTCACGCCAACGCCGAGGTAGCCGACCCGCTCGGTCAGCTCGCGCCAGTAGATTTCCGGCCAGTGCTTGGTATCCCAAGTGGTGCCGTGGAGGAACACCACGTAAGCGTTCCTGCGTGGCAACTCGACCAGTCGCTCGACGTTGAGGCCGTAATCGCCGAGGCCTTTGGGCAAGTCGTAACCCAGAGCGATGGCGAATAACTGGCGTACGCGCTCGACGGCGTGCTGGCCTCGGGCGACAGCGAGTTTACGATCGTAGAAGCGCGCAGCCATCGGCTCGCGCGCGGAAGTTTTATCGAGGCCGGCCACCGGGGCTTTGACGTAGCGGGTCAGCCAAGCACTTTTCAGCAGGCCTTGAGCGTCGATCACCAGATCGTATTTATTGGCGCGCACGCTTTGCTTGAAGCGTTTCCACTCGCCGCCGGTGATGGTTTTCCACAAATTCTTGCGCCAGCGGCGGATCGCCACCGGAATCACTTTATCGACCGCCGGGTGCCAGCTCGGAATCTCGGCGAAGCCTTCTTCCACCACCCAGTCGAACTTGATGCCCGGGATCGCGCGTGCAGCGTCGGTCAGCGCTGGCAACGCGTGAATCACGTCGCCCAGCGATGAAGTCTTGATCAGCAATACCCGCAAGTTAATGAACCTCGACCACGGAGCCCTGCAACTTCTGCAAGGCATCGTTGACCGCGTCCGGCATCAGCTGGCGCAGGCAGTTGTAATGGCCGAACCGGCAAGTTCGATCGAAGCACGGGCTGCATTCGATGCCCAGGCGCACGATCTCGACCTGCTCGGCCAGCGGCGGGGTGAAGCCCGGCGAGGTCGAGCCGTACACCGCGACCAGCGGACGATTCAATGCCGCAGCGACGTGCATCAGGCCGGAATCGTTGGATACAACCGAATCAGCGCATGAGAGCAGATCAATGGCCTCGGCCAGCGAGGTACCGCCGCTGAGGTTGACCGATTCTTCACGCAGGCCCGGGATCAAACGTGCGCGGATATCTTCGCCGACCGCGTGATCGTTTTTCGAGCCGAACAGCCATACCTGCCAGCCTTCGCGGATGCGCGCTTCGGCGACCTTGGCGTAGTGCTCGGACGGCCAGCGCTTGGATTCGCCGAACTCGGCGCCGGGGCACAGGGCCAGGACCGGGCGATCAAGGGTCAGGCCGAATTTGGCCAGTGCCGCTTCGCGGGTCACCGGGTCGATTTGCAGAGTCGGGCGCGGGTACGGCTTCGGCAGCTCGGCGTTCGCTTCATAGGCCAGCGCCATGAAGCGCTCGGTCATAAGCGGGTAGCGTTCTTTGTCGAGAGTGCGCATGTCGTTGAGCAGGCCATAGCGGAACTCGCCACGCCAGCCAGTGCGTTTCGGAATGCCGGCAAAAAACGGCACCAGTGCCGATTTCAGCGAGTTGGGCAGCAGGATCGCCTGATCGTACTGACCGCGCAGGGATTTGCCGATGCGCCGGCGCGTCGCCAGTTCCAGCGCGCCGTGGCCGAGCGGGAAGCTCAAGGCCTTGCGCACTTCGGGCATGCGCTCGAGGATCGGCCGGCTCCACTCGGGCGCCAGCACGTCGATTGCGCATTGCGGGTGGCGCTGTTTGAGACACTGAAACAGTGTCTGCGCCATCACCATGTCACCGACCCAACTGGGCCCAACGATCAGAATATTCATGTGGTTTCCAAAAACGAACCGGGGAGGCATTTACGCCTCCCCGCCTCGATAATCATTGTGGAAGCGGCGCTGCTGGCGATGGGTCATTTCGTTCAACATGTCTGTCGACTGTCACTCCACTATCGCGAGCAGGCTCACTCCTACAGGTTTTTGCATCTGTTCACATCACTGCGCTCACCGCAGATCACTGTGGGAGCGAGCTTGCTCGCGAAGGGGCCATCACATCCGACATCGGTGTCGTCTGACACTCCGCCTTCGCGAGCAAGCTCGCTCCCACAGGGTATTGGGTGCTGCATAAACCGCTTTCAGCTTAGCCCCATCTCTTGCCATATCCGCAAAACCTGCCGGCGTTCGTCGGCAAACTGGTCGCCCGGTATCACCCCGGCGTCCTTCTGCAAGGCCTGCCGGTGGGCGGCGGAGCGATAGGCCTTATAGGCCTCGCGCAACAGACTGGCATCTTCGGCGGGCATCAGCCGTTCGTGCTCCAGCTCTTCCAGAATGCGGATGTTATCGGTCCAGCGCAGCAGCGGTGGATGGCTGTGCGACCACGCCAGGGCCGCGTATTGCACCATAAATTCAATATCGACGATACCTCCGGCGTCCTGCTTGAGGTCGAACGGCACGCCCGCGTCAAACGCATTCGCCGCCGTGCCGGCTGCGGTGCTGCGGGTGCCAAGGTTGTCGCGCATCTTGGCGCGCATCTCGCTGACTTCCTGTTGCAGTTTGGCCAGATCCCGCGGTTTGCCCAACACCTGCGCACGGACTTTCTCGAAGGCCTGACCAACGTCCTGACTACCCACCAGCACCCGTGCGCGTACCAGCGCCTGATGCTCCCACGTCCAGGCTTCGTTTTCCTGATAGCGGGCGAACGCGCCGAGGGAACTCACCAACAGCCCGGAAGCGCCGGACGGCCGCAGACGCATATCCACTTCATACAGCTGGCCGGAGTTGGTCTGCGCCGTGAGCAGGTGGATGATCCGCTGCCCCAGACGCGTGAAGAACTGCGCGCCGTCGATGGATTTCGGTCCGTCGGTTTCCGCCTGCGGATCGCCGTCATGGATGAACACCAGATCCAGGTCCGAACCATGCCCCAATTCGATACCGCCGACTTTGCCATAACCGACAATGATGAAGCCGGGATCGCACAGCGTGCCGTCGGTGCGCAGCGGTGTGCCGTACTTGGCCACGGTCTGCCGCCAGGCCAGGGCCAGCACCTGTTCGAGAATCGCTTCGGCCAGCCAGGTCAGGTAATCGCTGACTTTCATCAGCGGCAGGCTGCCTGCAATCTCCGAAGCGGCGACGCGCAAGCGGTGCGCCAGTTTGAAATGGCGCAGGGCTTCCATCTGTTGTTCGAGGTCGTCCTCGGGAATTCGTGTCAGCCGCTCGCGCAACTCGGCCGCCAGTTCCGGCGCCAGCGGCGGCTTGAACAGCCGGCCCTCGTTGAGCAATTCATCGAGCAGCAACGGGAAGCGCGTGATCTGTTCGGCAATCCACGGGCTCGCCGCACACAGGGTCAATAAACGTCGCAGCGCGCCGGGGTTTTCCGTGAGCAAAACCAGATACGCCGAACGCCGCGCCACCGCTTCCACCAGCGGCAGCACGCGCTCGAGTACCAGATCGGGATTGTCATGCTCCACCGCTTGCGCAAGCAGTCGCGGAATAAAAGCATCGAGACGCTCGCGCCCCAGCCGCTGCATCGCGCGCAATTGCGGACTGCCACGCAAACCGGCCAGCGCTTTGAGGGCTTTGCCGGCATCGACGAAACCGCCCTCCTGCAACTGCCGGCACGCGGCCTCCTCGTCCTGTTCTTCCTCCCACAGCGGCAGCCATTCACCACCGACCACCACTTCGCTTTCGCTGCCCTCTTCCTCATCGGGATCGGCGATCACCTGGGCGAAATGCCAGGCCACGCGCCCGCGCCAGTACATCAGCTGTTCGTGGAACGCCGACCAATCGGCGAAGCCCAGCATGAAGGCGATGCGCGCCTGATCCTGAGCGCTGTCCGGCAGCATCTGCGTCTGGCGATCAGCAATCGCCTGAATGGCATGTTCGGTGTAACGCAGAAACTCGTACCCTTCGCGCAATTCACTGACCACCGCCGGCGGCAGATAGCCCTGCCCTTCCAGCGTGCTCAGCACCTTTAATAGGGGACGCTGTTGCAGGCTCAGGTCGCGGCCACCGTGGATCAATTGAAAGGCCTGAGCGATAAACTCGACCTCACGAATGCCGCCGGAGCCGAGCTTGATATTGTCGGCCATGCCCTTGCGCCGCACTTCCTGCTGGATCAACTGCTTCATCGTGCGCAGCGCTTCGATCGCCGAGAAGTCCAGATAGCGCCGATAAACGAACGGCCGCAGCATGTCGAGCAACTGCGCGCCGGCGACCTGATCGCCAGCCACCACCCGCGCCTTGATCATCGCGTAGCGTTCCCAGTCGCGGCCCTGATCCTGGTAATACTGCTCCAGCGCGTTGAAGCTGAGCACCAGCGCACCGGACGATCCGTATGGACGCAGGCGCATGTCGACGCGGAAGACGAAGCCGTCGACGGTCATCGGATCCAGCGCCTTGATCAGACGCTGGCCGAGGCGGATGAAGAATTCCTGATTATCCAGCGAGCGTTTCACGCCGACGGTTTCGCCGCCTTCGGGGTAGGCGAAGATCAGGTCGATGTCGGAAGACAGATTCAGCTCGACCGCGCCGAGCTTGCCCATGCCGAGGATGACCATCTGCTGCGGCTCACCGCTGCGCCGCCCGGTCGGCGTGCCGAATTGCTCGCAATGGCGGCTGTACAGCCATTGATAAGCCTGATCGATGGTGGCGTCGGCCATGTCCGAGAGGTCGCGGCAGGTCTGCACCAGATCGGCCTGGCGGGTCAGGTCGCGCCAGATGATCCGCACCTGATGGCGTGCGCGCTGGCGACGCAAGGCGCGGCCGAGTTCGTCTTCGCTCTGCGCGCTGTTCACAGCGGCGGCAATCTGTGCGCACAGCTCGCCGGGCGCAAACGCTCGATCAAGTTCGCCGGACGCGACCAGCGACAACAACATCAAAGGGTCACGAATGCTCTGTTCAATGACAAATTCGCTGGCGGCGCTGACGCGGGCGAATTGCGCCCAGCGCTCCGACGTCCAGTTCGACAGGCCGTGATCGTCTTCAAGGGCGGCGACGGACGTACGGAACGACTGCTCGGATCGGCTGACCAACGGCAGGAGAATGGCGGGCAGTTCGGCAAGCACGGGCAGGGTCATGGTCTATCCTTGATCGGCGTATTGAGGGCCGCTTGTAGTGAATGATGAAAACCCGCTACGTGAAGGACTGTCGAACAAAAGTTAGAAATAGCTGAAATTTCTTCTTCTTTGGCATCCAGCATCAAACTTTCACCTTATTCGGATGGAAATCGACCCGCCTTAACGATTATTCTCACAACGCAGTCGGAGGCCACAAGCCTTTCATCTGTAGTTTTACTACTCGTCTATACATTCGAAAGGCTGAAATGCCGGAAGATTTGTAGTAAAACTACACGCCGCCGGAACAACCTGTCGGCAATCCAAGAATTTTAAATCGTCTGCCCACAAGGCCAGTCGCAAACTCAGGCAACCGATTCTGGAAGCCTTTCCGCCCTGGAGCAAGCCATGCAAGACCTCGATCCCGTCGAAACCCAGGAATGGCTGGACGCCCTGGAATCGGTTCTCGACAAAGAAGGCGAAGACCGTGCTCACTATCTGATGACCCGTATGGGCGAACTGGCGACCCGCAGCGGCTCGCAGCTCCCTTACGCGATCACCACGCCTTACCGCAACACGATCCCCGTTACCCACGAAGCACGCATGCCTGGCGACCTGTTCATGGAACGCCGCATTCGCTCGCTGGTACGCTGGAACGCGATGGCCATGGTAATGCGCACGAACCTGCGAGATTCGGACCTGGGTGGTCACATCTCCAGCTTCGCTTCCAGTGCGACCCTGTATGACATCGGCTTCAACTATTTCTTCCAGGCCCCGACCGACGAACACGGCGGCGACCTGATCTACTTCCAGGGCCACACCTCGCCAGGCGTTTACGCCCGTGCATTCATGGAAGGCCGCATCACCGAAGACCAGATGAACAACTTCCGTCAGGAAGTCGATGGTCAAGGCCTGTCGTCCTATCCGCACCCTTGGCTGATGCCTGACTTCTGGCAGTTCCCGACCGTATCGATGGGTCTGGGTCCGATCCAGGCGATCTACCAGGCGCGCTTCATGAAGTACCTGGAACACCGCGGTTTCATCCAGCCGGGCAAACAGAAAGTCTGGTGCTTCCTGGGCGACGGCGAGTGCGACGAGCCGGAATCCCTGGGCGCGATCTCCCTGGCCGGCCGCGAGAAGCTGGACAACCTGATCTTCGTCATCAACTGCAACCTGCAGCGCCTCGACGGCCCGGTTCGCGGCAACGGCAAGATCATCCAGGAACTCGAAGGCGTGTTCCGCGGCGCTCAGTGGAACGTGACCAAAGTCATCTGGGGCCGTTTCTGGGACCCGCTGCTGGCCAAAGACGTCGACGGCATCCTGCAACGTCGCATGGACGAAGTCATCGACGGCGAGTACCAGAACTACAAAGCCAAAGACGGCGCGTTCGTTCGCGAGCACTTCTTCAACACGCCTGAACTCAAGGCAATGGTTGCCGATCTGTCCGACGACGAGATCTGGAAACTCAACCGTGGCGGCCACGACCCGTACAAGGTCTACGCGGCGTACCACGAAGCGGTCAACCACAAGGAACAACCGACCGTCATCCTCGCCAAGACCATCAAGGGTTATGGCACCGGTGCCGGCGAAGCGAAAAACACTGCGCACAACACCAAGAAAGTCGACGTCGACAGCCTGAAGTTGTTCCGCGACCGCTTCGACATCCCGGTCAAGGACGAAGAGCTGGAGAACCTGCCGTTCTTCAAGCCAGAGCCAAACAGCGCCGAAGCCCGCTATCTCGCCGAGCGCCGTGCCGCACTGGGCGGTTTCGTGCCACAGCGCCGCGCGCAGAGCTTCAGCGTACCGACGCCGGATCTGGACACTCTCAAAGCCATCCTCGATGGCTCGGGCGACCGTGAAATTTCCACCACCATGGCTTTCGTGCGGATCCTCGCGCAACTGGTCAAGGACAAGGAAATCGGCCCGCGCATCGTCCCGATCATCCCGGACGAAGCCCGTACCTTCGGTATGGAAGGCATGTTCCGTCAGTTGGGCATCTACTCCTCCGTCGGCCAGCTCTACGAGCCAGTCGATAAAGACCAGGTGATGTTCTACAAGGAAGACCAGAAAGGTCAGATCCTTGAAGAAGGCATCAACGAAGCAGGCGCCATGAGCTCGTTCATCGCTGCCGGTACTTCGTACTCCAGCCACAACCAGCCGATGCTGCCGTTCTACATCTTCTACTCGATGTTCGGCTTCCAGCGTATCGGCGACCTGGCCTGGGCCGCTGGCGACAGCCGTACCCGTGGCTTCCTGATCGGCGGCACCGCTGGCCGTACCACCCTGAACGGTGAAGGTCTGCAGCACGAAGACGGTCACAGCCACTTGCTGGCCGCGACCATCCCGAACTGCCGCACCTACGATCCGACCTACGGCTACGAGCTGGCGGTGATCATTCAGGACGGCATGAAGAAGATGACCGAAGAGCAACAGGACATCTTCTACTACATCACCGTGATGAACGAGTCGTACCAGCAGCCAGCCATGCCGGCCGGTGCCGAAGAAGGCATCAAGAAAGGCATGTACCTGCTCGAGGAAGACACTCGCGATGCGGCGCACCACGTTCAGCTGATGGGCTCCGGCACCATCCTGCGTGAAGTGCGTGAAGCGGCGAAGATCCTGCGTGAAGAGTTCAACATCGGCGCTGACGTGTGGAGCGTTACCAGCTTCAACGAACTGCGTCGCGACGGCCTCGCTGTAGAGCGCAGCAACCGTCTCAAGCCTGGCCAGAAGCCTAAGCTGAGCTACGTCGAAGAGTGCCTGAACGGCCGTAAAGGTCCGGTCATTGCTTCTACCGACTACATGAAGCTGTTCGCCGAGCAGATCCGTCAGTGGGTACCGTCCAAGGAATTCAAAGTCCTGGGCACCGACGGTTTCGGCCGCAGCGACAGCCGCAAGAAACTGCGTCATTTCTTCGAAGTCGACCGTCATTTCGTGGTGTTGGCAGCCCTGGAAGCACTGGCTGACCGTGGTGATATCGAACCTAAGGTTGTGGCTGAAGCCATCGCCAAGTTCGGCATCGACCCGGAAAAACGCAACCCACTGGACTGCTGAGGAGACATTTTGTGAGCGAACTCATTCGCGTACCTGACATCGGCAGCGGTGAAGGTGAAGTAATTGAACTGTTTGTGAAGGTCGGCGACCGCATCGAAGCCGACCAGAGCATCCTGACCCTGGAATCGGACAAGGCCAGCATGGAAGTGCCGGCCCCGAAAGCCGGCGTCATCAAGAGCCTGAAAGTGAAGCTGGGCGACCGTCTGAAAGAAGGCGACGAACTGCTCGAGCTGGAAGTCGAGGGCGCCGCTGAAGCGGCCCCGGCACCTGCCGCCGCTCCTGCTGCGAAAGCCGAAGAGAAACCGGCTGCGGCACCTGCTGCTGCCGCGCCTGCCGCTGCTCCTGCTGCGGCCTCGGTACAGCAAGTGCACGTGCCGGACATCGGTTCGTCGGGCAAGGCACAGATCATCGAGATCCAGGTCAAGGTCGGCGACAGCGTCGAAGCTGATCAATCGCTGATCACCCTGGAATCCGACAAGGCGAGCATGGAAATCCCGTCGCCTGCCGCTGGCGTGGTCAAGGCCATCAGCGTCAAGCTCAACGACGAAGTCGGCACTGGCGACCTGATTCTGGATCTGGAAGTGGCGGGTGCTGCGGCCCCTGCGGCTGCCGCTCCGGCTCAGGCTGCTGCGCCTGCCGCTGCCGCTGCGCCAGCCCCGGCTGCTGCTCCGGCTGCACCGGTTGCCGACAGCGTTCAGGACATCCACGTTCCGGACATCGGTTCGGCCGGCAAGGCGAAGATCATCGAAGTGCTGGTCAAGGCCGGCGACACCGTCGAAGCCGACCAGTCGCTGATCACCCTGGAATCCGACAAGGCGAGCATGGAAATTCCATCGCCTGCCGCTGGCGTGGTCGAAAGCGTTTCGATCAAGCTGGATGACGAAGTCGGTACCGGCGACCTGATTCTCAAGCTGAAAGTCAAAGGCGCGGCCCCGGCTGCTGCCCCGGCTGCGGCTGCTGCACCGAGCGCTCCGGCACCTGCCGCTGCTGCTCCGGCTGCCGCTGCACCTGCTGCCGCTGCAGCCGCCGCACCGGCTGCTACACCAGCGAAACCGGGCGCCAAAGTTCACGCCGGCCCTGCCGTGCGTCAACTGGCCCGCGAGTTCGGCGTCGAGCTGAGCGCCGTTGGCGCCAGCGGTCCGCACGGTCGCATCCTCAAGGAAGACGTGCAGGTTTACGTCAAGGCGATGATGCAGAAGGCCAAGGAAGCACCGGCCGCTGCTGGCGGCGCTACCGGTGGCGCGGGCATCCCGCCGATCCCGGTGGTCGATTTCAGCCGTTTCGGCGAAATCGAAGAAGTGCCGATGACCCGCCTGATGCAGGTCGGCGCTGCCAACCTGCACCGCAGCTGGCTGAACGTGCCACACGTGACGCAATTCGACTCGGCGGACATCACCGAGCTGGAAGCCTTCCGTGTAGCGCAAAAAGCCGTGGCCGAGAAGGCTGGCGTCAAGCTGACCATCCTGCCGCTGCTGCTCAAGACCTGCGCGCACCTGCTCAAGGAGCTGCCGGACTTCAACAGCTCGCTGGCACCAAGCGGCAAGGCGATCATCCGCAAGAAATACGTGAACATCGGCTTCGCCGTCGACACTCCGGATGGCCTGCTGGTGCCGGTGATCAAGAACGTTGACCAGAAGAGCCTGCTGCAACTGGCAGCCGAAGCGGCTTCGCTGGCTGAAAAAGCCCGCACCAAGAAGCTGTCCTCGGACGAGATGCAGGGCGCCTGCTTCACCATTTCCAGCCTCGGCCACATTGGCGGCACCGGCTTCACGCCGATCGTCAACGCGCCGGAAGTGGCGATCCTCGGTGTTTCCAAGGCAACCATCCAGCCAGTCTGGGACGGCAAAGCCTTCCAGCCGAAGCTGATGCTGCCACTGTCGCTGTCCTACGATCACCGCGTGATCAACGGCGCTGCAGCTGCACGCTTCACTCAGCGTCTGGGCAGCCTGTTGGGCGACATCCGCACCATCCTGCTGTAACCCAAACGGCCCTCCGGCGACGGAGGGCCGCTTGCTGCACCCTTTCGAGCGCCACACGCTCGTACCTCAACCCCGTCAATTGACGGGGCTTTTTTTTGCCTGAAATAAACCGGATCGCGCCTCTTTCCTACAACCTGCGCTGACATCGGCCACAGGTCTGGTCCACTTAACGCCAATATTTTCTGCCGCCGGCCAACTAACCTCTGCTCAGGAAAGTTGCTTCAATGCGCTCCGCTTATTTAATTCATCTTATTAAAATCTCGAACGGAATCGATCATGTTCAAACCGACTATCGGCCCCATCGTGGGCCACGCCACAACTAACGAAGTTCGCATTTTCATGCGCGGCGAACAACAGGACAAAAAACGCGTATTTGCCGGAGTTCGCGCGCGCAAGGCCGGAACGGAAAAATGGTCCAACAGCGTATTTGCACTTTTGCATCCAGCCAACGACATGTCGGGCGTACTGGTATTACAGGATCTGGACGCCGATTGTGAATACGAATATCAAGCCGGCTGGTTAAGCCCGATGAATCCGGTACACACCATCGACACAGTGGTGGAGTTTCCACTGCAATGGCCGCGACAGCTCTACCGCTTTCGTACCCGCACCGCGCAAGCCAGCCAGCCCCGGGGCTTTATCGTCGGATCTTGCCGTTATCTGCGGATCACCGCGGGGATTGCTTCGTTGCCGCAACTGGGCGATCGCATCTTTGGCTCGATCAATCAACTTGTCGAGAGCAGTCATCTACCCGTCAGCGCGGTGATCATGACCGGCGATCAAGTGTATGTAGATGATTTGAATATCATTGCACCGGATCGCGAAGCCAAAGACATTCTGAAGAAGTATCGAACGGCATTCTCGCAACCGAATATTCAACGATTGATGTCCAATACATCGACTTACATGATGCTCGACGATCATGAAATAGAAGATAACTGGCCCGCCAATGCAAAAGATGCGGACAAGGACTTGTATCGCAACGCCATGGCCGCTTATGAACTTTATCAAGCCAGCCACAGCCCGGTTTACGCATATAACAGCGAGGGCCAGATAGACCGGAATACCTTGAAGCATTATTGGTATCAGTTCGGCGACAGCGATATCGCCTGGTTCGTCACCGACAGTCGCACCCGACGCAACTTGTCGAAGGATGACCGGCGCATTCTCGACATCGAGCAGGAACAGGCCCTGCTGCAATGGCTGATCCATAGCCCGGCACGAGTGAAATTCGTGGTGACCAGCGTGATGTTCTATCCCGATCGCAAGTTCAACGGTGACGATGCCTGGAAAGCTTTTCCCGAGCAGCGTCTGCGCCTGCTGGAAACCATCCGCACTCACCGGATCAAGAACGTGGTGTTCGTCTCCGGCGACGTCCATGGCTCGCTGACCAGTCGCTTGAGTCACAGCGAGGACACCGATTTCGAGGTGCACACCATCGTGTCCTCGCCGTTGCACAACAGCAAATTGCTGCCGTATGCCAAGGCTTCAACGTTTATCCTCGATCAACCGCTGGTGCGCACGGCAGCCGGGGATTATCGGCACGAGCTCACCAGTGCCGTGGTGAGTCAGGACAATTTTGCGCATGTGGTCGTTGAGGCTGATCAGATATTGGTCAATTACCATGACCGCGATGGCAAGAAGTTGCAGTCGATCAGTATGAAATTGCGTTAAAACACCAAAAGATCGCAGCCTTCGGCAGCTCCTACACAAGGCGCATTACCCTGTTGGGGCTGCGTGAAGCTGCGATCTTCTGCTCATTTCAGTTGTGTACTGGAGAAATGTTCACTGCAGCCGACATATTCTTATAGCACTTGGCCTTCATCTCTCTTGTCAGTCGGTGCCGCAATGATGCAACCTTGCCGCAGCCAACAGACAAGAGGGCGAGAGCCCGGCGCATTCAGCATATTTCCAAGCGAGTTTCCTTCATGAAGAGCCAGCCCGATGCCGCCAGCCGTATGGCGGCCGAGGTAGTGACGCAGTTGCCTGTGCCCTCGCGGCTCGGCATGCTGCGTTTCGAGCGCTTGAATGAAGCCAGTTGGGCAATGCTGTTCCTCGATCCCAACTGCGAACGCCAGTTTGGCCTGCCGGCCGTCGAGCTCTGCGCACTGGTCGGCTCGCCCTACGCCAGCCTGATGGAGCCCGAAGCGCGCTACCAACTGCATGACGCGATCCAGCAGCAACTAAGCAAAAGCGCGCATTACGTGGTGCGCTACACCCTGCACACCGCCGCCGGCGCGTTGAACATGCTCGAACTGGGTGAAGCCTACAAACAGCACAACCGGCATTTGCTGCGCGGCTACCTGTTGGCCGTCGACGAAGTGTTCGACGAAACCCAGGTGCTGCCTTCGGTGGATCTGGAAACCCAGAACTCGCGCCTGCAAATCGCCCTTGAGCTGAACCAGCGTGCCCAGCAGGAACAACTGCAGCATCTGGAGCGCGTGCGTGCCCAGCAGGATCTGATTCTGCTGCTCGCACGCCAGCGCTACAGCACGCACAACTCGCTGCAGGAAGCCGCCGAGCTGATCACCCGCTGCGCCTGCGATATCTACGAAATCGACTGCGCCAGCCTGTGGAACCTCGAAGGCCAGCGCTTGCTGCCGATCTCCGCCTACCACCGCGCAACTCAGGAATACCTGCTGCCGGAGCCGATCGATATCAGCGGCTTCCCCGATTACATGGAAGCGCTGCACAGCAGCCGCGCCATCGATGCGCACAACGCCATGCACGACCCGCGCACCCGCGAGATGGCCGAGGCGATGCGTCCGCGTGACGTCAACGCCATGCTCGATGCCAGCATTCGCGTCGACGGCCAGGTAGTCGGCGTGTTGTGCCTGGAACAGACCGGCGTCACCCGCGCCTGGCAGTCCGACGAAATCGCCTTTGCCGGTGAGCTGGCCGACCAGTTCGCACAAGTAATCAACAATCACAACCGGCGCACCGCCACCAGCGCCCTGCACCTGTTTCAGCGCGCGGTCGAGCAAAGCGCCAACGCCTTCTTGCTGGTCAACTGTGACGGCGTGGTCGAGTACGTCAACCCGAGCTTCACTGCGATCACCCAGTACACCACCGAGGAAGTCCACGGCCAGCGCCTGTCGGAATTGCCGGCGCTGGAAAACCTCAGCGAACTGCTGTTCGACGCGCCCTCGGCGCTGGCCCAGAGCAACAGCTGGCAGGGCGAATTCAAAAGCCGCCGCAAGAACCTCGAACCGTACTGGGGCCAGCTGTCGATTTCCAAGGTCTATGGCGATAACCGTGAGCTGACGCATTACATCGGCATCTACGAAGACATCACCCAGACCAAACTCGCGCAGCAACGTATCGAGCGCCTGGCCTACACCGACAACCTGACCAACCTCGGCAACCGTCCGGCATTCATCCGCAATCTCGATGAGCGCTTCGCCCGCGACAGCGATACGCCGATCAGCCTGTTGCTGGTGGACATCGACAACTTCAAGCGGATCAACGACAGCCTCGGTCACCAGACCGGCGACAAACTGTTGATCAGCCTCGCCCGGCGCCTGCGCAACAGCCTCAGCCCGAGTGGCAGCCTGGCGCGTTTTGCCAGTAACGAATTCGCCGTGTTGCTCGACGACACCGACCTTGAAGCCGGGCAGCAGATCGCCAGTCAGTTGCTGATGACCCTCGACAAGCCGATGTTCGTCGACAATCAGTTGATCAGCGTCACCGGCTCCGTCGGCCTCGCTTGCGCGCCGCTGCACGGGCGCGACCCGCAGACCCTGATGCGCAACGCCGGCCTGGCGCTGCACAAGGCCAAGGCCAACGGTAAACACCAATTGCAGGTGTTCACTGAAGCGCTGAACGCCGAAGCCAGTTACAAACTGTTCGTCGAGAACAACCTGCGCCGCGCCCTCACGCAGAACGAACTGGACGTGTTCTACCAGCCCAAGCTGTGCCTGCGCAGCGGTCGCCTGCTGGGCATGGAAGCGCTGTTGCGCTGGAACCACCCGGAACGCGGCATGATTCGCCCGGACCAGTTCATCAGCGTCGCCGAGGAAACCGGCCTGATCATTCCGATCGGCAAGTGGATTGCTCGTCAGGCGTGTCGCATGAGCAAATCCCTGACCGCTGCCGGCCTGGGCAATCTGCAGGTGGCAATCAATCTGTCACCGAAACAGTTCTCCGATCCGGACCTGGTCGCCTCGATCGCCAACATCCTCAGGGAAGAAGCGCTGCCGGCCAGTCTGCTCGAACTCGAGCTGACCGAAGGGCTGTTGCTGGAAGCTACCGAAGACACCCATCTGCAGCTCGACCAACTCAAGCGCCTGGGCCTGACCCTGGCCATGGATGACTTCGGCACCGGGTACTCGTCGCTGAGCTATCTGAAGAAATTCCCGATCGACATCATCAAGATCGATCGCAGCTTCATCCACGAAATCCCCGACAACCAGGACGACATGGAAATCACCTCCGCCGTGATCGCCATGGCCCACAACCTGAAACTCAAGGTCGTCGCCGAAGGCATCGAAACCGCCGAGCAACTGGCGTTCCTGCGCCGGCATCGTTGCGACGTCGGCCAGGGTTATCTGTTCGACCGACCGATTCCGGGCGATGAGCTGATCAAAGCGCTCAAGCGCTATCCGCGTGGGCCGCTCTGTCTCTAACGCCTCTACCCCATTCTCGCCATAACATGCCGCCCCCTGTAGGAGCTGCCGAAGGCTGCGATCTTTTGATCTGGTTTTTAAAAAGCAAAATCAAAAGATCGCAGCCTTCGGCAGCTCCTACATTGGGTAGTGATTAACTCGGCATCATTCGGCACACTGGCGGTCTGACTTTTTACCTCCAACCTGACTGAGAGGAACGCTCATGGTTCTGCGCTCGGAAATTCTGGTGAACAAAAACGTGCTTCCAACCAAAGAACAAGCCCTGCCCGGCCGCGAAACCCCGATGACCCTGCCGGAAAAACACTTCGTCTTCGAAGACACCCCGCTGCTCGGTCCATTCTTTCAGGACGTCGACTTTGCAATCTTCGGTCTGGGTTGCTTCTGGGGCGCGGAACGACGCTTCTGGCAGCGCGAAGGCGTGATCAGTACAGTCGTCGGTTACGCCGGCGGCTTCACGCCGAACCCGACGTACGAAGAAGTCTGCTCGGGCCTGACCGGCCACGCCGAAGTGGTATTGGTGGTGTATGACAAGGCCCAAGTCAGCTATGAAGAGCTGCTGGCGATGTTCTGGGAACTGCACAACCCGACTCAGGGCATGCGTCAGGGCAACGACATCGGCACTCAGTACCGCTCGGTGATCTACGCGACCACCCCGGAGCAACTGGATGCGGCACTGAAAAGCAAAGACGTGTATCAGGCGGAACTGGCCAAGGCCGGTCTGGGTGAAATCAGCACCGAGATCGACCAGGCCCCGCCCGTGTACTTTGCCGAGGCGTATCACCAGCAGTATCTGGCGAAGAACCCTGAAGGTTACTGCGGGATTGGCGGCACCGGCGTGTGCATGCCTGCGAGCCTTGCGGGCAACTTCCCCGACTGATCGTTCCCGCGCTCTGCGTGGGAATGCAGCCCGGGACGCTCCGCGTCCTGACAGCGGACGCAGAGCGTCCATTGAGGCATTCCCACGCGGAGCGTGGGAACGATCGCTCGGCGATCAGCTCTCGGCAATCAGCCAATCCATCTGCCAGCCACCCTGAGTCTGCCCCAGCTTCTTCGACAACCACGGCAGCAACTCACGCAATTCATCTTCCAGCCCCCACGGCGGATTGGCGATCGCCAGCCCGGAACCGTTCAGGCTGTTCGGCGTATCCAGCGGATGCACCAGCAGCTCCACACGCAGCAACTTCGGCGCACCGGTGCCTGCCAAGTCCTGATAGAAACGCCGCAACGCACGCTGATCCTTCACCGGATACCAGATCGCTGCCACGGTCTGGCGCATGCGGCCGATGGCTTCTTTCATCGACGCCGCGCAACGCTGCATCTCGTCCAGTTGCTCGAACGGCGGATCGATCAGCATCACCGCGCGTTTTTCCTGCACCGGCAACATCGCCCGCGCCACATGCCAACCCTCGCCCAGATGCACTTTTACCCGACGATCGCCGGCCATGTTGTCCTTGAGCAACACGCCGTCTTCGGGGTGCTTTTCGTTGAGCATCACCCGATCCTGCGGCCGCGTCAGACGCCGTGCCAGCTCCGGCGAACCCGGGTAGTAGCGCAACTGGCCATCCGGGTTCATCTCGTGCAGCACCTTCATGTAATCAGCGGTCAGCGCCGGCAGGTCCGGCTGACCCCACAACCGCGCAATGCCTTCCAGGTACTCGCCGGTGCGATTGGCCTGATCGCCCTGCAAGTTATACAGACCAATGCCGGCGTGCGTGTCGAGATAGGCAAACGGCTGCTCCTTGCGCGACATCAGGGCTATGAGGCGGGTCAAGGTCAGGTGTTTGAACACATCGGCGTGATTGCCGGCATGGAAGGCGTGACGATAATTCATGGCTGCTCCTGCGAGGGCCGCAAAGTTTACCTTTTACCGGACGGCAAGTCAGGGGTTGGCGGCCGAGCGGACAAAAAGCCTGCCCTCACCCTAGCCCTCTCCCGGAGGGAGAGGGGACTGACGGTGGCGATCTTGCGAATTACATCGACCTGAATGATCCACGTGATCTCAGGCTTGGCCAAGCGAAGTTCACCACTGAAGTCGCAGGTCGGCGTACATCACCCAGACAACTCGGTCAGTCCCCTCTCCCTCTGGGAGAGGGCTAGGGTGAGGGGCTTTGCTTTTATGGCGTTAAACTGGCTAACCATGAACGACAGGAAGTCAAAAACTCATGCGGTATCTCATCATCTGTTCACTCAGCCTTCTAAGTCCATACCTCGCCCTTGCCGACGAAACTCACATTGAACAGGCACGCCAGACACTAAAGAACTACGGGCTGAGCCACTGCATTCTGAAGCCATTCAACGAACGCTCAGCGCTGGAAAAAGACATTGCGCTGTCCGCCAATGCCTATTCATTCATGGGCAACGGCCTACATTCCATCCTGCAAGATGAAGACACGCTGCAAGTGCTGCACGATCCCTATAAAGAAACACTGAGCTACATATCGGCGGCTTACCAGCAGACACCTTCACGCAGCAAACACTCAAATGAAAAAGTGGTGTTCCTTGCGTGCCTGAAGATCTACAACTCCGAAGCGTTCAACCGCTTTATCAAAACCCAAGATGCCTACATCTCTGACTGCCCCCCCGATTTCAATCAATCAAAAAATCGCAGCCTTCGGCGGCTCCCACATGGGATAGGCGCTCACTCTGCCGAAGGCTGCGGCCTTTCGATCTTCAGGCGGGCAAGCTGCGCAAGCGCTTGCCGATGACATCGAGCACATCACAGCCATCACGCAATGGGATGGCGCACAGCAGGGCGAAGTCGCTGAGGATCACGGAGTCGCATTCGATCGAGCCGCGCATGCACATGTTTTCCAGGACCTGGACCACGGCGCGGATGCGGTGGTTGGCAGCGTCCATGAGGATGTCGAGGGGCACGTGAGTGTCGACGAACAGGCTGGGCATGTCGCTGCAATTGCCGGTGAGGGCCATGAAGCGGTTGTCGGGGTGAGGCGTGATTTTTTCGTAGGGTGAATCAGTATGCATATTGGTCATTTTCCGGGCCCCATGATTGATAAACGTGAGCCGCCATCACACCTTCCTACGGGTTAGGGTGGCAGCTGTGCGCGGGAGTAGGAACCGAGCAATCATGGACCTCGGCCACGCCGAAGCGTGCCCCACGCACAGCCGCCGCGAACGATCTTACGGACTTGAACCAAGTGCCGCAAAAAGCCAACGAACTGTAACGTCATGAATGCGGGAATCCTTCACCCTGCCACCACTCTCGTGGCGACAACGAAAAGACTATCCCTGCAACTCACCACGCACCAGTTCATGAAAACCGCCGCGATTCGAAGGAAACGTCCGAAGCGTTTGCCCCGAAATTTCACTCTGCCTCTGCCAGCAAAAACTCCAGAAGCGCCGATCGTGACGAATCTTCCGACATCGATAATTTGAAAAACTGCCCGACCTTGCAGCGCAAAACAGCCTCGGGAAACGCCTCGAACACGGCCGGTTGCTCCTCGCTCAGCCATTGCAAAGCATTGGCGATGCGTACGCTTGCATCAGTCTGCGCCAACAGCGATTGCGGCACGCTCCACCACGGAAAGACCCGCCCCGAAACCAGCGCACGGCCCCCGATTTCAATGGCTTGGCCATTGATCAAGGCTCGCGAAACGACTGGCAGTAATTGCGCGGAATTGAGCTCGTCAGAGTGCAAAAGAGGCAGCAGAAACCGACCATCCCAAAAGCGAAAAAACACCGCTTTACCGTCCGGCATCAGCACTTGAGTCAGGCTGCGGAAATGTTCGACCAGCACATCCAGATCCGCCGAAGACACCGCCAACCATCCCCAATCCCGGGATTCTGTTTCCGCCACCCAACGTAAAAACTCACTGTCCGCAGCGACAATTCCCACATAGGGCATCACCGCGTCCCACTCGGCATAAATCGTCTCGGCCCAGACTGGATTCGCTGTGCCCTGCCAGGCTTTGAACGCATTGGCGTCGCTGGCGCGACTGAAAATGGCGAACAGTTGTTCCGACGCGTGCAGCGGCTGCCGCGCCAGCCATTGTTCGGGCGTCAATTGTTCAGGCTGCACAGACACCGTCCTTACAACGCTCACACTCTTCGCAGAAAGGCGCATCACCTTTGAGACTCATGATCTGTGCGGCGGTGAGAACCGCCGCCGGCGCAGCGGCCAGTTTCTCTGGCAAGCCCGGCACCAACGGTGCCGCACTCGTTGCCGCCATTGGCGCGCCACCCACAACAATCGGCACGCTGCTGAAAATTCCGCCGGGGCCGATGTTGATCCACTGTCCGCCGGCCTGAATCGTCGCGCTCGCGCCGCCATCAATGACCACTTGCTGGCCTGCGCTGATATGGATCTGCGCCGAGGCGCTGGTGGCCTGGCTGTTCACCCGCACCTGCCGGTCGCCGAGCACGGACAAATGATCATCCTGCCTGACTTCGGTCTGGCGCTGGCCGTGGGTGATGCGCTGTTCGTCGGCCTTGAGTTCATGCCGGGCGGTGCCGGTGACCACCACACTGCGCTGATTATCGACCTGCAGCTGCTGGTCGTTGAGCACATGCTGGGTCCAGTTGCGCTGGGCACGCAGGTAGATTTCCTCGGCGCCTTTTTTATCCTCGATGCGCAGTTCGTTATAACCGCCACCTCCGGGGCTGCTCTGGCTGCGGAACACGCTTCGGGTCTTGTCTGCCGGCAGATCCAGCGGCACCGGGGTCGCCGCATTGGGCAGACACCCCATGACCAGCGGCTTGTCGGCATCGCCATCAATGAAGCCGACCAGCACTTCCATGCCGACTCGCGGAATCAATACGCTACCGTAGTGATCGTGAGCCCAACCGGTCGCGACGCGCAGCCAGCAACTGGAGTGCTCGTTCAATTCGCCATCGCGGTCCCAGGCCAGTTGCACTTTGACCCGGCCATATTCATCGCAATGGATTTCCAGGTCTTTCGGGCCGGTGACCACGGCAGGTTGGTAACCCGACATGCGCGGTTTTTCCGGGCACAGTGCCGGACGAAAGACCACGTCCCACGGCGTGGCGACGAAAGTATTGCGGTAGCCCTGGAAGGATTCGCCATCGCTGGTCACCGACTCCTCAAGCACCTGCGGCTGACGGCCGCGATGCTCGACACAGGTGAGCAACCACAGATCATTCCAGTCGCTGCGCGGATGCTCGGTGAGTTGCAGGAAATGGCCGCAGACCAATGAAGACTCGTCGCTGCTGCCCTCGGCCTGACGGTAATCGGCGACGTGCCGTTCCAGCGCTCGCCGAGTCAGCTGTTTGCCGGTTTCGCGATCGTTGAATTGGCCCGGAAAGAGGTAGTCCTCCAGCACCGGACGCTGCTCGCCGTCACTGCGACTTTCCAGAGACAGCCGTGGTTTTTCGAAGTTGTAGTCGCGCCGAGTGACGACGCTGGTGCGGGTTTCCACGCGCACGTTGAACCGTTGAATCGCCGGCGCCCCCGCCGACATGCCGCTGCCCGGCAGATACAACGTTGGCGCGGGCAGCTTGGTGAACACGGTCTGATCGTCGCCGAATACCAGCAGATGGCCTTCGGGGCTGTGCTGAAAGTGGTAATGAATGCCGACTTCGGCGCACAGACGCTGGATGAATGCCAGATCGCTTTCGGCGTATTGCACACAGTACTCGCGCTCCGGGTATTCGCTGCCCAGGCGAAATTCAAAGGCATCGCGCAGGATCGAATGATCCTTGAGGATCTGCTTGATGATCTGCGGCACGCTCTGATGCTGAAAAATCCGCTGGTTGATGCGATGCCCCAGATACGTCAGACGCGGGACAAGGCTGAGGTGATAGCGTGTCAGACGTTTCCCGGAATCGCCCTGCCCGACCTGATAAATCTGACCATGAATACCGCAACCCTGAGCATCGAAACTCAGAAACGCCTGACCATGCAGCAGGCTTTCCAGATCCAGGTCCGGCCGCTCGCTGACCAGTTCCAGCTCGAAGCGAAAGGGTTGGCTGATGGCTTCCCTGCCCGTGAACTCAAGGACTTTGAGGTCATGCCGGGCGCCTTCGAGTGTCAACGTGAAACGCGGTTGATTGGCAGGCGCGAACATCCGATGTCTCTCTGCAGTGTGAGGGCGGGCGATTCTGCATGAGGGGCAAGGGGTGCCGAGCAGGTGACGGGAAATTCAGATTTGCCCTACGTGGTTTGCTGAAAGGACCTTGTTAATTCGGCCGTTCGACTACAGACAATTCAATCAAACCAGCCACCCACCCTGTGGGAGCGAGCCTGCTCGCGAAAGCGGCATGTCAGTCGACACATTCATTGAATGATCAATCGCATTCGCGAGCAGGCTCGCTCCCACAATGGATTTCCACAGAATTCGAGAAATCACAGGCACAAAAAAACGGCCCGCTTCCTCTAGGAAGCGGGCCGTTTTCATATGAGCCGAAGCTCAGTCCATCACTTGTTCAGATGGAAGTCTTTTTCCGCTGCCTCGAAACGCTCAACCATGCCGCGAGTCGGCTCACCCGCCTTGCTGACAAAGTAGATGGCCAGGCTGGCGAAGATGAAGCCCGGAATGATTTCGTACAGACCCAGCAGTTCGAAATGCTTCCAGACCACCACGGTGATCGCGCCGACCAGAATACCGGCCAGTGCGCCGTTGCGGGTCATGTCTTTCCAGACCACCGAAATCAGCACCACCGGACCGAATGCAGCACCGAAACCGGCCCAGGCGTAGGACACCAGGCCCAGTACGCGGTTTTCCGGGTTGGCAGCCAGCGCGATAGCAATCAGGGCTACCAGCAGCACCATGGCACGACCGACCCAGACCAGCTCCAGTTGCGAAGCGGACTTGCGCAGGAAGGCTTTATAGAAGTCTTCGGTCAGGGCGCTGGAGCACACCAGCAACTGGCAGCTCAGGGTGCTCATCACCGCCGCCAGAATGGCCGACAGCAGTACACCGGCAACCCATGGGTTGAAGAGGATTTTCGCCAGTTCAATGAACACGCGCTCCGGGTTCTCGGTCACAGGACCGGCGACTTCCGGGTGCGCCGAGAAGTAAGCGATACCGAAGAAGCCCACCGCAACGGTGCCGCCCAGGCACAGGATCATCCAAGCCATGGAAATGCGACGCGCCTTGGCGATCGACTTCACCGAATCCGCCGCCATGAAACGCGCGAGGATGTGCGGCTGGCCGAAGTAGCCCAGACCCCAACCCATAAGCGAGATGATGCCGATGAAGGTGGTGCCTTTGAGCATGTCGAAGTTGCTCGGATCTTGCGCTTCGATGGCGAGGAACGTGGTGTCAACGCCGCCAGTGGCCAGCAGGACGATGATCGGCGTAAGGATCAGCGCGAAGATCATCAGCGTGGCTTGTACGGTGTCGGTCCAGCTCACCGCGAGGAAACCGCCGATGAAGGTGTAGGCAATCGTCGCCGCAGCACCGGCCCACAGCGCCGTTTCGTAGGTCATGCCGAACGTGCTTTCGAACAGACGGGCACCAGCGACGATGCCGGAAGCGCAGTAGATGGTAAAGAACACCAGAATCACGATCGCTGAGATAATCCGCAGCAAGCCACTTTTATCTTCGAAACGGCTGGAAAAGTAATCCGGCAGAGTCAGGGCATCGCCGTTGTGCTCGGTCTGCACACGCAGACGGCCGGCGACAAACAGCCAGTTCAGGTAGGCACCGACGATCAGGCCGATGGCGATCCAGCTTTCGGACAGACCGGACATGTAGATGGCGCCCGGCAGGCCCATCAGCAACCAGCCGCTCATGTCGGAGGCACCGGCAGACAGCGCGGTGACGACGCTGCCGAGGCTGCGACCACCGAGAATATAGTCGGAAAGGTTGTTGGTGGAGCGATAGGCCATCAAGCCGATCAGCACCATTGCTGCGATGTAGATCACGAACGTGATCAGGGTTGGATTGCTTACGCTCATTGAGTTACGCCCTGGCTTTGTTTTTATGTAGCGGCGGTGGTGAACCGCTCGCAAACGACGACGTTTGGCAGACGATCCGGGATCCCGCGCATTTAAGACTGATGTTTCCCCAGGAAAGCCATCAGCCGATGCACCGGGTTATTCCCGGTTGCACCTTGGCGGCGAATGCTATGCAACAAAGCAAATAAGGTGCAACCAGTTTCGCGAGAATTAGTTGCACCCAGTCGGATTAATCGACGATCGCCCCGTTTTTGCTCCCTTTTGTGGCAGTCATGGCTCTTTGCTAGAAGTAAAAGCACCAAGCAGGAGCAGCACTTTCGTACCAGAAATTATTTCCTGACGAGCTGCGTATTATTCCGGCAAAAAAAGGGTTGCACCCGGTTGCACCTCATTCAACGCACGGCTAATCTTGCGGCCAGCTGATGCCACGCAACTGTGGCAACCATGAGGATAAAAATATGGCTACCACCACCCTTGGGGTCAAACTCGATGACCCGACCCGCGAGCGCCTGAAGGCTGCCGCAACCTCGATTGATCGCACGCCGCACTGGCTGATCAAGCAGGCAATTTTCAATTACCTGGAAAAACTCGAGGGTGGTGCAACCCTGACCGAGTTGAACGGTTTGACCGCCAAAGACGCCGATGACGCAGGCGAAGTGCAGACCGATCACGCTCACCAATGCTTCCTCGAATTCGCTGAAAGCATCCTGCCGCAATCGGTTCTGCGTGCTTCGATCACCGCCGCCTACCGCCGCCCTGAGCCGGAAGTGGTGCCGATGCTGATCGAACAGGCGCGCCTGCCAGCACCGATGGCCGAAGCCACCAACAAGCTCGCGGCGACCATCGCCGAAAAACTGCGCAACCAGAAAAGTGCCGGCGGTCGTGCGGGCATTGTTCAGGGTCTGTTGCAGGAATTCTCCCTGTCGTCCCAGGAAGGCGTGGCGCTGATGTGCCTGGCCGAAGCGCTGCTGCGCATCCCGGACAAAGGCACCCGCGATGCGCTGATCCGCGACAAGATCAGCACCGGCAACTGGCATCCGCACCTGGGCAACAGCCCTTCGCTGTTCGTCAACGCTGCGACCTGGGGCCTGCTGCTGACTGGCAAACTGGTCTCCACCCACAACGAAGCCGGCCTGACCTCGTCGCTGAGCCGCATCATCGGCAAGAGCGGCGAGCCGATGATCCGCAAGGGCGTCGACATGGCCATGCGCCTGATGGGCGAGCAGTTCGTGACCGGCGAAACCATCGCCGAAGCGCTGGCCAATGCGAGCAAGTTCGAAGCCAAGGGCTTCCGTTACTCCTACGACATGCTCGGTGAAGCGGCACTCACCGAAGTCGACGCGCAGAAATACCTGGCGTCGTACGAACAAGCGATCCACTCGATCGGCAAAGCGTCACACGGCCGTGGGATTTATGAAGGCCCGGGCATTTCCATCAAGCTCTCGGCACTGCACCCGCGCTACAGCCGTGCGCAGTACGAGCGGGTGATGGACGAGCTGTACCCGCGCCTGCTGTCGCTGACCCTGCTGGCCAAGCAATACGACATCGGCCTGAACATCGACGCCGAAGAAGCCGACCGCCTCGAGCTGTCGCTGGACCTGCTTGAGCGCCTGTGCTTTGAGCCGCAGCTGACTGGCTGGAACGGTATCGGTTTCGTTATCCAGGCTTACCAGAAGCGTTGCCCGTACGTGATCGATTACGTGATCGATCTGGCCCGCCGCAGCCGCCATCGCCTGATGATCCGCCTGGTGAAAGGCGCGTACTGGGACAGCGAAATCAAACGCGCTCAGGTCGAAGGTCTGGAAGGCTATCCGGTCTACACCCGCAAGGTGTACACCGACGTTTCCTACATTGCTTGCGCACGCAAACTGCTGTCGGTGCCGGAAGCCATCTACCCGCAATTCGCCACGCACAACGCCCACACCCTGTCGGCGATCTACCACATCGCCGGTCAGAACTATTACCCGGGCCAGTACGAGTTCCAGTGCCTGCACGGCATGGGCGAACCGCTCTACGAACAGGTTGTAGGCAAGGTTTCCGAGGGCAAGCTGAACCGTCCGTGCCGTGTGTACGCACCGGTCGGCACCCACGAAACCCTGCTGGCTTACCTCGTACGTCGCTTGCTGGAAAACGGCGCGAACACTTCGTTCGTCAACCGCATCGCCGACCAGTCGATTTCGATTCAGGAACTGGTGGCCGATCCGGTGGCACAGATCGAGCAGATGGCCACCGTGGAAGGCGGTTTTGGCCTGCCGCACCCGCGCATTCCGCTGCCGCGTGACCTGTACGGTGCCGAGCGCGCCAACTCCAGCGGCATCGACATGGCTAACGAACATCGTCTGGCCTCGCTGTCCTGCGCCCTGCTCGCCACCGCGCACAACGACTGGAAAGCCGCGCCGATGCTCGGTTGCGCCTCCAGCAACGAAACGCCGGTCGCGGTGCTGAACCCGTCCGATCACCGCGATGTGGTCGGTCACGTTCAAGAAGCTACCGTCGAAGACGTCGACAACGCCATTCAATGCGCGCTGAACGCCGCGCCGATCTGGCAGGCCACCCCGCCGGCCGAACGTGCTGCGATTCTGGAACGTGCCGCTGACTTGATGGAAGGCGAGATCCAGCCGCTGATGGGCCTGCTGGCTCGCGAAGCCGGCAAGACCTACGCCAACGCCATCGCCGAAGTCCGCGAAGCCGTCGACTTCCTGCGTTACTACGCAGTGCAGGCGCGCAACGATTTCAGCAACGACGCCCACCGCCCACTCGGTCCGGTGGTGTGCATCAGCCCGTGGAACTTCCCGCTGGCAATCTTCAGCGGCCAGGTCGCTGCGGCATTGGCCGCCGGTAACCCGGTACTGGCCAAACCGGCTGAGCAGACTCCGCTGGTCGCCGCTCAGGCTGTGCGCCTGATGCTCGAAGCCGGCATCCCGGAAGGCGTGCTGCAACTGCTGCCGGGCCGTGGTGAAACCGTCGGCGCCGGTCTGGTCGGTGACGAACGCGTCAAAGGCGTGATGTTCACCGGTTCCACCGAAGTCGCGCGCTTGCTGCAACGCAACATCGCTGGCCGTCTCGACAGTCAGGGCCGTCCGATTCCGCTGATCGCCGAAACCGGTGGCCAGAACGCGATGATCGTCGATTCCTCGGCACTGACCGAACAAGTGGTGATCGACGTGGTGTCGTCGGCCTTCGACAGCGCCGGTCAGCGTTGCTCGGCACTGCGCGTGCTGTGCCTGCAGGAAGATTCCGCCGATCGCGTCATCGAAATGCTCAAAGGTGCCATGGCCGAAAGCCGTCTCGGCAACCCCGAGCGTCTGTCCGTGGACATCGGCCCGGTGATCGACGCCGAAGCCAAGGCCGGCATCGACAAGCACATCCAGGGCATGCGCGACAAAGGTCGCAATGTTTACCAGGTGGCGATTGCCGACAGCGAAGAGGTCAAGCGCGGCACCTTCGTCATGCCGACCCTGATCGAATTGGAAAGCTTCGACGAACTGCAACGCGAAATCTTCGGCCCGGTTCTGCACGTGGTGCGCTACAAGCGCAAGGAGCTGGATCAACTGATCGGCCAGATCAATGCATCCGGTTATGGCCTGACACTGGGCGTGCACACGCGCATCGACGAGACCATCGCCAAGGTGATCGACAACGTCAACGCCGGTAACGTCTACGTTAACCGCAACATCGTTGGTGCCGTGGTCGGCGTGCAGCCATTCGGCGGCGAAGGCCTGTCGGGTACTGGCCCGAAAGCCGGTGGCCCGCTGTATCTGTACCGCCTGCTGTCGACGCGCCCTAGCGACGCAATCGAGCAATCCTTCGCTCGCGGTGATGCCATCGTCGCCCCGGACGTGCGCTTGCGCGATGCCATGAGCCAATCGTTGAACGCGCTGAAAGCCTGGGCCGACAACAACAAGTTTGCCGATCTGAGCACCCTGTGCGTGCAATACGCTGCGCAATCGCAGAGCGGCATCACCCGGGTGCTGGCTGGCCCGACCGGCGAGAAAAACAGCTACGCGATCCTGCCGCGCGAACACGTGCTGTGCCTGGCGGAAGTTGAAGGTGATCTGCTGACGCAACTGGCGGCGGTGCTGGCGGTGGGCGGTTCGGCGGTGTGGCCGGAAACCGAGCTGACCAAGGCGTTGTTCGCCCGTCTGCCTAAAGAAGTGCAGGCGCGGATCAAGCGTGTTGCCGACTGGAACAAGGACGAAGTGGTGTTCGATGCCGTGCTGCATCACGGCCACTCCGACCAGTTGCGCGGCGTCTGCCAGCAGATCGCCCAGCGTGGCGGTGCAATCGTTGGCGTTCAGGGCCTGTCCCAGGGCGAGACCAACATTGCCCTGGAGCGTCTGGTAATCGAACGGGCATTGAGCGTCAACACCGCTGCGGCGGGGGGTAATGCCAGCTTGATGACGATCGGTTAAACCGCTGTAAATCCAGGCGACCGCAATGGTCGCCTGGTACGCAATACTCTGTGGGAGCGAGCCTGCTCGCGAAAACGGCGTTTCAGTCGACATCAATGTTGCCTGACCCTCCGCTTTCGCGAGCAGGCTCGCTCCCACAGTTGTTTTCGGCGCCTGTTAAGTCCGCGCGCGGCTCCAACATCACGCTTATCAATCATCCTGTTCAGTCTTTATCAGCACGCCTAGACTCGGCCCAACCCCAATTTCCAGGTAGGCCGCCATGTCCGAGACGCTGCTCAGTTCCCGCAATCTGGCTTTCGAGCTGTACGAAGTCCTCGATGCCGAGGGCCTGACCCGGCGCGAGCGCTTTGCCGAGCACAATCGCGAGACCTTCGACGCCGCCATCGGCACCGCGCGCAACATCGCCGAAAAGTATTTCGCCCCGCACAACCGCAAGGGCGATGAAAACGAGCCGCGCTATGAAGATGGCCAGGCCATTCTGATTCCCGAAGTGAAACCAGCGGTGGATGCCTTTCTCGAGGCCGGCTTTCTCAACGCCGCACGCAGCTTCGAGGCCGGCGGCATGCAATTGCCGACCCTGCTGTCGCAAGCCTGCTTCGCGCACTTTCAGTCCGCCAACGCAGCGTCGACCTCATACCCGTTCCTGACCATGGGCGCGGCCAACCTGATCGAGAGCTTCGGCAGCGAAGAGCAGAAACAGCGCTTCCTGCAACCGATGATCGACGGACGTTTCTTCGGCACCATGGCCCTGACCGAGCCCCATGCCGGTTCGTCACTGTCGGACATTCGTACCCGCGCCGAGCCTGCATCCGACGGCACCTATCGCCTGAAGGGCAACAAGATTTTCATTTCCGGTGGCGACCATCCGCTGTCGGAAAACATCGTGCACATGGTTCTGGCCAAACTGCCCGACGCCCCACCGGGGGTGAAAGGTATTTCGCTGTTTATCGTGCCGAAGTTTCTGGTCAACGACGACGGCAGCCTCGGCCAGCGCAACGACGTGCTGCTCGCCGGTTTGTTCCACAAGATGGGCTGGCGCGGCACCACATCGACGGCGCTGAACTTCGGCGATAACGGCGAGTGCGTCGGCTATCTGGTAGGCAAGCCACACCATGGCTTGAGCTACATGTTCCAGATGATGAACGAAGCGCGGATCGGCGTCGGCATGGGCGCGGTGATGCTCGGCTATGCCGGTTACCTGTATTCGCTGGAATATGCGCGTGAGCGGCCGCAGGGCCGGGTGCCGGACAGCAAGGATCCGACCACGGCGCCGGTGCCGATCATTCAGCACGCGGACGTCAGACGCATGCTGCTGACGCAGAAATCCTACGTCGAAGGTGCGTTTGACCTCGGCCTGTATGCCGCGCGTTTGTTCGATGACACCACCACGCTGGAAACCGAAGCCGAACGCAAACAGGCTCATGAGCTGTTGGACCTGCTGACGCCAATCGTCAAATCCTGGCCTTCGGAGTTCTGCCTCAAAGCCAACGAACTGGCGATCCAGATTCTTGGCGGCCACGGCTACACCCGTGAGTACCCGGTGGAGCAGTACTACCGTGACAACCGCTTGAATCCGATCCACGAAGGCACCCACGGCATCCAGTCGCTGGATCTGCTCGGGCGCAAGCTGGCGCAGAACGGTGGCGCCGGTCTCAAGCAGCTGATTCGATTGATCGCCAACACGGCCGAACGTGCCACTGCATACGATTCGTTGACCACCCTGCGCGAACCGCTGGAAAAACTCGTGGCCCGCTTGCAAACCGTGACCATCGGCCTGCTCACCGATCTGGCCCAAGGCAAGGTCAACAGCAGCCTGGCGAACTCGGCGCTGTACCTGAAAGTGTTCGGTCACGCAGTGATCGGCTGGCGCTGGCTGGAGCAGGCGATCCGCGCCGAGGAAGGCCTGGCCAAAGGCAATTCGGCGGATGTCGACTTCTATAAGGGCAAGTTGCAGGCGGCACGGTATTTCCTGACATGGGAAGTGCCGGGTTGCCAGCATGAGCTGGACTTGCTGGAGGCGCGGGATGATACGTGTCTGGGGATGCGGGAGGAGTGGTTCTGATCTCGATCGTGCGTAGCGGCTTATTCCCTCTTCGCAGGCAAGTCCGTTCCCACAGGGTCTCTGGGCGTGATCCCGGTGCGAGTGGCTTGCCTGCGCAGGGACCTGATCACGCATCAGCTCAGCCTGATCATATCCAGTTGCTTTGCTGCACACCCACAAAACGCTTGTCCTGTCACCTGTAAAACCTGACAGGTTCCGCCGAAGCAATGGCCGCGTATCCTTGAACCTTCATATGGTAAACCACACAACGGATACGGATATGGACGAGCTAAAGTCGACAGAAAGCGAATCTCTTGACCTCCTGCTGTTGCACATAAAAATCGGCGATACGCTACGACGAGGTCAAAACGACGCGGTAGTGACCGCAAAACACTTCGCCGCCAGCGATCCCGACTACAAAATTGAAGTGTCTTTGAAAGATGAAACGCTGGTGTCTGAGCAACCTATCTCCCATGACGTTATGCTTTGGGCTGCCAGCAAGGACGAAACGTTTGATTTCAACGGACGCAAACGCACCATAACTGCAAAAAACATTTTCGAGTCTGGCGGTCGATATCGCTGCGAACTGGTCATCGCCTGAAGCGCCCCTGAACAGAGCGCTCCGTTGAGGGGCGACGAGATTCTGGCGACCCGTCAAACCTGATTGATGGTCTTGGCAATCGTCTCGACCGTGGCGCTGACTTGCTCTTGATAACGCTCGAGTTCTTCTTTGTGCTGCTTTTTCATTTCGATCTGCTGGGAGCACAGATTCATCGCCGCCAGCACCAGCAAACGGTCGCCGATCAGCGTCGGGTATTTGCGCTTGGTGTCTTCCAGCGCTGCCTTGAGCATCATCGCCGCGTCCAGCAGGGTCTGTTCTTCCCCGGCCGGTGCCTTGATCGAATAGTCCTCGCCAAGAATGGAGATGACTTTTACCCCTGCTGTGCCGTGGTTCATGCGCTGACGGGACCGGCGTTGACGCGATCAACCAGCGCCTGGATGCGCGCGGCGGTGGCGCCGTGTTTTTCTTCCTGCTCCATCAGGTTCAGTTGCAGGCTTTCATTTTCATCCTTGGCCTGGGCCAGTTCCGTGGACAGGGTCTGGTTGGTCTGCAGCAAGGTCTGGTTCTGTTGCACCAGGTCGCTGACGAGCTGTTCCAATTGGCTGAGGGATGCTTCCAACATTTTGATCTTCCAAGCGTTTTTCAAAGGGCGCGTACGATAAAGAAAAGTCACCACGGATGCCAGGGTTAAACCGGCGCAAGGCCTTGATTTTCCTGGTTGGCGAAGCTTCTCGCGAGTTTAAAAGACTGTGATTGGTCGATCTGGTTCCTGCACTTCGTCGCTCAAGCGTGTCTGCGACAAATACGCACACCACCTCAAGACTTTAGTCGTATGACCGATAAGTCACCCATACAGCAGTCTCAGCCCGCATGGATGCGGCCCTTTTCGGTATCCGCCCATGTCCCTTCGCAATATGAATATCGCCCCACGGGCGTTCACCGGCTTCGCCCTGATCGGCGGCCTGATGTTGATCCTCGGCGTGTTTGCGCTGAACCAGATGAGCAAGATCCGCGCGGCCGGCGAAGACATCGCCACCGCCAGCGTGCCGTCGATCAAGGCTCTGGACGAATTCACCCAACTGACCCTGCGCCTGCGCGTGCTGTCCTATCGTTTGCTGATCAATCGCGAACCCGACGTGCAGCAGAAAACCATCGAACTGTTCGACATGCGCAACCGCCAGATCGCCGATGCGCAACGCGCCTATGAGCCGCTGATCTCCAGCCCGGAGGAGCGCTCGGCGTACGATCAGTACGTGCAGTTGCTGGCGCAGTACCGTCAGCTTGAAGAACGCATGAAAACCCTGTCGCGCAACAACCAGATCGCCGAGTTGCAGCAGATGCTCAACAATGATTTGCTGAGCAACTCAGAGGCCGTCAACACCGCACTTGCGCGTCTGCTGGAGATCAATACTCAGCAAATTGCCGAGACTGATCAGGGCGCCAAGGATCAGTACTCGATGTCGTTCGATCTGGTCGTCACTCTGCTGGTGATCGCCAGCGGCCTGACCCTGCTGTTCGCCTGGCTGCTGACCGTGAGCATTACCAAGCCGATTTCCAAGGCACTCGAGGCGGCGGAAACCATCGCCGAAGGCAACCTGACCCAGCCGATCCATGTCGATGGCGAAGATGAAGCCGGGCGCCTGCTGGCGGCGATGGCGAAGATGCAATCGAAGCTGCGCGACACCCTGCAGCGCATCTCCGGTTCGGCCACACAGCTTGCGTCTGCTGCGGAAGAGCTGAACAGCGTCACCGATGAAAGTGCTCGCGGCCTGACCCAGCAGAACAACGAAATCGAGCAGGCCGCCACTGCGGTGAATGAGATGACCAGCGCCGTCGAAGAAGTCGCGCGCAACGCGGTCAGCACTTCGGAAGCCTCGAAAAACGCCACCACTTCGGCGGGCGACGGTCGTGATCTGGTGCAGGAAACCGTCAGCGCCATCGAACGCATGAGCGCCGATGTGCAGAGCACCGCGTCGCTGATCGGCGACCTGGCCAATGAATCCCGCGACATCGGCAAGGTGCTCGACGTGATTCGTGGCCTCGCCGATCAGACCAACCTGCTGGCATTGAACGCAGCAATCGAAGCGGCCCGTGCCGGTGAGGCCGGGCGTGGTTTCGCCGTGGTGGCCGACGAAGTGCGCGCACTGGCCCATCGCACCCAGCAGTCGACCAGCGAAATCGAACGCATGATCGGCAGCATCCAGAGCGGCACCGAACACGCCGTGGATTCGATGCGCAACAGCACCGAGCGCGCCGAATCCACGCTGAACATCGCCCGTGGCGCCGGGATGTCACTCGACACCATCAACAGCGCTATCGTCGAAATCAACGAGCGCAACCTGGTCATCGCCAGCGCCGCCGAAGAGCAGGCGCAGGTGGCGCGGGAAGTCGATCGCAATCTGGTCAACATCCGCGATCTGTCGGTGCAGTCGGCGACCGGCGCCAATCAGACCAGCGCGGCGAGCAATGAGCTGTCGCGCTTGGCGCTGGATTTGAACAACATGGTTGGGCGGTTCAGCCTGTAACACACCTCACTGGAGCTTCCCCTGTGGTGAGGGGATTTATCCCCGTTGGGTGGCGAAGCCGCCCCAAAAGCAGCGTATGCGGTTCCCTTTAAGGATCCGCGTACAGCGGTTTTACGACGGCTGCGCCGCCGAACGGGGATGAATCCCCTCGCCACAGTCATCATTCGCCGCATTTCCAGGGTGATTTTGCAAAAAAGCTTTTTGACAGCATCACATTTCAACAGGTTAGAATCGCTGGCACGCAGACTGCATGGTCAGTTTGTGCCTCGTCTTTACGCTTCTGGAGTACTGCCTTTGAATGCGACGACCATCAACAGCCTGTTCTTGATCGGCGCGTTGCTGGTAGGCGCAAGCATTCTTGTCAGTTCTCTTTCTTCACGTCTCGGCATTCCGATTCTGGTCATCATTCTCGCGGTCGGCATGGCTGCCGGGGTCGATGGTGGCGGGATCATTTTCGATAACTACCCGACGGCCTATCTGGTCGGCAACCTCGCCCTGGCAGTGATCCTGCTCGACGGCGGCTTGCGTACGCGGGTGTCGAGTTTCCGCGTGGCCTTGTGGCCGGCGCTGTCGCTGGCCACGGTCGGGGTGTTGATCACCACCGGGCTGACCGGCATGGCCGCTGCGTGGCTGTTCGACCTCAATCTGATTCAGGGCCTGCTGATCGGCGCCATCGTCGGCTCGACCGACGCCGCTGCGGTGTTCTCGCTGCTCGGCGGTAAAGGCCTCAACGAACGAGTCAGCGCCAGTCTGGAAATCGAATCCGGCAGCAACGACCCGATGGCGGTGTTTCTCACCGTGACCCTGATCGACATGCTCGCCAGCGGCGAAACCGGCCTGCACTGGAGCCTGCTGACCCACCTGATCCGCGAATTCGGCATCGGTGGCGTGATCGGTCTGGGCGGCGGCTGGGTGATGCTGCAACTGGTCAATCGCATCAATCTCGCCGCCGGGCTCTATCCGATCCTCATCATTGCTGGCGGTCTGGTGGTGTTCGCGCTGACCAACGCCTTGCATGGTAGCGGCTTCCTCGCCGTCTACCTGTGCGGTCTGGTGATCGGCAACCGCCCGGTGCGCAGCCGCCACGGCATTCTGCATATGCTCGACGGCATGGCCTGGCTGGCGCAGATCGGCATGTTCCTGGTGCTGGGCCTGCTGGTCACGCCCCACGATCTGCTGCCGATCGCTCTGCCCGCCCTCGGTCTGGCGCTGTGGATGATTCTCTTCGCGCGGCCGCTGTCGGTGATGGTCGGCCTGCTGCCGTTCAAGGCCTTCCACGGTCGCGAAAAAGCCTTTATTTCCTGGGTCGGCCTGCGCGGCGCGGTGCCGATCATTCTCGCGGTATTCCCGCTGATGGCCGGGCTGCCGCAAGCGCAGTTGTATTTCAATCTGGCGTTCTTCATCGTGTTGGTGTCGCTGCTGGTGCAGGGCACGAGCCTGCCGTGGGTGGCCAAGCTGCTCAAGGTGACGGTGCCGCCGGAACCCGCGCCGATTTCCCGGGCGGCACTGGAAGTGCACGTCACCAGCGAGTGGGAACTGTTCGTTTACAAGCTCGGCGCGGAGAAATGGTGCATCGGCTCGCCCCTGCGTGAGCTGAAAATGCCCGAAGGCACACGCATCGCGGCGCTGTTTCGTGGCCAGCAACTGCTCCATCCGTCGGGTAGTACGGTGCTGGAAGTCGATGATTTGCTGTGTGTTATTGGCCATGAACACAACTTGCCGGCCCTCGGCAAACTGTTCAGCCAGGCACCGCAACGCGGCCTCGATCTGCGTTTCTTCGGCGACTTCGTGCTCGAAGGAGACGCCCAGCTTAAAGCGGTTGCAGCGCTGTATGGCTTGCCGGCCGAAGGCATCGATCCGGACATGACCCTGGGCGCGTTCATTGCGCAAAAAGTCGGGGGTGCTCCCATCGTCGGCGACCAGGTGGAGTGGAACAACACCCACTGGACGGTGGCGGTCATGGACGGGAACAAGATCGGCAAAGTGGGCGTCAGATTCCCCGAAGGAAGTCGCCCGGGCCCCGGACTCTTCCTCTAAACTGCTCCCACTCTCACTTGCTTGACCGGTCTCTATGCCTACCCTGCGCTCCTTTTTCGCCGCGGCCCTGCTGGGCCTCAGTCTCGTCGTCGGCCCGCTGCATGCTGCCGAACCACCGTCCAGCGATGCCGTGCAGGCCAGCCTCGACAAGCTGGCCGACAGTAAACTGCCGGACGCCGACAAGAAGACCCTGCAGACCGTGCTGCAGAACACCCTCAATCAGCTGAACAACCAGCGTGATTACGAGCAGAAACTGATCGATCTCAAGCGTCAGCTGGCCAACGCGCCGAAGCAGACGATTGAAAATACCCGCGAACTCAGCCGCCTCAAGGCCACCGCACCGGTGCCGGTCGCGCAGCGTTTTCCGAAGGAGTCGATTCAGCAACTGGAGCAGATCCTTACCGATCGCTCGACCCAGCAGAGCGACCTGCAAAAAGCCCTGGCCGAAGCCAACAGCCTGATCATCACCGCGCAGACTCGCCCCGAGCGCGCTCAGGCGGAGATTTCCGCCAGCCAGACGCGCATCCAGCAGATCAACACCATCCTCAAATCCGGCAAGGACACCGGCAAAACGGTCACCGCCGAACAGCGCGACCAGTTGAACGCCGAACTCGCCGCACTCAATGCACTGATTCCACTGCGCCGCCAGGAACTGGCCGGCAACACCCAGTTGCAGGATCTGGGCAACGCTCAGCATGACTTGCTCTCGGAAAAATCCGATCGTCTCGACCGCGAGATCCAGGAACTGCAAACCCTGATCAACCAGAAACGTCTGGCGCAGTCGCAGGAAACCGTTACCCAGCAATCGATCGAAGCGCAGAAGGCCGGCGGCAGCAGCCTGCTGGCGAGTGAGAGCGCGACCAATCTCAAGCTTTCCGACTATTTGCTCAAGAGCACCGACCGTCTCAACGAAGTCACGCAGCAGAACCTGCAGACCAAACAGCAACTCGACACCCTGACCCAGAGCGATTCGGCACTGGACGAGCAAATCAACGTGCTCAAGGGCAGCCTGCTGCTGTCGAAAATCCTCTACAAACAGAAGCAGGCGCTGCCGCACTTGAAGGTCGACCGCGACCTCGCCGACCAGATTGCCGATATTCGCCTGTATCAGTTCGATGTCAGCCAGCAGCGGGAGCTGCTGAGCAATCCGGCGACCTACGTCGACAATTTGCTCGCCACGCAGCCGCCGGAGCAGGTCACCCCGCAGTTGCGCAAGAGCCTGCTCGATCTGGCCAACACCCGCGCTGATCTGCTCGAGCGGCTGAACCGCGAGTTGAGCGCGATGCTCAACGAATCGATCACCCTGCAGCTCAACCAGAAACAATTGCTGAGCACCGCGCAAAGCCTGCGCGCGACCCTCGACGAACAGATGTTCTGGATCCCCAGCAACAAGCCGCTGGACGTGGAATGGATGCGCGGTGTGCCCGAACGTCTCGAGCGACAGGTCAACACCCTGCCGTGGGCGTCGAGCCTGAGCGAACTGGCTGACGGCCTGACCCAGCGGCCATTGCTGTTCTTGCCTCTGGCGCTGCTGATCGGCGCCCTGTTGTGGCGCCGCAAGGCCCTATACGGAAGACTCAACAAGGTTCACCAGGACATCGGCCACTTCAAGCGCGACAGCCAGTGGCACACGCCGCAGGCGATTCTGATCAACATCCTGCTGGCGATGCCGGTGGCGCTGGGTCTGGCGCTGTGCGGCCTGGCCCTGCAGATCGACGCGCGCGGGCAGAACGCCAACATGGGCGCGGCGCTGTTGCAGATGGGCCAGGCCTGGCTGGTGTTCTACACCGCGTACCGGATTCTTGCGCCGGGTGGCGTGGCGGAATTGCACTTCCGCTGGGAAAAACCGCAGGTCGAGTTCCTTCAGGGCTGGGTGCGTCGATTGGGCCTTGTGGTCATGGCGCTGGTGGCCGTGGTGGCCGTCGCCGAATTGCAACCAGCGGCGCTGGCCGATGACGTGCTCGGCATGCCGGTGGTGCTGACCTGCTACGCCTTGATGGCATGGCTGCTCAGTCGCCTGCTGATCAGCAGCCCGACGCACCAGAACGCTTCGCTGTTCCGCAAAGCCGTCGGAGTGATGTTCACCCTGCTGCCGATCGCCCTGTTTGTCGCGGTGTGCTTCGGCTACTACTACACCGCGCTGAAACTCAGCGACCGCTTGATCAACACCCTGTACCTGCTGATGTTCTGGCTGGTGATCGAGGCGACCTTCGTGCGTGGCTTGAGCGTTGCCGCGCGGCGTTTGGCTTATCAGCGCGCACTGGCCAAACGGCAGGCGGCAAAAGAGGCCGGCGACGGCGAAGCGGTGATCGAAGAGCCGACGCTGGACATTGAAAAGGTCAACGAGCAGTCCCTGCGCCTGATCCGTCTGGCCCTGCTCGGCGGTTTCATCGCGGCGCTGTACTGGGTCTGGTCGGACCTGATTTCGGTGTTCTCGTATCTGGACAACATCACCCTTTACGAATACACCAGCGGCACTGGCGCCAACATGAGCATGGTGCCGATCAGCATCGGCGACATGCTCGGCGCGCTGATCATCATCGGCATCACCTTCGCGCTGGCGCGCAACTTGCCCGGTCTGCTCGAAGTGTTCGTGCTGTCCAAGCTCAACCTGGCCCAGGGTAGCGCTTATGCGACAACGACGCTGCTGTCCTACGTGATTGCCGGCGTTGGTTTTGTCACCACCCTGTCGACCCTCGGCGTCAGTTGGGACAAGTTGCAATGGCTGGTGGCGGCGCTGTCAGTAGGCCTCGGTTTCGGTATGCAGGAGATCTTCGCCAACTTCATCTCCGGCATCATGATCCTCTTCGAACGCCCGGTGCGAATCGGCGACACCATCACCATCGGCAACCTCTCGGGCACGGTGAGCAAGATCCGCATCCGCGCCACGACCATCACCGACTTCGACCGCAAGGACATCATTGTCCCGAACAAGACGTTCATCACCGGGCAACTGATCAACTGGTCGCTGACCGACACCATCACCCGCGTCACGCTGAAACTGGGCGTCGATTACGGTTCGGATCTGGACCTGGTCAAGGAACTGCTGCTCAAAGCGGCCCGGGAGAACCCGCGTGTGCTCAAAGAACCTGAGCCACACGTGTACTTCCTCAACTTCGGCGAAAGCACCCTCGACCACGAACTGCGCATGCATGTGCGCGATCTCGGTGACCGCAACCCGGTGCTGGATGAGGTCAACCGCTTCATCAATCGCGAGTTCAAGAAGCAGCACATCAACATCTCGTTCCGGCAGATGGAGGTTTATCTGAAGAACCTGCACGGCCAGGAATACAAGATGGTGCCTGTGGAACCCGAGAACAAAACCATCGTGCCGATCGTCGACGGGCAGAAACCGTTGCCGGAACCGCCACCGAGCAAACTCGACTAACCGACATGGTCCCAGCAGAATGCTTGGACATTCTGCTGGAGCCGGCCCGTGAAAGCCCTCGACGAACTGACTTTCGACAACCGCTTTGCCCGCCTGGGCGACGCGTTCTCCGCGCACGTGCTGCCCGAACCGATCGACAATCCGCGTCTGGTGGTCGCCAGCCCGGCCGCTCTGGCCTTGCTTGATCTCGATGCGGCCAGCGCCGAAACCGAAGAATTCGCGCAGCTGTTCGGCGGCCACAAGCTGTGGGCCGACGCCGAGCCACGGGCGATGGTGTATTCCGGCCATCAGTTCGGCGGTTATACCCCGCAACTGGGTGACGGGCGCGGTCTGCTGCTGGGCGAGGTGTACAACAACGCCGGTGAACACTGGGACCTGCACCTCAAGGGCGCCGGGCAAACGCCGTTTTCGCGCATGGGCGATGGTCGCGCGGTGCTGCGCTCATCGATTCGCGAGTTTCTCGCTTCCGAAGCGCTGTACGCGCTGAACATTCCATCTTCGCGGGCCGCCTGCGTGATTGGCTCCGACACGCCGGTCTGGCGGGAAAAGCAGGAACGCGCGGCGATGGTGCTGCGTCTGGCGCCGAGCCATATCCGCTTCGGCCATTTCGAATACTTCTACTACACCAAGCGCCCCGAGCAGCAGAAACAGCTTGGCGAGCATGTGCTGGCGATGCACTTCCCCGAATGCCTGGAGCAACCGGAACCGTATCTGGCGATGTTTCGCGAAATCGTCGAACGCAACGCCGAGCTGATCGCCAAGTGGCAGGCTTATGGCTTCTGCCACGGCGTAATGAATACCGACAACATGTCGATCCTCGGCATCACCTTCGACTTCGGCCCGTTCGCCTTCCTCGACGATTTCGACGCAAATTTCATCTGCAATCACTCCGATGATCAGGGCCGCTACTCGTTCAGCAATCAGGTGCCGGTGGGCCAGTGGAACCTCAGCGCCCTCGCCCAGGCACTGACGCCGTTCATCAGCGTCGAGGCCCTGCGCGAAACCCTCGGCTTGTACCTGCCGCTGTTCCAGGCGCACTACCTCGACCTGATGCGCCGCCGCTTCGGCTTCACCACCGCCGAGGACGACGATCAGCAACTGCTGGAAAACCTGCTGCAACTGATGCAGAACAGCGGCGTCGACTACACGCTGTTCTTCCGCCGCCTCGGTGAAGAGTCAGCCGAACAGGCCATCGCCCGCCTGCGCGACGATTTTGTCGATATCAAAGGTTTCGATGCCTGGGGCGAACGCTACGTCGCCCGGGTCGGCCGCGACGGCAATGCCGATCAGGCACAACGCCGCGCACGGATGCATGCCGTCAATCCGCTGTACATCCTGCGCAATTATCTGGCGCAAAAGGCTATTGATGCGGCGGAACAAGGGGATTATGCCGAGGTACGCCGACTGCATGCGGTGCTGAGCAAACCGTTTGAGGAGCAGCCGGGGATGGAGGGTTACGCCGAGCGGCCACCGGAGTGGGGAAAGCATTTGGAGATCAGTTGTTCTTCGTAGGCGCTTCAGCTTAGCGGGTCGATTGCACTGATTACACGGTCGACGATGTCAGACATTGTCACGTCATCCAGTCGCTCGATGAATTTGGCCGTGCCGTCTCGTACCCGTTGTTCTATGTCAAAACTGCGAACCTGATTACACACCGCTACACCATTGGTTTCGTGGCCAGTAATGGCGACCGCCAAACCCATACTCCGGCTGAAATTCCCACCGCTAGTAACAGGCACCGTCATGCTCACGCCCAATGCGTTGATCTCTCTGGGCGTGATGACCACAAAGCGATGTCTGTTCATCATCTCCCGCCCCGCCACTGGGTTTGGATCAATCCAGTAAACGTCACCCCGCTGAGGGGGCTGGCGGCGCACCATCAACCCAGCTCCCGGCCGACAGAATCACCTTCAAGGGTCTCGCTAGTCTGGGCGTTAAGTTTCTGCAATTCTTCTGCGCCTTCGAGTAGCTCTGACAAACTATAACGCTTACGCGTAGCGGCTACGGCTGGACGAGCAATCAGTTCGCCATCGACCACATTCAGCTCTAGCTGTGCGCCAACCTCCAGATGCAACAACTTTAAAAGCGTGGGCGGAATCGTAATGACGGCAGCGCCGCCTTGGCGGCGTATCTTGGAAGTTACGGACATTATGTCGCTCCGATTTGATGCATAGGAATCATCGATTCCTGGATTAGTGCAACAAAAGTAGCACGCAGATAAAGACAAAGCGATCTCCTCACGACAAGCGTAAAACGCCGAATTGGTCTTCAGACCAGCCATCGATCCCGGAACGGTTTTGAGAAAAATGTGAGCAGTTGCGACATTGATAAGTTGGCAGATCGACTCCAAATCAGTTCTATAGACTGCCTATCAGAGAACCAATCATGACCACCCCACTCCTCATCCCCTGCCCCTCCTGCAACGGCGTCAACCGCATTCCAGCCGAGCGTCTCGCCGATCAACCCAAGTGCGGACGCTGCAAATCTGCGGTGCTGTTGAGCAAGCCTTTCGAACTCAAGCAAGGCGATTACGCCAGTCAGATCAAGGGCGATCTGCCGTTACTGGTGGATGTCTGGGCGGACTGGTGCGGGCCGTGCAAGTCGTTTGCGCCGGTGTTCGAACAGGCTGCGGCGCAGCTGGCGGGCAAGTGTCGGCTGGCCAAGCTCGACAGCGAAGCGAATCAGCAGTTGTCGGCGCAGTTGGGGATTCGCTCGATTCCGAGTCTGATTCTGTTTAAAAACGGCAAGGAAGTGGCGCGGCAGAGCGGTGCGTTTCCATTGCCGCAGTTGATGGCGTGGCTGCGTAGCCAAGGCATCTGACCCAACACAGACCACCCTGTGGGAGCGAGCCTGCTCGCGAAGGCGGTCGATCATTCAGCGCCGATGTTGAATGTGCCGGCCTCTTCGCGAGCAGGCTCGCTCCCACAGGAGATTTGCGTGTGAGTCGGGGAATCAGTGGTCTTCCAGCAGATTGTGCAGTTCCACAAACTGCTGGGTCAGCTTGTGCCGTGGATCGAGGTGGATCAGCGGCATGCTCGCTTGGTGCGACTCGCGCATGCGCACCGAACTGCTCAGATACACCGGTAATACCGGCAAGCCTTCGGCGATCAACTCATCGAGCATCTGCTGCGGCAGTCTGGCCCGCGCCTGGAACTGATTGACCACGATGCCTTCGACTTCCAACCCTTCGTTGTGGTCATCCTTCAACTCTTCGATCTCGGCGATCAGTCCGTACAGGGCCTGACGTGAAAAGCTGTCGCAGTCGAAGGGGATCAATACTCGATCCGCGGCAATCAGCGCCGATACCGCGTAGAAATTCAGTGCTGGCGGGGTGTCGAGATAGATTCGGTCGTAGTCCTCGGACAATTCGTCCAGCAACTTGCGCAGCTTGTTGATCTTGTGTTTCGCCTCGAGCTTGGGCTGCAGGTCGGCCAGTTCGGCGGTGGCGGTAATGATGTGCAGGTTATCGAACGGGGTTTCGTAGATGTCCGCCTGATTCTTTTTCGAGAACGGCCCGGACGACAGCGTCTGTTTGAAGAAATCGGCGATGCCCATCGGGATATCGTCACCGGTGAGCCCGGTCAGATACTGAGTGGAATTGGCCTGGGCATCGAGGTCGACCAACAACGTGCGATAACCCTCGCTGGCGCTGACCGCCGCCAGATTGCAGGCGATGCTGGATTTGCCCACGCCACCTTTCTGATTGAACACCACGCGCCGCATGACCAAACCTCCGTGTATCAAAGAATGACCGAGTGTAGTTGGCGGTGACCGCGCTTCGCTACCTTCACGGACATGGACTACGTCGTCAGGTGTAAAAACCGACGCCCAGGCATGGAAAAAACCGCCAGCCATCGCAGAGACACCTGACAGACACGCCGCGTCAAATCTGGATAATGGCCAAGTGATAGCCATGCAGCGAACCGCTCGGTACATTTTGTTGGGCAAAATGTAACCAACATTTGCTACACACCCGTCGCACCGGGATAATGCGCGCCACCCGGCGCCCTGCGCCAAGCCAAGCCTGCTGCGGCGCTGGCGACTCAACGCGTCAACGAAAGCCCGCAGGGGCGGGATGAATGTCCGTGATCAACTTCAACATCGCCCAATGGCGCGCGTGGGCCCCGGGGCTCGACAGCGTGGACGCCTGGCAGGCCTGGAGCCGACAACCGGTCGTGCTGCAGAGCAGTGATGCCGCGCCCGATGTGTCGTTTCTGCCGGCCATGCAACGCCGTCGCCTCAGCCGCCTGGCGCGGATGGCCTTCAGCGTTGGCTGGCCGCTGGCCGAAGGCCGGGACCATCTGCCGCTGGTGTTCGTCTCGCGGCACGGCGAAACCCCGCGCACGTTTGAAATCCTCCGCGATCTGGCCACCGAACAGCCGTTGTCGCCGACCCAATTCAGCCTTTCAGTGCATAACGCGATCATCGGTTTGTGGTCGATCATGCGCGGTGAAACCAGCGAAATGACCGCCCTCGCGGCGGCTGGCGATGGTCTGGAACATGGCATGCTCGAAGCGGCGGCATTGCTTGATGAAGGCGCCCCGGCGGTGCTGATGGTGATCACCGAAGAGCAACCGCCCGAGGCGTACTCGCAGTGGGTCGATGACGTGCCGTTCCCTTACGCGCTGGGTTTATTGCTCACGCCCGGTACCGACTGGCGGCTGACCCTGAACAGCAGCACCGAAACCCGGTCCAAGGCGCACTGGCCGCACGCGCTCAACCTGCTGCGAACCCTGCTCGGCCAGCAACCTGACTGCCAACATGCGTGGAAAAATCGTGTATGGACCTGGCATCGCAACCCGTGACCGCCAAACACCGCGACGCCTACTACTGGCGGCTGCTGGCCACTGCTGCGAGCTTCGCCCTGTTCGGGCTCGGCGGGCTGTGTCTGCGCCTGCTGGTATTTCCGCTGCTCGGCTGCCTGCCCGGTGACGCGCTGGTCCATCGCCTGCGCGCGCGGCGTACGGTCAGTCGCTTGTTCTGGTTTTTCGTGCGTTTCATGGCCCGCACCGGCGTGCTCACTTACAACATCGAGGGTGCCGAGCGCCTCGGCCGACCTGGGCAGATGATCATCGCCAACCACCCGTCGCTGATCGATGTGGTGTTTCTCATCGGTCTGGTGCGCCACGCCAATTGCGTAGTGAAGAAAACCCTCTGGGAAAACCCGTTCACCCGTGGCCCGCTGCGCCGTACCGAGTACATCAGCAACGACGGCAGCATGGACATGCTCGACGCAGCCGCGCAGTCGTTGCAGGACGGCCAGACCCTGATCATCTTCCCCGAAGGCACGCGCACCCAGCCGGGTCAGGCGCCGGCCTTTCATCGGGGGGCGGCGGCAATTGCCCTGCGCGGTGCGAAAATCGTTACCCCGGTGATCATCAAGGTCAGCCCGACCACCCTGACCAAAGCCGAGCCGTGGTATCGCATCCCCCATCGCCGCGTGCACTTCAGTTTTCGCGTGGGGGCCGATATAGACCCACAGACCTTCGCCGCGCAAGGCCCCGCACCGCAGGCCTCGCGCAAGCTCAACGATTATTTGCATGACTATTTCATTAAGGAGCTCGCCGCAGATGAGCGATCAGAACACCGCTAGCCTGGTGCGTGACATCAAACTGCTGATCATCGACGCCTTGGGCCTCGAAGACATCAGCCCCGAGGACATCGGCGACGAGCAGACATTGTTCGGCGAAGGCCTCGGCCTGGACTCCGTGGACGCGCTCGAACTGGGCCTGGCGATCCAGAAAAAATACGGCATCAAGATCGACGCCGATGCCAAAGACACCCGCAACCATTTCACCGACGTGGCCAGCCTTGCGGCATTCGTCACGGCAAAACAGGCAGCTTGAGACCGGACCATGCAAACTCGTGACGATATTTTCAACACCCTGCGCGATGCCCTGGTCGAGCTGTTCGAACTGGATCCGGCCCGCGTAAGCATGGACGCCAATCTGTATCAGGATCTTGAAATCGACAGCATCGATGCGGTTGACCTGATCGATCACATCAAACGCCAGACCGGCAAGAAAATCGCCGCCGAAGAATTCAAATCGGTGCGCACCGTCGGTGACGTGGTCGAGGCGGTGTTCCGTCTGGTTCAACCGGCCGCATGAGCCGACTGATCGGCCTGGGCCTGCTGCTGGCCGGTCTGCTGTACCCCTTTGCGGTGTATTTCGGCATGGAGCATTTCGCCCCGTGGCAATTTGCACTGCTGCTGGGCAGCCTGTGGCTGGCGCGCGCTCTGACCGGCGAACGCAAGCCCGGCAGCCTGTGGATGGCGTGCGTGGCGATGGTGTTCTGCCTGCTGCTGGCGGTGTTCGACAGCCCGCAGCTGCTGCGCTGGTACCCGGTGCTGATCAGCGCATTCATGCTGGTGCTGTTCGGCGCCAGCCTGAAATACGGCCCGCCAATGGTTGAGCGTCTGGCGCGCTTGCGCGAGCCGGAACTGCCGGAGGTTGCCATTCGCTATACGCGCAAGGTCACGCTGGCCTGGAGCGTGTTTTTCTTCTGCAACGGTTTGTGCGCCGCCCTCCTCACCCTGTGGGCGCCGCTGGATTGGTGGATGTTGTACACCGGCCTGATCTCCTATGGATTGATCGGCCTGATGTTTGCCATTGAATGGCTGATACGACAACGGGTAAGAGGCCGTACATGAATTGGATAAAACTTGAGCAGCTGTTGCTCAAGGCACTGCCGGCACGGGCGATCTGCCAGGCGCCGGCACTCGATCACACGCAACTGCGAGCGCAGGCCTTGAGCGTCGCCGCGGGTCTGCAAAGCCGAGGCGTGAAAAGGCTGGCCGTGCATCTGGAGGATGCCGCCGACCTCGCCATCGCCCTGTTCGGCGCGTGGCGTGCCGGCGTCAGCGTGTTGCTGCCGGCGGATCTGCAAGCGCAGACGCGTCAGCGCTGGTCGCAGGAAGTCGATCTATGGCTGACCGATCAACCCGGCGACGCCCACTTGGACGACTTCACTCAGCCCGAACTGCCCGGAGCACAACTGGATCTCGATCAATGCCGCCTGAGCCTGTGCACTTCCGGCTCCAGCGGCGAGCCCAAGCGCATCGACAAGACCCTGCGCCAATTGGCCAACGAGGTCGAAGCGCTGGAACAGCTATGGGGCGCAGACCTCGGTGAAGCCTGCATCATCGGCAGTGTCGCCACGCAACACATCTATGGCCTGCTGTTTCGCGTGTTGTGGCCATTGTGCGCCGGGCGCCCGTTCGTGCGCCGGCAACTGGCGTTCTCCGAAGACTTGCAGCGCGCCAGCCGCGAATACCCGGCCTTCGCCTGGGTCGCCAGCCCGGCGCTGCTCAAGCGCATGGGCGACAATCTCGACTGGACGGCCCTGAGCGCGGTGCGCCGGGTGTTTTCCTCCGGGGGCGCGTTGCCGTCGGAAGCGGCGCAAAGCCTGCACCAGCGCTTGCAGCAATGGCCGACAGAAATCCTCGGCAGCTCGGAAACCGGCGGCATTGCCTGGCGTCAAGGCGAGTCGTTGTGGCAGCCGTTTGCTGGCGTCGAACTGAGCCAGGACAGCGACGGCGCCCTGCTGATCGCCTCGCCTTACCTGCCTGCCGGCCATGTCGAACACAGCGCCGATGCCGCGCGCATTGCCGCCGATGGTCGCTTCGAGCTGCTGGGGCGTCTGGACCGCATCGTCAAACTGGAAGAAAAACGCATCTCGCTGCCGATGCTTGAGCATGCCTTGGCAACCCATAACTGGGTCGCCGAGGCGCGCCTCGGTGTCGTGCAGGAAAACCGCGCTTCGCTTGGTGCGCTGCTGGTGCTCAGCGAATCGGGTCTGTTCGCCCTGCGCGAGCACGGCCGCCGTGAACTGACCGAAACCCTGCGCAAACATCTGAGCCAACATTGCGAAGCCCTCGCCCTGCCCCGACGCTGGCGCCTGCTGCGGCAAATGCCGTTGAACAGCCAGGGCAAACTGGCGCAAGCCGACGTCGAAGCGCTGCTGCTGGCCGCACGGCCGAAAGCCCCCGAAGTGCTGGAGCAAAGTGCAAGCGACGGCGAGTGGAGCCTGCAACTCAGCGTGCCGCCGGATCTGGCCTACTTCAGCGGACACTTTCCCAAGGCACCGGTGTTGCCCGGTGTGGTGCAGGTGGAATGGGCGCTGAATCTGGGTCGGCAGTTGCTGAATCTGGACGGCGCGTTTGCCGGAATGGAAGTGCTGAAATTCCAGCAACTGGTGCGCCCGGGTGATGAAATCCAGCTGCATCTGCGTTTCGATGCCGAGCGCGGCAAGTTGTATTTCGCTTATCGCAATGACACGGCGACGTGTTCCAGCGGACGCATTCTCCTGGGGCCTGCCCATGCATAACCCCTGCGCCGTAATCCCGGTGTACAACCACGAAACCGCGATCACCACCGTGGTCGATGCCCTGCTTGCACAAGGTCTGCCGTGCATTCTGGTGGACGATGCCAGCGAGCCGTCATGCGCACGGGTGCTCGACGCCCTGGCCGAGCGCGACGGGGTTTTTCTGGTGCGTCTCACAGCCAATCAGGGCAAGGGCGGCGCGGTGATGACCGGTCTGCGTGAAGCCTCGCGTCTGGGTTACAGCCATGCCTTGCAGGTCGATGCCGACGGCCAGCACGATTTGCACGACGTCGCGCGCTTCGTCGGCGAATCCCGCGCCCATCCCGAGGCGATGATCTGCGGCTATCCGCTGTTCGACGAGAGCGTGCCGAAAGGGCGTTTGTACGCGCGCTACCTGACCCACGTGATGGTGTGGATCAACACCCTGTCGTTGCAGATTCGCGATTCGATGTGCGGCTTCCGTGTTTATCCGTTGGCGCCGACTCTGGCGGTGATTGACTCGGCCAAGGTCGGCAAGCGCATGGATTTCGACTCGGACATCCTCGTGCGTCTGGCCTGGCGCAATCAGCCGATGCGCTGGCTGCAGACCAGCGTGCATTACCCGTTGGACGGTGTATCGCACTTTCGCCTGTTCCACGACAACGCGCTGATTTCCAGCATGCACACGCGGCTGTTCTTCGGCATGTTGCTGCGTTGGCCGGTGATCCTCTGGCGGCGGTGGAAACCATGAGCGAAGAAGTCGACAAGAAGCACTGGGCCGACCGCGAAGAGCGCGGCAGTTTCCTGCTGATGAAATTCACCGCGTTCGCCGCCAAAGTCCTCGGCCGGCGCCTGCTCAGTCCGTTGCTTTATGGCATCGTCCTGTATTTCTTCCTGTTCGGCCGCATCGCCCGGCGCAGTGCCTGGCAGTACCAGCAGCGGCTGGCCGAATGGAGCCGGCGCGACGACCTGCGCCCGAGCCACTGGCGGGTGTTCGGCCAGTTCATGACCTTTGCCGATTCGCTGCTCGACAAGCTCGATGTGTGGAACGGCAAGCTGAGCATCGAGCAGATCGAAATCATCGACCCGGCGCTGCTGCGCAAGCAGTTGCGCGGCAGTCGCGGGCAACTGCTGGTCGGCGCACATCTGGGCAATCTCGAAGTCTGCCGGGCGCTGGCGGAGATCGGCGAAAAGGTCACCATGAACGTGCTGGTGCACACCAAGCACGCCGAGCAATTCAACCGCTTGCTTGGCGAGGCCGGGGCGACCAATCTGCGCCTGATCCAGGTCAGCGAACTCGACCCGGTGATCATGCTGCAACTGCATGAACGACTGGAACGCGGCGAGTGGCTGGCGATTGCCGGTGACCGCGTGCCACTGCACGGTGGGCGCAGCGTGACGGTGGATTTTCTCGGCCATCCGGCGCCATTTCCGCAAGGCCCGTGGTTACTGGCCGGCCTGCTCAAGTGCCCGGTCAACCTGCTGATGTGTCTCAAGCAACCCGACGGCCACTATCGCCTGACCCTCGAACCGTTCGCCGACGCGGTGGTGTGGACACGCCGCGAGCGCGAGCAGGTCATTCATCAGTGGGCCACTCGCTACGCGCAGCGCCTGAGTCACTATTGCCTGGAAGCCCCGCAGCAATGGTTCAACTTTTACCCTTTCTGGAAGACCGATGACGACGCCAACCCATGAGCCGGTAACCTTCGGCGAACGCCCTTTGCGCATCGAAGACGTGCTGGCCCTGGCCAACCGTCAGGCGCCCGTGCAGTTGCAGGCTGACGCCGACTATCGCGAGCGCATCGCCAAGGGCGCGCGGTTTCTCGATTCGCTGCTGGACAAGGAAGGTGTGATCTACGGCGTCACCACCGGTTACGGCGATTCCTGCGTGGTCGCGGTGCCGCTGCATCACGTCGAGGCGCTGCCGCGTCATCTCTACACTTTTCATGGTTGCGGCCTGGGCAAACTGCTCGACGCGCAGGCAACCCGCGCGGTGCTGGCGGCGCGTTTGCAGTCGTTGTGTCACGGCGTCTCCGGGGTGCGCGTCGAACTGCTCGAGCGTCTGCATGCGTTTCTCGAATACGACATCCTGCCGTTGATTCCCGAAGAGGGTTCGGTGGGTGCCAGCGGCGATCTGACGCCGCTGTCCTATGTCGCCGCAACCCTGTCCGGCGAGCGCGAAGTGATGTTCCGTGGCGAACGTCGTCAGGCTGCCGACGTGCATCGCGAGCTCGACTGGACGCCGCTGGTGCTGCGCCCGAAAGAGGCGCTGGCGCTGATGAACGGCACGGCGGTGATGACCGGCCTCGCCTGTCTCGCCTTCGCTCGCGCCGATTATCTGCTGCAACTGGCCACGCGCATTACCGCGCTCAACGTCGTCGCGCTGCAAGGCAATCCGGAGCACTTCGACGAACGTCTGTTCGCCGCCAAACCGCACCCGGGGCAGATGCAGGTCGCCGCGTGGTTGCGCAAGGATCTGGCGATCGACGCGCCAACCGCGCCATTGCATCGTCTGCAGGATCGTTACTCGCTGCGTTGCGCGCCGCATGTGCTCGGCGTGTTGGCCGACAGCCTGAACTGGCTGCGCGGCTTCATCGAAACCGAGCTGAACAGCGCCAACGACAACCCGATCATCGACGCCGAAGCCGAGCGCGTTCTGCATGGCGGACACTTCTACGGCGGGCACATTGCGTTCGCCATGGACAGCCTGAAAAACCTCGTGGCCAACGTCGCCGATCTGCTCGATCGGCAATTGGCGTTGCTGGTCGACGAGCGCTACAACCACGGCTTGCCGAGCAACCTCTCCGGCGCCCCGGCCGAGCGGGCCATGATCAACCATGGCTTCAAAGCCGTGCAGATCGGCACCAGCGCCTGGACCGCCGAAGCGTTGAAGAACACCATGCCGGCCAGCGTGTTCTCGCGCTCCACCGAATGCCACAACCAGGACAAGGTGAGCATGGGCACCATCGCCGCCCGTGATGCGATTCGCGTGCTGGAGCTGACCGAACAGGTCGCCGCCGCCACCCTGCTCGCCGCCAATCAGGGCGTGTGGCTGCGCGCTCAAGCCGCCGATGCGCGTCCGCTGCCGCCGGCACTGGCGGCGATGCACGAAGAACTCGGCAAAGACTTCCCGCCGGTCATCGAAGACCGTGCGCTGGAAGGCGAACTGCGCCTGTGCCTGCAACGCATCGCCGCGCAACACTGGAGGCTGCATGCGTAGTGCCGGAGTGCTTCATGCCGATACCGAGATTCTGGTGCCGTTTTTCGACGTCGACACCATGCACGTGGTCTGGCACGGCCATTACGTCAAGTACCTCGAAGTCGCGCGCTGTGCGCTGCTGGACAAGATCGGCCATAACTACACGCACATGGTCGAGTCGGGTTACGCCTGGCCGATCATCGACCTGCAACTGCGCTACGTGCGCAGCGCGGTGTTCGGCCAGCGGCTTAACGTGCGCGCCAGTCTGGTCGAGTGGGAAAACCGTCTGAAGATCAATTACCTGATAACCGACCTGCAGACCGGCGAACGCCTGACCCGCGCCAGCTCCGTGCAGGTCGCCGTCGAAGTCAGCAGCCGCGAGATGCAACTGGCTTCACCCAAAGTCTTCACCGATGCCGTGGAAAGGATGCTGCGATGAATGTGTTTTTCAGAAGCCTTGGCGCACTGACGCTGCTGGCCGTGTCGTCATGGGCCAATGCCTTCGACCTGCAACAACTCAGTGAACAACTGGCGAAACCGGATGTTATCCACGGCCAGTTCATTCAGGAAAAACACCTGCGCGCCCTGCCGCAGCCGCTGATCAGCAAGGGCAGCTTCGTCCTCGCTAAAAATCATGGCTTGCTGTGGCTGTTGAAAACTCCGCTGCCACAGGATTACCGCATCACCGCCAATGGCATCGCCCGCCGTGACAGCAACGGCTGGCAACTGCTGCCGAACAAGAGCGCCGGCGCCGAGCAGAACCGTTTGTTCCTCGCCGTACTGCAAGGTGACAGCAGCGGTTTGCAGCGGGATTTCGAACTGGCCCTGAGCGGCACGGCGCAGCAGTGGCAACTGACCCTGACGCCGCGTTCGATGCTGCTCAAGCAAGTGTTCAAGCAGATCAATATTGACGGCGGTGCTCTGGTGCAAAGCATCGAACTGCTGGAAACCCAAGGCGATAGCACGTTGCTGCGCATGCAGGAAAGCACGGCCGAGCAACCCTTGAGTGAAGCGGAGCAACATGACTTTGCCGAGTGAACGCAAGCTGCCCTGGCTGTTTCTGAGCCTGCTGCTGGCCGTCGTCGCGCTGGCTGCCTGGCAGTGGCGCGACGGTGCGCCGCTGTCGGCCAATCTCATGGAGCTGGTACCCGGGACCAGTCCCGATGCGCTGGAAGTGCGCGCCGAACAGCGCATGCAAGAACCGCTCAATCGCGAAATGCTGGTGCTGGTCGGCCACGCCGATCGCCAGCAAGCGCTGACCATGGCCCAGCAACTGGGCGAACAATGGCAGGCCAGCGGTCTGTTCGAAACCGTGCAATGGAACCTGCAAGCCGACTTGCCGGCGCTGCGCAAGCAATTGCTGCAAGGGCGTTTGGCGATGCTCTCGGCGGATGATCGGCAGCTACTCAGCGAGCACCCCGACGCGTTCATCCAGCAGCGGGTGCAGGCGCTGTTCGACCCGTTCAACGGCTTTACCCTGGTGCCGAGCCAGGACGATTGGCTTGGCCTGACCGGACGCATCCAGAACAGCCAGCCGAAACATGGCGCAGTGCAACTGGACATTGGCAGCGGCGCACTGGTCGCCGAGGCCGACGGCAAGAGCTGGGTGATGCTGCGTGCGCGCACCACCGGCAACGCCTTCGACATGAACCTGCCGTTGCAGGTGGCAGAGCTGCTCCAGCACAGCCGCGAGCAAGCGGCGCAAAGCGGCGTGCACTTGCTCGCCGCCAGTGGCCTGCTCTATGCCGCCAACGGCCAGCAACAGGCTACTCGCGAGATGACCTGGGTCGGCGGTGGTGCGACGGTTGGCATTCTGCTGTTGCTGCTGTTGGCGTTTCGCCGCTGGGGCGTGTTGCTGGCGTTCGTCCCGGTGCTGGTCGGCATGCTGTTCGGCGCGGTGGCCTGCGTGGCGCTGTTCGGTCACATGCATGTGATGACGCTGGTGCTCGGCTCGAGTCTGATCGGCGTTGCCGTCGATTACCCACTGCACTATCTATCCAAGAGCTGGAGCCTCAAGCCCTGGCGCAGCTGGCCGGCCCTGCGCCTGACGTTGCCGGGGCTGACCCTGAGCCTGATCACCAGCGTCATCGGCTATCTGGCGCTGGCGTGGACGCCGTTCCCGGCATTGACGCAGATCGCGGTGTTCTCCGCTGCCGGCTTGCTCGGTGCGTATCTGTCGGCGGTCTGCCTGCTGCCGGCGCTGCTGAAAAATGTCCAACTGCGCCCGGCGCAATGGCCGCTGCGCCTGGCCGAACGCCTGATTCATCTGCGTGAGGCGCTGCTCGGTTGCATTCGCACGCCCGCGCTGCTGGCCCTGCTGATCGCCTTCTGCGTCGGCGGCCTGATGCAGTTGCAGAGCAAAAACGATATCCGCCAATGGGTCGGCGCGCCGCAGCACCTGACCGACGAAGCGCAGACCATCGCGCGCATCACCGGGTATCAACCGACCAGCCAGTTCTTCCTGATCCGCGCGGCCAATCAGGAGCAATTGCTCGAGCGCCAGGCAGCGCTGAGCGAGCGCCTGCAGCAACTGGTCAACCTCGACAAACTGCAAGGCTATCTGGCCCTCGATCAACTGGTCAGCGCGCAGAGCCAGCAACAGCAAGTGCGCGAATCACTGAACAGGCTGCCGTCGTTCTGGCAACCGCTGCTCGATCTCGGCGTGCCGGTGACGGCGTTGCAAAATGAATTGCAGCAATTGCAGACCCTGCCCGCCGAAGACATTGACGCCGCGCTGGCCGGCCCGCTCGGTGAGCCGTATCGGACACTGTGGCTTGGCCCGACTGAAGACGGCGTCGCAGCAATCACCAGCCTGCAGGGCTTGAACAATCCGTCGTTGTTGCGCGTGCAGGCGCTCGATTTGCCGGGGGTGGTGCTGGTCGATCGCCTCGGTGACCTGAACAAGGTCTTTGCCGCCACGCAGATCAGCGCCGCCGAACTGAAACTGGCCTCCTGCGTGTTGATCGTGCTGGTGCTGATGCTGCCGTTCGGCCTGACTGGCGCACTGCGCATCGTCGCCCTGCCACTGCTGGCGGCGCTATGCAGTCTGGCCAGCCTTGGCTGGCTCGGTCAGCCGCTGACCCTGTTCAGCCTGTTCGGCCTGTTGCTGGTGACGGCAATCAGCGTCGATTACGCAATCCTCATGCGCGAACAGGTGGGCGGCGCGGCGGTAAGTCTGCTCGGCACCTTGCTCGCAGCCGTGACGACGTGGCTGTCGTTCGGCCTGCTGGCGGTCTCCAGTACGCCGGCGGTGAGCAATTTCGGCCTGTCGGTGAGCCTCGGCCTGGCGTTCAGCTTCATGCTCGCACCGTGGGCCGGGCGCCATGAACCGGTTGCGGAGCCAGCGGCATGATGGTCTTCGGCTTCTGGTTGCTGGCCTTGGCGCTGTCTGCCCTGGCGACCCGGGTCGGCCGCCATTTCGGTCTGATACCGATCGTCAGCCAGTTACTGCTGGCGAGCTTCGGCTTGCCGTTGCTGATGTACTTCTGGATCGAGCCGGGCTGGCAGCTCAGCGGCGCACAACTGATCGCCCCGGACTGGCTGACAAACCTCTACAGCCTGAGCTTCGCCTTGCTGCTCGGGCATATCCTCAGCGATGTCATCGATCTGCGTCTGGATCGCCAGAGCGTGAAAATAGCTGTGCCGAGTTTCGCTGTACCGTTCGCTTGCGGGCTGGCGGTTGCGTACTGGTTGCTGCCAGCGCAGCCGTGGCTCAACGCACTGGCGATCGGACTGGTCTTCGCCATAACGGCGATCCCGGTGTTGTACCTGTATCTGCGTCATATCGATTACCCGCCCGCTGCCACACGGCGTCTGGTGCAAACCGCGATCCTTATCGATCTGACTTGCTGGACGCTGTTCGGCCTCGCCCAGGGCAGTCTGCACTTGAGCAGCCTGTTGCTGCCTGTGGCCATGGCCGGCGTGCCACTGCTTTTGCACCTGCTGCGCGTGCGTCGCCCGCTGACCTACAGCCTCGGCTTCTTCGCCCTGCTGGTCATGGCCGAGCATTACAAACTCAACGCGCTGATTTTCGGCATCGGCTATCTGCTGTGCATGGCGCTGCTGAAAGTGCCGTTGGTGCTGCCGTTGCCGGCACGCTGGATGAGCCGCTTGCAGACGTGGATCGCGATCCCGCTGATCCTCACGTTCGGTATCGTCCAGATCGACGTGCACAGCGCCCTCGCCAGCCTTGGCGCCGGGCAGTGGGCGGCGCTGCTGCTGTTGCCGATTGCCAGTAAACTGCTGGGCAACTGGCTCGGCCTCGGTTGGGCTGGCGCCTCGTTCGCGGGTGCCAGCCGCTGGCGCGAAAGCGTGCTGCTGAACATTCGCGGCCTGAGCGAAATCGTCTTTCTCAATCTGCTATTGCAACAACAGCTCATCACTCCGGCGCTGTATTTCGCGCTGATGCTGATGGGCCTGATCGCGACGCTGCTGCCGGCCCTGATCGGCCTGCATCGCGCGCCCCTGAATCTGAACAGTCCTCTGCCCCGGAGCTCACGTGCCAATCGTTGAAATGGAATCCCGTCAGGTCGTGATCATCGGTGCCGGCCCGTCCGGCGCTATCGCCGCCGCCCTGCTCAAGCGCAAGGGCCACGATGTGCTGGTGCTCGAGCGCCAGCACTTCCCGCGCTTCTCCATCGGCGAAAGCCTGCTCAGCCATTGCCTGGATTTCGTCGAAGAAGCCGGCATGCTCGACGCCGTCAACGCCGCCGGGTTCCAGCGCAAGACCGGCGCGGCGTTTGCCTGGGGCGAGCGCTACAGCGCCTTCGATTTTGGCGACACCTTCACCGCCGGCAAGCCGACCACGTTCCAGGTGCAGCGCGCCGATTTCGACAAGTTGCTGGCCGATCAAGCAGCATTGCAAGGTGCGGAAATCCGTTATGGCGATGCGATCGTCAGCGTCGATTTCGATCAGACGAAACCACTCCTTGACGTGCGCCGCGAAGATGGCAGCGAGTACCGCGTCGAAGCCGATTTCGTCCTGGACGCCAGCGGCTACGGCCGCGTGTTGTCGCGCCTGCTCGACCTCGAAGCGCCTTCGAATTTCCCGGTGCGCCAGGCGGTGTTCACCCATGTCGAAGATCACATCGACAATCCGGCGTTCGACCGCGAAAAGATCCTTGTCACCACCCATCCCGAGCATCGCGATGTATGGTTCTGGACCATCCCGTTCAGCAACGGCCGCTGCTCGGTGGGCGTGGTGGCGGCTGAGGAACATTTTCAGGGCCGCGACAGCGACCTGGATGCCTGCCTGCGCAGTTTTATCGCCGAGACGCCAAGCCTCGCCGGGGTTCTGAACAACGCGGTCTGGGACACCCCGGCGCGCACCCTCGGCGGCTACGCGGCCAATGTGAAAACCCTGCATGGCCCGGGCTTCGCGCTGCTGGGCAACGCCGCAGAATTTCTCGATCCGGTGTTCTCCTCCGGCGTGACCATCGCCATGCGTTCGGCGAGCATGGCTGCCGGCGTGCTGCACCGTCAGTTGCAGGGTGAAACGGTGGACTGGCAAAGCGAATTTGCCGAACCGTTGAAACGCGGCGTCGATACCTTCCGCTGCTACGTCGAAGGCTGGTACGCCGGCACCTTCCAGGACGTGATTTTCTACGAGGACAGCCAGGCGGAAATTCGCCGGATGATCTGCTCGATCCTCGCCGGTTACGCCTGGGACGAGCGCAACCCGTTTGTCAGCGAAGCGCGGCGCCGGCTGAAGATGATTTCCCAACTCTGCGCGCAGGACACCCCATGAATTACCTGAGCGACAGCTACGTCGAGGAAACCCGCTTCGGTCTCTGGTTCCTGCGCAGCCACACCTGGCAGCACCATGTGCTGCGCGTGGCGATCAACGATCTGCGTGGCTTGTTCAGTGAGCCGCTGCCGGAACACCCGGTGCTGCTGGACGCCGGTTGCGGTCAGGGCAAGTCCTTCGGCCACCTGCGTCAGACCTTCGCCCCGCAGCGCCTGATCGGTGTCGACGCCGACCCGCACAGCCTGCAACTCAGCGCCGAAGAGGCCACCCGCCTGGGCATGCCAGTCGAGTTGATCGGCAGCGATTGCGCCACGCTCAACGTCGCCGATGCCAGCGTCGACCTGCTGTTCTGCCACCAGACCTTCCATCATCTGGTCGAGCAGGAAAAGGCTTTGGCCGAGTTCTATCGCGTGCTCAAGCCGGGCGGCTATCTGCTGTTCGCCGAATCCACCGAGGCTTACATTGATACCTGGGTGATTCGCTGGCTGTTCCGCCATCCGATGCACGTACAGAAGAGCGCCGCCGGCTATCTGCAGATGATCCGCGAGCAGGGTTTCGAGTTTGCCGAGCGCAATGTGTCCTACCCGTATCTGTGGTGGAGTCGGTCGAAGGATTTTGGTTTGCTGGAGCGGCTGGGGTTGAGCAAACCCAAGCCATTCGGTGAGCGTGAAGAGACGCTGGTGAATGTCGTCGCGCGAAAGCCATTGCAGGAATCTGTCTGATGTACGGCTATCGATCTGAACACCTGAAACCCTGTGGGAGCGAGCCTGCTCGCGAAAGCGGTGTATCAGTCAGCAAAGGTGGCGAATGTCAGATTGCATTCGCGAGCAGGCTCGCTCCCACAGGGATTGCTGGGTGGCTGGCGATCGTTTTGTCAGCCTTGCTGTTAAGTGCCTGCGCCAGCCAGGCACCGCTACCAGCGGCCAACCCGACGCTGCCTCTGCCGCTGCAACTGCACATCGAACGCGAGCAGGCCGGGCAGCGTCAGGACTGGCTGCTGGTGATCCAGCGTGAAGGCGCCGGCACGCGCTGGTCGATGATGGATCCGCTGGGCATTCCACAGGCCCGCCAGCAACTGATCGACGGGCATTGGCAGGCCGACGGTCTGCTGCCGCCGAACCCGGAAGCGCGGGAGCTGTTCGCCGCATTGCTGTTCGCTTTGACGCCTTCCGCCGAACTGCTGCGCAATTATCCCGACGCCCGGCAACAGGCCGATCAGCGTTCACTGCCGGCGCGCTGGAACATCCGCTATTCACAACCGTTGAGCTTTCAATTGAATCTGCCCCAAGGCCCGCACTATCGCGTTTCCCAGTTAGGTGAATCGACGCCATGACCGCTTACCTGAATGCCCTCGGCGTGATCTGCGCTTTGGGCCGCGACAAGTCTGAAGTCGCGCGCAATCTGTTTGCCGGCGACTGTTCGGGCATGCGCCGCGAGTCCGGCTGGGTCGCCGAACGTGAGCTGCCTGTCGCCGGCGTGCACGGTGAATTAGCGCCGATCCCGGCCGAACTGATCGAGCACAGCAGTCGCAACAATCAGCTGCTGCTGGAAGCCGCGCTGCAGATTCGAGCCGACATCGATCGTGCGATCCAGACCTTCGGCCGCGAGCGCATAGGCGTGGTGCTAGGCACCAGCACCTCGGGTATCGACGAGGCCAGCCGGGGTCTGGCGCATTACATCCGCGAACAGCAATTTCCTCGCGAGTACGACTATCGCCAGCAGGAACTCGGCGCCCCGGCGAATTTTCTCGCCGAATGGCTGCAACTGAGCGGCCCGGCCTACGTGATTTCCACTGCCTGTACCTCCAGCGCCCGCGCGCTGATGAGCGCCCAGCGTCTGCTCGATCTGGGTCTGTGCGATGCGGTGCTGTGCGGCGGCGTCGACAGTCTGTGCAAGCTCACGCTGAACGGTTTCTCTTCGCTGGAAGCCGTTTCAGACGAACGCTGCAATCCGTTTTCCGCCAACCGCAACGGCATCAATATCGGCGAAGCAGCGGTGCTGTTCGTGATGAGCAAACAGCGCGGCGAAGGCCCGGGAATCGCCCTGCTGGGGACGGGCGCGAGCTCCGATGCGCACCATATTTCCGCACCGGAGCCGAGCGGTCGCGGCGCTCTGCAAGCGATGCAGAAAGCCCTTGGCCGCGCGCATCTGCAAGCCGGGCAAATCAACTACCTGAACCTGCACGGCACCGCGACCCAGCACAACGACGCGATGGAAAGTCTGGCGGTCGCGGCGCTGTTTCCCGAAGGCGTCGCCTGCTCGTCGACCAAACCGCTGACCGGTCACACCCTCGGCGCCGCCGGCGCGCTGGAAGCGGCGTTCTGCTGGCTGAGCCTGAGTGCCGAAAACCCTGAACAGGCGTTGCCGCCGCACATCTGGGACGGCCAGGCCGATCCCGCGCTGCCGCCACTCAAGTGGGTGACCGCGAGCGAACGCCTGACGTCCATTGCACCGCGCTACCTGATGAGTAACTCTTTCGCTTTCGGCGGCAACAACGTCAGCCTGATTATCGGAGACGCACCATGAGCCACTGGCCGCTCGCCGAACTGCTGCCGCATGCCGGCGACATGATCCTGATCGACGCCATCGAGCGCTTTGACGATGAGCAGATTTTTACCCGCCTGACGGTCAAGCCCGATGGCCTGTTCAACCTGCCCGACGGCAGCCTGCCGGCGTGGGTCGGCGTCGAGCTGATGGCGCAGAGCGTCGCCGCTTTCGCCGGTTGCCACGCCCGGCAAAAAGGCAATCCGCCGGAGCTGGGCTTTCTCCTCGGCACGCGCAAATTCGAGTGCAACGTCGAAGCCTTTGCGCCCGGCAGCGAGCTGACCATCCATGGCCTGCGCTCACTGGAAGACGACAACGGAATGGGCGTATTCGAATGTCACATCCACGGCGACGGCATTCATGCCAGCGCCCGGCTGAACGTGTTCCGTCCGCCACAAGCCAACCAATATCTGCAACAGACAAAGGAGTCGCACGATGACTGAATCCGTACTGGTCACCGGCTCCAGCCGTGGCATCGGCCGCGCCATTGCCTTGCGTCTGGCGCAAGCCGGGCATGACGTCGTCCTGCATTGCCGCAGCGGCATGACCGAAGCCCAAGCGGTGCAGGCCGAAATCGAAGCACTGGGCCGCCGCGCGCGCATCCTGCAATTCGACGTCGCCGACCGTGAAACCTGTAAAAGCATTCTCGAAGCCGATGTCGAAAATCACGGTGCCTATTACGGCGTGGTGCTCAACGCCGGGCTGACCCGCGACGGCGCGTTTCCGGCGCTGAGCGATGACGATTGGGACGTGGTACTGCGCACCAACCTCGACGGTTTCTACAACGTTCTGCACCCGGTGATGATGCCGATGATCCGTCGTCGCGCCGCCGGGCGCATCGTCTGCATCACCTCGGTGTCGGGCCTGATCGGCAACCGTGGCCAGGTCAATTACAGCGCCTCGAAGGCCGGCGTAATCGGTGCGGCAAAGGCGTTGGCGATCGAGCTGGGCAAGCGCAAAATTACGGTTAACTGCGTCGCCCCTGGCCTGATCGACACGGCCATGCTCGACGAAAACGTGCCGGTGGAGGAACTGATGAAAATGATCCCCGCGCAACGCATGGGCACCCCTGAGGAAGTGGCCGCTGCGGTGAATTTCCTGATGTCGGCGGAAGCCTCGTACATCACCCGCCAGGTGCTGGCGGTCAACGGAGGCCTGTGCTGATGAAGCGCGTCGTCGTCACCGGCATGGCCGGCATCACCTCGCTGGGCAGCGACTGGCCGACCATTGCCGGCAATTTCGCGGCCAATCGCAGCGGCATTCGTCGCATGGACGAGTGGGATCGCTTCACTGAGCTGAACACGCGTCTGGCCGGGCCTATCGATGACTTTCTCGTGCCGTCGCACTGGACCCGCAAGCAGTTGCGCAGCATGGGCCGGGTTTCGCGACTGGCGGTCGGCGCGGCGGAAAAAGCCTTGGCTGACGCTGGCCTGCTCGGTGACGAATCGATCAAGGACGGGCGCATGGGCGTTGCTTGTGGTTCGTCCACGGGCAGCACTGACGAGATCAAAGCGTTCGGCAACATGCTGCTCAACTCGGTGGCCGAGGGCCTGAACGCCAACTCCTATGTGCGGATGATGCCGCACACCACCGCCGCCAATATCAGCATTTTCTTTGGCCTCACCGGGCGCCTGATCCCCACCTCCAGCGCCTGCACCAGCGGCAGCCAGGGCATCGGCTACGCCTACGAAGCAATCAAGTTCGGCCGCCTGCCGTTGATGCTCGCCGGCGGCGCCGAAGAACTCTGCCCGACCGAAGCCATGGTGTTCGACGCGCTCTACGCCACCAGCCTGAAAAACGATGCACCCCAGACCAGCCCTCGCCCGTACGACAAGGGCCGCGACGGTCTGGTGATTGGTGAAGGTGGCGGCATGCTGGTGCTTGAGGAGCTGGAACACGCCCTCGCCCGTGGCGCGCACATTCACGCGGAAATCGTCGGTTTCGGCAGCAACGCCGACGGCCAGCACACCACCCGCCCGGAACAGCTCACGATGCGCCGCGCCATGGAGCTGGCCCTGGAAGATGCCGGCCTCACCCCGGACGCCATCGGCTATGTGAACGGCCACGGCACCGCGACTGAACAGGGCGACATCGCCGAAACCCTGGCCACCAGCAGCCTGTTCGGCGAACACATGCCGATCAGTTCGCAGAAGAGTTTCCTCGGCCACACCCTCGGCGCCTGCGGTGCACTGGAATCATGGTTCAGCATCGAGATGCTCAACAGCGACCGCTATGTGCACACCTTCAACCTCGACGAGGTCGACCCGCACTGCGGCAAGCTCGATTACCTGCGCGGCGAGTTTCGTCAGATGCATCACGACTACGTGATGAACAACAATTTCGCTTTCGGTGGCGTCAACACTTCGTTGATCTTCCGCCGCTGGGCATAACCGAATCAATCCAGGTCAAGGAGACCTACATGCACTTCAACAAACTCGCCGCCGTCACCCTGCTGCTCTGCGCCCTGCCAGCGATCAGCCAGGCCCGCGACACGGCGGTCTACCTGCCATTCGACAAAGCCGTCGCCGAAGCCACCCGCTCCGGCAAGATCGATGGCAGTGTGAAATTCTATCTGGCCGGCAACACCCCGGCCGGCAAAGTCACCGTGGTCAGCCCCGACGCCGTGACCAACAAGAAAACCAACGCCTTCAACAAGTCCGACGAAGTCGCCTGCGAATGGGTCGCCCAATCGGCAATCATCAGCCTGCACCAGGCCGCGAAGAACGCCGGCGCCAACGCCGTGACCAACATCGTCAGCTTCTACAAGCGCAACGAGCGCAAGGACGCGCAAACCTACGAATGCCACGCCGGCGCGATCATGGCGGGCGTTGCGCTGAAGGGTGATCTGGCGAAGGTTCAGTAAACGCCAGAAATGACAAAGGGCGCCGTTTGGCGCCCTTTTTTTGCGCTGATTGAACAGCATCTACACTCGCTGATGCAGGTCGCAGCACCGTAACCTGCCCTCGCAGTCTCTTTCACCGTCAAAGGAGATGACCATGCAAGTGAAAGCCCTGATCGCCGCAGCGCTTTTCGCGCTACTGCCCAGTGCCAGCCATGCCACCAACCTCATGTACATGCCTTTCGAAACCGTGCTGTCGGACGCGATTCGCGCCGGTCGGCTGGATGGCAGTGTGAAGTTCTACCTGATCGGCAACGGGCCGCAGGGCACTCAGCAGTTGCTGCGCCGAGGGGTGGTCAGTGATTTGAAAACCAACGGCTTCAACAAGAGCGATCAGGCTTCGTGTGAATGGGTGTTGCAGTCGAATCTGATCAAATTGCAGGCTGATGCCAAGCGGGTCGGGGCGAATGCAGTGGTCAATATCGTCAGTTACTACGACCAGCATGTGCGCAAGGATTTGAATACGTACGAGTGCCGGGCGGGGATATTTGTCACGCGGGTGGCGTTGAAGGGGGATTTGGTGCGGTTGCCCTGAAATCTGTGATGTTTGGGCCGACGCCTTCGCGAGCAGGCTCGCTCCCACCTTGGAATGCGTTTCCCTGTGGGAGCGAGCCTGCTCGCGAAAGCGCCAGCGGCCTTCACACCGTCAGAGGCTCAACCTTGCGCGTCAGCAGTTCGACAAACGCCTTGGCCATCGGTGATTTCTGATCTTTGCGCTGCACCAGCCACACCGCCGAAATCGCTTCGGGATCGAGCAACGGGCGGTAGACCACGCCGTCGATGCGCATGCGTTGGTAGGACGCTGGCAGCACTGACACACCGAGGCCCGCTGCGACCAGACCGATGATGGTCATCGCCTCGCCAGCCTCTTGGGCAAAGTGCGGGCTGAAGCCGGCATCACGGGCCAGACTGAGCAGTTGTGCATAGAGCCCGCTGCCATAACTGCGCGGAAAAAACACGAACGGTTCCAGCGCCAGCGCCGAGAGAAACAGGCCTTCGTCGCTGCCTTGGGCCAACGGATGCTTGGAACTGAGCACCGCCACCAATGGCTCGCGCATCAACTCCACAACACTCAGTGAATCCGGCAATCCGAGCGGGCGCATGATGCCCACCTCGATCGACTCGTCCACCAAGGCATCGGCGACCATGGTGCTGCTCATTTCGCGCAGATTCAGATGCACCGCCGGAAAGCGCTGACGAAAGGAAAAAATCGCCTGCGGAATGGTCGAGTTGAACGGTGCAGACGAGGTGAAGCCAATCTTCAACTCGCCCAGCTCGCCAAGTTGCGCACGGCGGGCGACGTCCGCTGCCTTGCCGACTTGTGCCAGCACCAGCCGCGCCTCCTGCAAAAACAGGCGACCGGCCTCGCTCAACTCGACCCGACGATTGGTGCGCTCGAACAATCGCGCGCCGAGCTGTTGCTCCAGCGCCTGAATCTGCTGGCTCAGCGGTGGCTGGGAGATGCCCAGCACCTGTGCGGCCCGGCCAAAATGCAGTTCTTCGGCGACGGCGATGAAGTAACGCAGATGACGCAGTTCCATAGGATTACCATTAGGTCGCTGAAGCTATCAAACAGGTCGAACAATATATTGGATAGAAACATTAGCCAGCTATATGATTTTTTCATTGCCTGCCCGGCTGTGCTTTCCGAGGTCTGAAGTGAAAACTGCTGTCGCGCCCCTTGCCCACGAAATCCCGCCCCCTGCCGACGACGATGCTCTCGCCGAGCTGCAGGAGATCTACATCGAAAAAGGTACGCCGGCGTTCATGCGCACAGTGCTGGCGCTTTTCTGTGGCGGCTTTGCGACGTTCGCGCTGCTCTATTGCGTGCAACCGATGATGCCGCTGCTGTCCCACGAATACGGGATCAACGCGGCGCAGAGCAGTCTGATCCTCTCGGTGGCGACCGGCATGTTGGCCTTCGGTCTGCTGATCACCGGGCCGATTTCCGACCGCATCGGCCGTAAACCAGTGATGGTCGCGGCGCTGTTCGCTGCCGCGTTGTGCACCATCGCCAGTTCGATGATGCCGAGCTGGCACGGCGTATTGATCATGCGCGCGCTGATCGGCCTGTCATTGAGCGGCCTGGCAGCGGTGGCGATGACCTATCTGAGCGAAGAAATCCATCCTCAACACATCGGCCTGGCGATGGGTTTGTACATCGGCGGCAACGCGATCGGCGGAATGAGCGGACGCTTGATAACTGGCGTGCTGATCGACTTCGTCAGCTGGCACACGGCGATGCTGGTGATCGGCGGTCTGGCGCTGGTCGCAGCGGCGGTGTTCTGGAAGATACTCCCGGAGTCGCGCAACTTCCGCGCTCGCTCGCTGCACCCGCGCAGCCTGCTCGACGGCTTCACCATGCACTTTCGCGACGCCGGCCTGCCGCTGCTGTTTCTTGAAGCGTTTGTGCTGATGGGCGCGTTTGTCACGCTGTTCAACTACATCGGCTACCGCTTGCTGGCGGCGCCGTACAACCTCGATCAGGTATTTGTCGGGTTGCTCTCGGTGGTCTACCTGTCGGGGATCTACAGCTCGGCGAAAATCGGTTCTTTGGCGGACAAGCTGGGGCGACGCAAAGTGCTCTGGGCGACCATTGCACTGATGTTCGCCGGACTGGCACTGACCATGTTCACCTCGTTGTTGCTGGTGATCGTCGGCATGCTGGTGTTCACCTTCGGCTTCTTCGCCGCGCACTCGGTGGCGAGCAGCTGGATCGGCCGGCGCGCGTTGACCGCTAAGGGTCAGGCGTCGTCGCTGTATCTGTTCAGTTATTACGCCGGTTCGAGCATTGCCGGGACGGCGGGCGGGGTGTTCTGGCATCTGGGTGGGTGGAATGGCATCGGCCTGTTCATTGGTGCGTTGTTGCTGATTGCCCTGCTGGTGGCGTTGAAGTTGGCGAAGTTGCCGCCGTTGCAGGGTGTCAAAGCCTGAGATAAATCCCTGTGGGAGCGAGCCTGCTCGCGAATGCACTGTGTGAGGCAACATCAGTGTTGAATGACACACCGCTTTCGCGAGCAGGCTCGCTCCCACAGTTGATTTGGGTACGACATTAGACCGTGCAAAAGAAAACGCCCGGCATTTGGCCGGGCGTTTTTTACTGGGCGCTGATCACTCGTGATACTGCGCCGACAGCTCATGCACCGCACGCAGGAACGCGCCGGCATGTTCCGGATCGACTTCCGGCGTGATGCCGTGGCCAAGGTTGAACACGTGGCCGCTGCCCTTGCCGTAGCTGGCGAGGATGCGCCCGACTTCAGTGCGGATCGCTTCCGGTTTGGCGTAGAGCACGGTCGGGTCCATGTTGCCTTGCAGCGCGACCTTGTCGCCGACACGGGCGCGGGCGTTGCCGATGTCGCAGGTCCAGTCAAGGCCGAGGGCGTCGGCGCCGGCTTCGGCGATGCTTTCCAGCCACAGGCCGCCGTTCTTGGTGAACAGAATCACTGGCACTTTGCGTCCGTCGTTCTCGCGGATAAGGCCGCTGACGATTTTCTTCATGTAGGCCAGGGAGAATTCCTGATACCCCGCCGCCGACAGGTTGCCGCCCCAGGTATCGAAGATCTGCACCGCTTGCGCACCGGCCATGATCTGGCCATTGAGGTACGAAGTCACCGATTGCGCCAATTTGTCGAGCAACAGGTGCATGGCTTGCGGGTTGTCGTAAAGCATCGCCTTGGTCTTGCGGAAGTCTTTCGACGAGCCGCCTTCAACCATGTAAGTGGCGAGGGTCCACGGGCTGCCGGAGAAACCGATCAGCGGCACACGTCCGTTCAGCTCGCGACGGATGGTGCTGACCGCGTCCATCACGTAGCCGAGGTCTTTGTGCGGATCCGGGATCGGCAGGGCTTCGATGTCGGCCAGGGTGCTGACAACTTTTTTGAAGCGCGGGCCTTCACCGGTCTCGAAGTACAGGCCCTGGCCCATGGCATCGGGAATGGTAAGGATGTCGGAAAACAGGATCGCCGCGTCCAGTTGCGGGTAGCGGTCGAGCGGTTGCAGGGTGACTTCGCAGGCGAACTCCGGATTCATGCACAGGCTCATGAAGTCGCCGGCATGGGCGCGGCTGGCGCGGTACTCCGGCAGGTAGCGACCGGCCTGGCGCATCATCCACACAGGGGTGACGTCAACGGGTTGCTTGAGCAGGGCGCGGAGGAAACGGTCGTTCTTCAGGGCAGTCATGTCGGCATCCGGAAAAAAAGTGCGGGCAT